>JAEZXS010000120.1 GCA_023442755.1 Pseudomonadota bacterium | reverse complement strand
CGGGGCTGGTGCGGGCTGCCGTCCGGTGCGTGCGCACCCGGAAGGCTTCCCCTCCGCCCGTAGACAAGAGGCGCCGGCGCCTGCTCCAGTTCGGGGTCGGCGGACTCGCCGCCGCTCCCGTCATCCTCTCGGGGTATGGTGTGGCCTATGCCGGCAGGGCTTATGAGATCCGGGAACTTACGTTTTCCTTCGGGCATCCCCTCCGGGTCGTTCAGCTCAGCGACATTCATGCCGGCATCTTCATGAATCGTGAGGAAATGCGGCGCTTTGCCGACCGCGTTAACGCCCTGCAGCCCGACCTGTTCGTCCTGACGGGAGACTACATCACCAATTCCGTGGAGTTCCTTCCGGGATGCCTGGAAGAGATGGCTCGTGTGCGCGCCCGCTACGGCACGTTTGCCGTTCTGGGCAATCATGAACACTGGTATACCGCCATCGGCGAGGTCCGAAAAGTTTTCCGCCGCAGTGAAATCCCCCTGCTGGTCAACTCGCACCGGGTGATTCAAACCGAGCGGGGCTCCTTTGCCGTCGCGGGCATCGACGACCTCGTCTTTGGGGAACCCGACCTCAAAGCGGCTCTTCGCGGACTGGACGCAACGGTGCCCTCCATCCTTCTTTCACATCGGCCGGAGGTCTTTTCCCAGGCTGCCGCGCGCCGGATCCCTCTGACCCTGTCCGGCCACTATCACGGCGGCCAGATCAAACTGAAGCTGCCCGGGTTTTCCTTCAGCCTGGCTGACTTGCGCACGCCTTACCCCGAGGGCCTTTTCCGGATCGATGACTCCCGGCTCTACGTCAGCCGCGGCATCGGCACCACCTTCACTCCCATTCGCCTCAACGTTCCGCCGGAGATTACGGTACTGAACTTGACGTAGCAGGACCCGAAAACCGGGTGATGCGTGGTGGGTGACGCAAATCCACCGTGTCGAAAAGGATCTGCCCGGGATTAAGAAAAATCCTCTCTCTCGAAAAATGTCCATCAAAAAAATATCACTACATGAAAGAATCACCTGATATGAGTCCAATCCGCGGGCAGGAATCCCCTCGAATAAGGGGCGAAGTGCCCGGGGATCTTTGGAAAAAGAATAACCGAGTCCGGGTAACCAAAGACGGATACCGCCGGATGGGAGTGCGCAGAGGAAAGCCGAACCGCTCACGCTTCCCGCCTTCCGCGTCCCCGCGGTGAACTCCCTGTTTTGGCCGGGAACCCGCAAACCGGCTCCGAACCACCATCTTAGGCTTTTTCAACGTGTTTCAATGATTTCAACGGGTTTTGGAAATTTCCGCTCGCTCGCGGAGAAGGGCAACTGCCAATGGACATCGCGGTGTCTGTCTGCCGCTGTCGAGTCTCACCAATGATTTTGGATTACCTTGCAGAAGTGTTTTGCTTCGCGCCTTCTCTTCCAAATCTCAAAGCCTTTCCACGCTTTGATATACCAAGTGACCGTATTGACAGACAAATGTCTGTTTTTACCTTGTAGGTAAACGATGATAGGCCAAATTGATTTGGAGGAAATTCAATGGCACAGACAAACAAATGTCCTATTTGTCATAAGGAAGTGAAACAGAATCCCTGTGTTACAAAAGATGCAAAATGCACCGTTTGCAACATGAAGCTCGATGTGGCTAAATAGCTTCCTGGAACCTGCAATTTACCCGGCAGGAAGACCTGCCGGGAAGAATACCTTTTGATGGTTTTGTAACACTTCAGATATTCCGGTTGATCATTCTTTGCGGGGCATCTTCCGCAACCAGTCTCCAGTCATCGACGCGGGTGCCGATTCCAAGCCTTGTCAGATATTCATTGTCCAGCCGTTCGTCACAGGCGTTGGCCCCTTCATTCTCACCGTGTTCAAGCCCGTTCGCAAGGTGGACGGTTGTCAAAATATTGAAAGCAGTGTTCGGGCATTGGCTGGGGCAATGGTGGTATGCAATCGCTTCGACGATCGACTCGGAAAGTCCCCAGATACCCATAAGATACGCGCCCACCTGGGCATGTGTCGTGCCGATGATTTTCTGCTCGGCTCGCCATGGCCGATAGCCCCGCGAGTTCTGCAAGATTGCGATTTCTTCGGCTTTTTGTGGGAACCTGTCCAGCAGGATCAATTTTCCGACATCATGGAGCAGGCCGGCCATAAAGGCCTCGTCGATCTTTTTCTGTTCCATGTCGTGCTGTGTGGCCAGGCTTCGGGCGATTATGGCCGTCGCGATGCTGTGATTCCACAGGCTGGCTATGGAAAGGCCCGGCACTGCAGCCTGGTCGAACTGGGAAAAGATTTTTACGGAGAGAATAAGGGACTTTATGGTCTCCAGGCCGAGAAGAAGGACGGCTTTGGCCGGACTCGCTATGCGTCCGGGGAGGCCGAATGCGGTCGAGTTCGCCAGTTGCAGGATCTTGGCGGACATGCCCACGTCCTTGGATATGATCTCCCCGACCTTGCGGAGCGAACCGCTGGGGGAGTTTACTTCCTCGACCACTTCCGTATACAGGGACGGCAGGCTCGGCAGAGACTCGATGCTGGAAATGACGCCCACGAGCGCGCCGTCTTCCAGAAAAGTACGCATGGCGCATGCCCGGGAAACCGTGGATTTGAGCGTGTCGGCGTCGCAGGATTTCGAAAGGTACTGATGGGCCGGTCCTATGGACTTCAGGACCGAGTCGTCATCTCCGGAAAGAATGATGCGCACGATGTGCGGATAAAGGGTCCTGACCCGGTTCAGTAGTTCGAGTCCGTCCATCCCTGACGTATGCGTGTCGGTCACCAGCACCTGGGATTGTTCCTTTCGGAGGAGCTCGAGCGCATCGGGACCGCTTCCGGTGAATTTCAATTCCCATTCTCTGCGCATGCCGCGGAGCATTCGCTTGAACCTGTCCAGCAGCTTCGGATCGTCACCTACGAAAAGTATTTTCTTCTTCATTTTGCCTAATCTCCAAAGAGGTATTTCGCTGGCTCAGGGTGCAACGAGCCGAATTCGATCCGTGATGATTTGAAGCAAGGAATATACCATGACGGTGATCCAGGTTTTCCGGTCGATGCAGAGGGTGGGAATCTGCGGAAAGCTTTTTGTGTCCGAATTGGTCATTCAGAATGGGAATTGCAGTAGAGAGAGGCCGGTGGAAATGGCCAGGCCGGAAAGCGAATGCGTTTTTGTCTGATTTTCGTGTATAATCAGCAAACCTTTATTTCCTGATCCGTATATATCGTTACTGTTCTGTATTTGGCTCTTTCGCCTGGAGTGAAAGAGCGGAGGCGGCTCATGTCGAAGAAGAAGTACTATATTGCGTCCGTAACGATTGCTCTTATGCTGGTTGCCGGTCTGGCCGTGATTATGCAGGACGATACGAAAGAATTCTGGCGCAAAATGGTCGATGAAAGCGGCGGTACGGCGACATGGCTCCAGGAAGTGATCAAGCCACAGGCGGACCCGGAACCATCCGAGCCGCAGGTTCCCGCTCATCCGCCCATCGTCAGGGCAATACCGAAACCGGAGGAGCAGGAGCTTCCGCCGTCTCCTGCTCTGCCGCAGGTCCCCGTAGAGACGAGCCAGGAACAGCGCAAAGAGGCCTTCGGACTTTCCAACAGCGTCGATCATGTGCTCCTCAAAGACGAACCGTTCGAACTCGGCGGAAAGACCCTGACCATCGACGGCATCCAATCCGACATGCGCGGACAGCGCGGCGAGGGCGCTCCGGGGGCTGCGGCACAGGCCGGCGGAGCGGACAGCCCCTATTATGCCGTGCGTATCGTGCGCCCTGCCGACAACGTCTGGAAGATCCACTATGCTATTCTCCAGGAGTATCTGGCGCGCCGCCAGGTGATCCTGCCGAAAAATGCCGACCGGAAACTGCCGAACGGACGGAGCAGCAGCGTGGGCAAACTTCTCAAATTTATCGAAAGCGTGGTAACGGTCTACAATGTCGATCAGAGCAAGATCGAGAAGAATATCAACGTCATATATCCCGGGTCGCTTGTCGTCTTCTTCAAAATTTCCGACCTCTTCAAAGCTCTGGATAAGCTGCAGTCCGACGATTGGAAGTGGATCAGGTATGTGAAGGGCACGATCCGCCTGGATCGCCCTCAGGAACCCATCGAACTGCTCGACAGGCGCTCTCTGTCCTACTGAACCTGAATAAGCACCTGACCCGAAAAAACCATGACCTCCACCAATATGATGTTGCGTGGTTATCGGGGAGTCTTGTGCATGAAGCACCTGGAAAAACTCATAGATCGGATCATTGACCGCGTTAACGTAAACCTGAGAAAGCCGGCCTTCGACGTCGGACCCTATCTGCGCCACCTCATCGCGCCCGATAAATTCGTCCGGTTCTATGCTTTTTACGGCCTGACAATGCATCATCCGATTCACTTCCATTTCAATCATTCCAGCATTGCGGGAAGCTATTTCCTGGGGAAATGCACCGTAGATCATTCCGTGCTGTATAAAAGCGATGTACGCGGGGACGAATTGAAGGCACGGGGCGACATTTTCAGTCATGACAACCTGCAGATACCCCTGCACGATGACGAAGTCATCCGCATAAAAGACAGCTACCTGATCAAAAACCTGGTTCATAACCACTCGCACGACCCCGAGAGCCCGGAGGAGTTCTTCATCACCAATACGGCCTCCATGCATTACGCCAACATTCACGGCTCCCCCGTCGAAGGCAGCTTTCTCGGTCCGTTTGCGACGGCCGATCTTACCCGGCTGCACGACTGCGTCATAGGAAGGTATGCATACGTGCAGGCGGGAGAACTGTCGCACCAGCTGGTGCTTCCCGGACAAATCTGGATCGCTTCGGGGGATTCCTTCAGTTTCAGCTATCGCTTCCCACGGGAGGTGCTGGACAGGTA
This sequence comes from Pseudomonadota bacterium, assembly GCA_023442755.1. Classification (GTDB taxonomy): domain Bacteria; phylum Desulfobacterota; class Syntrophobacteria; order Syntrophobacterales; family Syntrophobacteraceae; genus SbD1. Next base: position 15,631 of record JAEZXS010000120.1, on the reverse strand, counting down.
CATCCACCTGATGCCGGGCAAGGAGCCTTTCGGCATCTTCATGGATTTTGTCGAACAGCGCAAAACCGATTTCGAGAAGGTGTTCGAGATGGTTCAGTCGGGATTTCCCATTCCGGTTCCGACCGGGGCCTGGGTCAGCCGGTATGCCGTCGTTCAGGGGGATACCGGGATAGGGGAGAACGTGCTGGTGGCGCAGAGGGCATACCTTTCAAACGCGAGGCTCGGCGCGGGCTCCAATGCCCAGGAGAACTGCTTCGTTATCGGTTCCACTTTCGATGGTCGGAATATCGCCGCGCACGGGGCAAAAGTGCTCCATGCCCATCTTGGAGAGAAAGTGTTCGTGGGCTTCAACTCTTTTCTCCGCGGCAGCGAGGAGTGCCCGTTGACGGTTGGGGCCGGCAGCATCGTCATGCCGCATACGATCGTCGACCTGGAAGAGCCCCTGGAAATAGCCGGGGAACAGTTCGTCTGGGGACATATCAGGAACCGGGAGGATCTCGTGCGGCACAGCCTGCCACTCGAAAAGCTGGCCGGCGTCGAAGGCAGGATCGAAGTGGGTGAGATGAGCTTCAAGGGAAGCGGGGCCGAGTTTGTGGATGCATTCAAAACACGTATCGAGCATATTCTGGAGGCCAACGGGGCTTATTTCGACGGGACCCGAAACCAGGGGCATGCCCAAAAGGTGCGGCATATTTCCTTCAACACTATCCAGCCCTATCTGGAGGGCATGTTAAAGGGCTTGTATCCGACGATCGACATACGTCCCTGAAAACTCCTGAAAATCAATCGGGATTGGAAATTTCCGCCAATCTGTGTAAGATGTCGTCCCTGCCGGCCGTCAACCGAGGAATTCACCGAAGCGGATAGATTTTGTATGCAGCCAGACATTTCCATAACCAGCCCTTCACGGGACACCATCCTGATAACCCTGTCAGGATGCTGGACTTTTGCGTGCGGAATCCCTCCGGCGGACGAATCCCTGACGGCGCTTCAGTCGAACCCGGAGGCCGGGCGTGTCGTCTTCGATGCCGAAAAGATCACTGATTGGGATTCCGGGCTGCTGGTGTTCCTGACGACCTTCTTCCGATATTGTTCCGAGAAGGGCATCCAGTTCGATGATCGGGGGCTGCCGCCGGGTGTGGTGCGGATGCTCAGGCTGGCATTCTCCGTTCCGGAAAAGAAAGACGCTCACAAGTCCGCAGGGCGGGCGCCGCTGCTTTCGCGAATCGGCGCGCAGACGCTTGCGCTGGTGCACTCGACCGGCGAGATGCTCGATTTCCTGGGCGAAGCGACTGTCGCACTGTCGAAGATTCTGATCGGAAAGGCGCGTTTTCGCCGTTCCGACCTGATGTTCTTTATCCAGGAATGCGGTATCCAGGCAGTCCCCATCGTGTCTCTCATAAGCGCCCTAGTCGGGCTCATACTTGCCTTTACGGGGGCTGTACAGCTCGTGCTCTTCGGCGCTCAAATCTATGTGGCCAGCCTGGTCGGCATATCGATGACACGCGTGATGGGTGCCATCATGGTCGGGATAATAATGGCCGGCCGCACCGGGGCTGCCTTTGCCGCGCAACTGGGCACCATGCAGGTGAACGAGGAAATAGACGCCCTGAAAACCCTCGGGGTTTCCCCGATGGAGTTTCTTGTCATGCCGCGTGTGCTCGCGCTCACTTTCATGATGCCTTTTCTCTGCGTGTACGCCGACCTCATGGGTATGCTGGGCGGCCTGCTGGTCGGGGTGACGATGCTGGACCTGAACGTTTGGGAATATATCAACATGACCCGCGAGACGGTCGCGTTGACCCATTTCTGGGTCGGACTTTTCCACAGCGCCGTGTTCGGGGTCCTTGTCGCTCTTGCCGGATGCCTTCGCGGGATTCAGTGCGGCAGGAGTTCCCAGGCGGTTGGAGCGGCCACCACTTCGGCCGTGGTGACCGGAATAGTGAGCATCATCGTGGCAACCGCCATAATCACGGTGGTCTGTAACGTACTCGGCATTTAGCCGGTAAACCGGCGCCGTCCCGGTAAACGGAACTAGCTCATGGCTGAAACACCTGCTCATATCGAAGTAAGAAACCTCACCATGGCCTATGGGGATTTCGTAATTCAGCGCGATCTGAATTTTTCGATCAATCGCGGCGACATCTTTATCATAATGGGAGGGAGCGGATGTGGTAAGAGTACGCTCCTGCGGCACCTGGTGGGGCTGCACAAGCCGGCCGTGGGCGATGTTCTTTACGGCGGAAAGAGCTTCTGGGGCTCTTCGCCTCAGGAGCGGGCCGGGATGATGCGGCGGTTTGGCATCCTGTACCAGAGCGGCGCGCTCTGGAGTTCGATGACCCTGGCGGAAAACGTCGCGCTTCCGTTGCAGGAGTACAGCAACCTGAGTTCCGAAGAGATTCGCCGGGTCGTGTCGCTCAAGCTTGCCCTGGTCGGCCTGGCGGGGTTCGAGGATTTCTATCCTTCCGAGATAAGCGGGGGGATGAAGAAGCGGGCGGGCCTTGCGCGGGCGATGGCCCTCGATCCCGACATTCTCTTTTTCGACGAACCTTCGGCAGGTTTGGACCCCATCAGCGCCAAGAGGCTGGACGATCTCATCCTGGAGTTGCGGGACAGCCTGGGGGCGACAATTGTTGTGGTCACCCATGAACTGGCGAGTATCTTTGCTATCGGGAACAATTCGGTGTTCCTCGATGCTGAGGCGCGGACGATGCTGGCCGAGGGCGATCCCAAGAAGCTGCTGGCGGAAAGCGGCAATCCGAAAATTCATGAATTTTTGACCCGGGGCGGGTCGACGGCAGGGGGGGAGTGCGTTCCCTGACCCGTGCCGATGCGTTCGCCGGACGGTATCCGGGGGATGTCCGGGACGAATTTTTACTGATATCATATGCACTGAACCGGGGATGATTGGCGGAACACTATGAGTATGCAGGCCAATACCAAGCTGATAGGCGGTTTTGTCGTCAGCGCACTGGCGTTGATCGTGGGGGCGATCATTGTTTTCGGCGGCGGGAAATTCCTGAGCACCAAGACGAAGTATGTCCTTTTTTTCAGCGGTTCCGTAAAGGGGCTCAGCGTGGGGGCGCCGGTCGATTTCAAAGGCGTGCGGGTTGGTTCCGTTGTGGATATCAGCCTTGTTTTCGATTCCAAGGACTATTCGTTCAAGATTCCTGTTGTCATAGAGATCGAGGCGGACAGGGTCACCGAAGTAGGTGAAGAGAAGGGGCGAGCCGAAGAAATCGACGAGGTCAGGCTCGTGCAGGAACTTGTCGGCAGAGGTCTGAAAGCGCAGCTTGGGACCCAGAGCTTTCTGACGGGGCAGCTCTATGTCGCCTTCGATATGCTGCCGGACAAACCAATCAGATTGTCGGGAGTCAAGAGCCAGTACCCCGAACTGCCCACCGTGCAGTCCCCGATAGAGCAGATTGCCCAGACGATCGAGCAAATCCCGCTCGAAGAGATCGTCCAGAAATTCAGGATGACTCTCGACGGGATCGAGCGTTTCGTTAATTCGCCCGAGTTGGCCGAAAGCAGGGTCGCCCTCAACAGTGCCTTGAAAGCGATCGATAAACTGGCTCGAAACCTCGACGCGCAGGTGAAGCCCGTCTCGAACGGGATTCAGGAAACCACCGGCCATGCAAAGAAACTGCTGAGCCACGTCGACGCCCAGGTAGAGCCGATGGCCGGAGACATAAAGGCAGCGGCAAAGAGCCTGCGCGAACTGGCCAAAAACAGCGACCAGAACCTTACACCGATTTTGCTCAACGCGCAGAGCATGGTGGAAGAGGGCTCTCCTCTTCGGTACGGTCTGATAAAGGCAATCGAAGACCTCGGGGCCGCCGCCCGGTCGCTCCGGGCCCTGGCGGATTCACTCGAAAGACAACCCGAGTCGCTTATCCGGGGCAAAAGAGGAGCGAAATAATGCGATACGCGAAGCGGTTTCCTGTTGAACTATTCCTGATCCTGATATGCGTATTGACGATCGGTGGATGCGGTACCTCCGAGAAGACCAAATTCTACATCCTGCAACCTGTCGTGGGGCCGCCCTTGCCCGCTTCTTCCGCCGGCGAGATCGTGGTCGGTGTGGGGCCGGTAAAATTACCGGAATACCTCACCCGCTCCCAGATCGTAACCCGGCCGGGCCGGAATTCCCTGAACCTGGATGAATTCAACCGCTGGGCGGAACCTCTGGACCAGAACTTCGCGAGGGTTCTGGCGGAGGATCTCGCTTCTCAACTCGGGACGAACCGGGTGGCCATGTATCCCTGGGAGCGGTCCGCAGGCGTTCAGTACCAGGCGAAGGTCGACGTTGCGCGGTTCGAAGGGGAAGCGGGCGGGCGTGCCGTTCTGGAGGCCAGGTGGATCGTTCTCAAGGGTGGAACGGAAATAACGGCGAGGCACACTGTCATCGAGAAGACCCTTGCCGACGGAAGCTATGAAACCCTGGTTGCCGCCGAGAGTCAGGCTGTCTCGGACCTTGGCGCAGAGATCGCCGACGCCATCCGGATGGATTCGCATCTGCCGCGATGACCGGCTGAAATTTGACTGTGCCCGCTTCACCACCCGATGCAGCCTTCGCAATGATATCTGCGAAACATCCGTCCCACGCTTCCGCCCTGTTTTCCAGCCTGGCGCCGATGGAGCGCAACGCAGTTCGCCTGCCAGATAGTGAAATATTTCTCGTTAAAGCCGGATTTTGTGTTCAATTATCTTGATGCCTGCCGGATTGTCTGATATTCAATCGGCATTGCGATGCAATGCGCCGGCATTTTCCTGCCGGATTATCGCTTCAATTCACAAAGTACGCGATCCTGATTTGCAGCAGCCTGCTTGACGTCAATCGTTCCCTCCAGCGGGCTCAGTGCCTCCGATATGGAAGAGAAACCGATGGATGAACGGACTCACCGGGACCTCGTGGAAAGCGGAGAGCTATACAGGATGATCTTCAATACCGCGCCGCTCGGGATCATCCACTTCGACAGAAACGGAACCGTCACCGAATGCAACGGACATTTTCTTGAAATTATGGGAGCCCGCAGGGACAGTGTGCTGGGGTTCAACGTGTTTACGGGAATCCGGGATGAGAAGATGCGGTCTGCGGCCCTGTCGGCTCTGTCGGGGGTTCCGGGCCGCTTCGAAGGCGACTATCTCTCCGTCACCGGCAACAAGCTGACGCCTGTGCGGGCCTGTTATCGGAGAATCAAAGCCGAGGACGGCACACTGCTTGGCGCCGTCGGCATTTTCGAGGACATCTCGGAGTGCAGGCAGGCGGAGGAAGCCCTGCGCCGCGAGGTTTCCTTCCGGGAGACGGTGATCAGGAACCTCGGCGAGGGACTCTGCGTCTGCCACGAACTCGATCACTTCCCCTTCCTGGAGTTTACGATCTGGAACGAGCGGATGGTCGACATTACCGGCTACAGCATGGAGGAAATTAACGATCTGGGAATGTTCATGTGCTTCTGCCCGGAACCGGCCTGGCGGCACAGGACAATCGCGCGGATCAGGGCCGCGATGGCGGGGCGGAACCTTGTCGGGCGGGAATGGGAAATCATCCGGGCGGACGGAGAAAAGAGGACCCTGTGCATTACCACCTCGATTCTGGAACCCGATGACGGTTCAAGGCACCTCCTGGTGCTCATGGAGGATATTACCGGGGCGAAAGCGGCTGCAGAGGAACTGGACAGGTACCGGCAGCACCTTGAGATATCCGTTGCGGAGCAGACTTCGGAGCTGCGAAAGACCAACCAGTTGCTCCAGCTCGAGATGAGCGAACGAAAGCGGGCCAACCAGGCGCTCGAGAAAACCAATCGCAGGCTCATGGATATTATCGATTTCCTGCCCGATGCCACCTTTGTCATCGATCGCAGGAAAAGGATAATCGCATGGAACCGGGCCATCGAAGAGATGACCGGGGTGGGAAAGGACGAGGTGCTGGGGAAGGGCGACCACGCCTATGCGGTCCCGTTTTATGGGGTGAAGCGGCCGATACTGATAGACATGCTGATGGAGCCCGGCACGGGAGACGAGAAGCATTATTCCGTCGTCGAGCGAAGGGATCACTCCATCCTCGGGGAGGCGTTTGTTCCCAAGCTGTACGGCAACAAGGGCGCTTACCTGTGGAGCGCGACATCTCTGCTCTTCGATCAGGAAGGCAATGTCACGGGGGCAATCCAATCGATAAGGGACATATCGCAGCGCAGGAAAGCGGAGCAGAGACTCCGGGCCAGCGAAGAGCGTTTCCAGACGATTTTCGATTCCGCGCAGGACTGCATCTACTTAAAGGACTGCTCGTTCAAATACCGCCTCGTCAACCCGGCTATGGCGAGGCTTTTCGGCCTGCCCGCCTCGGAGCTTATCGGCAAGTCGGCTCGGGAGGTCTATGGAGAAGAGGCGGGAAGGATCATCGAAGAGTACGATAAGCGCGTTTTTGCGGGTAAGATCATAGAAAAGGAAAACACCAGGCCGGTTCGCGGCGAGTCCAGGACGTTCCATGTCATCAAGGTACCCGTTCGCGACCATGCCGGGGAAATAGCCGGTTTGTGCGGCATCGTACGGGATATCACCGAGCGGAAGCAAATAGAGCGCGAATTGCAGAATGCGCTCAAGTTTCTCCAGGTCTTGATAGACACGATCCCGGCCCCGATATTCTACAAGGATGAAAAAGGCGTGTACCTGGGGTGTAACAGTGCTTTCGAGGCGTGTTTCGGCCGCAGAAGGGAAGACATTATCGGCAAATCCGTCTTTGATGTAGCGCCCGAAAAAGCGGCTGCAATATTCGATTCCATGGACAGGGCCCTGTTCGAAAGCTCCGGCGGGGTCCAGGTGTTCGAGACGCCGCTGAGCTTTGCCGATGGCAAGGTGCACGATGTGCTTTTCTCCAAATCCACATTTCTGGACATTTCGGGGGTTCCGGCGGGAATAGTCGGGGTCATGATCGATATTTCGGAGCTGAAGCGTGCGGAGGAGCGTTTCCGGCAAGCCGTTGAACTTTCTCCATTTCCCATTTCCATCGTCGATGCTAACGGGAAATACCTGTACCTCAACAAGAAGTTCACACAGCTTTTCGGCTATACGCTTGACGATATCCCCACCAGGAGGGAATGGTTCCTGAAAGCGTTTCCGGACCATGAACTCAGGCGCCAGGCCCTGGCATGCCGGCGTGCCGATCTCTCGGAGCCCGCCGGACGCCAGATTGCGCCGCGGTTATTCAGCATTCGGTGCAAGAGCGGTAAGATGCGAGACGTACTGTTTCGGCCCGCGGTCATGGAAGACGGGCTGCAGTTCGTCACGTACGAGGACCTGACGGAGCTGAAAACCGCCCAACTGACTTTGCTCAAAAGCGAGCAGAGATATCAGCTGCTGTTCGAGTATTCTCCTCTCGGAGTGATCCATTTCGATGAAAACGGCACGATAATCGACTGCAACAAGAGACTTCCCGAGATGTTCGGAACAACGCGGGAAGAGGTCATCGGGTTCAATTTGCTGGAAGATTTGCGAAACGAAGAGATGCGTAGCGCTGTGTGTTCGGCCCTGACGACCGGTTTTTGTGCCTACGAGGGGGACTATTTCACCGAAGCGGGGGACAAGCTGTTGTCCATCCAGGCCTACCTTGGTTCGATCCAGTCGGAGGACGGCGAGTTCTGGGGTGCTCTGTGCATCATCGACGATGTTTCCGAAAAGAAGATGACGGAAATCAACCTGAAGGAGAGCGAAAGGAAATTCCGGCTCATGGCCGAATCCATCCACGATGTATTCTGGACCGGAACGCCCGATTTCGAAAAAATGCTCTATGTCAATCCGAGTTATGAAAGGATGTGGGGCCGCAGCAGGCAAAGCCTTTACGACAATCCACTGTCGTTTTTCGACAGTATCCACCCCGAAGACCGGGAGCGTATACTGGGTAAGGTGAGAAACCTTTCCGGCGAACAGACGGTATTCGACGAAGAATATCGGATAGTCGAGCCTGATGGCTCGGTTAGGTGGATTCGAAACAGGGCCTTTCCGATCCGGGACGATCGGGACGAAATCCACCTGATAACCGGGTTGGCGCGGGACATAACGGGCAGAAAGCTTTCGGAGGAAGCATTGAGGCAGTCCGAAAGCGAACTGCGCTTTCTGTCGTCCCGGTTGTTGAGCGCCCAGGAGGAGGAGCGGAAAAGACTGGCGGGAGAACTCCACGACAGTCTTGCCTCATCCCTTACCGCGATCAAGGTCGGCCTGGAAACAGCCCGGCATCGGCTCGTGCTGAACAAGGTGGACCCTGCTGTTCTGGAAACGCCGATATACTTGACCCGGCTCGCAATAGACGAAGTCCGGAGCATAATCATGGACCTTCGTCCCACCGTGCTGGACGACCTTGGGTTGATTGCCACGCTGGATTGGACCTGCAGGCAGTTCGGTGCTATTTGTCCGAATTTGCTGATAGAAAAAAGGATCGACGTGGAGGAGGACGATATACCCGAGGAACTCAAGACGGTTATTTTCCGGGTTGTACAGGAATGCTTCCATAACATCAGCAAACACAGCGAAGCGGACAGGGTGACGCTTTCTCTTCTCAGGGACGAGCATGTGCTGGAACTCATCATGGAAGACAACGGCGCCGGGTTCGACCTGAACTCCGCTCTTGCCCGGGAAGACGGAATGCGGGGGCTGGGGCTCACCAGTATGAAGGAGCGTGTCGAACTGTCGGGCGGCAGCTTTGCGATCCGGTCCGGTTTCGGGCTGGGGACGGAAATCCGGGCTTCATGGCCGATGCGCCCTCGGGCCGCGTATTTGATCCGGACCGGCACCGTCAACTAAATATATTGGTCATCGTGCATTGCTTCACATTACATTTTCCCCGATAAAAACTTTCCTATTTGACTCTCTTTACCGATTTCCTTGGAAAATGGACTGTAAATCCGCTTTGAACAGGCGAATTGTGCAGGTATAATCGCAGTCAAATCGGGGCCGGTTTTCACACATTAATTCAAAGAAAGAGCATGACGAGATGTACTTCGACTGGCACCAATGTCTCATCTGGATGGCAAAACTGTTACTGGCGGCCCTCTTGGGGGGTGCGGTCGGTTTCGAGCGCGAAACGCACGGACAGGCTGCCGGACTGCGGACCAATCTGCTGGTAAGCACGGGTTCATGCCTCCTGATGATGCTTTCCCTCCATCTTCCGGAAATGTTCCAGGCGCTGGACGCGACATCCAATCTGCGGATCGACCCCGGACGCATCGCCTCTTATGCCGTGGCGGGCATGGGTTTTCTCGGCGGCGGGGCGATACTGAAGGGGAAAGGTTCCGTGCGGGGCCTTACCACGGCGGCGAGCCTGTGGCTCAACACCGGCGTAGGGTTGTCGATCGGGGCCGGGTACGTTCTGCCCGCCGTGTTCGCCACGAGCATCAGCCTGGTTATTTTGTACAATTTGCGCTTTGCGAAGCTCATCCTCTCCCACGATGTGGGGACGGTCCTCTGCATCACCTGTTCCATGAATGAAAAGCCGCTCCGGCGAATCAGGGCAATACTGGCCGAATACGCCAGGTTCCTCGAAATCAGCTTCGTGAACTACCGGCTCGACCTGACTTCCGAGGTCGTCCAGTACAAGCTGCGGGTTACCTGCAGGAAAGGGGCGCCTTTCGGCGAAATCGTGAGCCGGCTGCGAAATGAAATCAAAGGATTGAGGACGATTGCGTGGGAGGAGGGGGACGTGCCCTGAGAGGGCACGCCCGGTTTTTCATTCCCGGCCGGCTTTATTGGTCGACCATGATATGCGTGCTTACCTTGTTCGTGGTCCTTACCCTGCCTTCTGTCATGTATTCGGCCTGCCCTTCCAGCTTGTTGTAGTTGAGCTTCAGATTGGCCGGCCGGATTCTCACGATCAGCTTTCCCGGTACGTTTGTTTTGATATCTTCGCCGGAAATGCAGAAATAATCCGATATGGCGGCTACTTCCGGGGTTGCCCAGGTCGCGGTTGTGGGTCCCGTCGTGTTGCCCGGCGACGTTGCGTATGAATAGAGGGAAGGAGAACCGGTGGAAATGGGTTCGGCCATCCACCGGAAACAGATTTTCCGGATTTCGGGCTTTCCGTCCGAGGTGATGTCCAGAACGATGTCGTAGGGAATGTCTTCCCGGACTACCTCGGGCATTTGCATCTTGGTCAGCCTGGTTTCGCCGGAGTCAAGCGGCCTGAGTTGGAGGGCGGTGGTGCAGGCGGAAAGCGCCAGGCTTGCGCCGGCGATTGCAAGAAGTTTTCGTGCCGTTTTCATCAGAGACCCCTTTTGAGAAAATACAGGTATCGGGAAGCCCGAGAATGCTAAAAAGGACTGTTCGCATCAATGCCTCACTGCGTAGAACAACGACGGCGCCGTTGCCACCCAGATTAGCACCAGAACCCATACGCGGCCGGCAGATACGTCCCAGTCATGGAGCAGCTTTTTCCACGAATTTCCCATCGCGTAACGACCGAAGCCAAATTCGAAACCGGCTGTCAGTCCAAGCCAGATAAGACCTATAGAAACTGCCTGCCCGAGGCACCGGATTTCCCAAATGCCGGCCAGGGCAAAAATATAGACCCCCAGAAGCAACAGGGCGGTGAGGGTGGAAAACTGGTGCGCCCTCAATTCGGACATGCGCTTTCCATACGTAAAATCGCGGAGCGCCCCGTTGGCTATTGCAATAAACAGCATTGGAACCCATGCAAGAATGTAGCGCGCCATTATCGGTAGCCCCCGCCTTCAAACATCATCATCAGCATTTTCTACCAGATCGGGTGAAAATGAAATTACAAAAATAAAGAGTGCATCCTGTTTTGAGCTTTATATCCAAACACGCAAATTTCGATTAATATATAGAGCTGATGACCAAAACCATTAGAGGGCCTTTATGGAACAAAATCAGGATACGGAAAAATCGGCAGCAGAGCAGGGAACCGGCAAAGAGGTGCAATCCACCGGAAAGACAGCGGAAGGCAAAGCGCAGGGAAAAGGGAGGAAATTCGAAATCGATATTTTCAGGGGATGGTGCAAGTCCTGCGGCATCTGTGCCGCCTTCTGCCCCAGAGAGTGCATTCGTCTCGACGAAGACAACTCCCCCAGAGTGTCGGATGAGAGCCGATGTACGGGGTGTGGATGGTGCGAACTGCACTGCCCGGATTTTGCGATCAGTGTCCGGGAAAAGGGCGATGCAAAGGCCCGGGAACAGGCCGTATGAAAGGCAGCTCCCGCTGATTTATCCTTCAAAGATTATTGACCAAAAAAGGGGATCCTAGCTTGACAGCAAAAAGACCTCTGGGACGTCAACTTCTTCTTCAGGGAAACGAGGCCATCGTTGAGGGGGCGCTCGCGGCCGGCTGCCGATTCTTTGCCGGCTATCCCATTACTCCTGCCACTGAAATAAGCGAGGTCATGTCATACCGGCTGCCGGCAGTCGACGGCACCTTCATCCAGATGGAGGATGAAATCGCCAGCCTGGGCGCGGTGATCGGGGCTTCGCTTTCGGGCGTGAAATCGATGACGGCAACGAGTGGGCCCGGTTTCTCCCTCATGCAGGAAAACCTCGGTTTTGCCTGCGTTGCGGAAGTGCCGTGCGTCATAGTGAACGTGATGCGGGGAGGGCCGAGCACCGGCCTGCCCACCAACGTCAGCCAGGGAGACGTGATGCAGGCGCGGTGGGGCACCCATGGCGATCACCCGATCATCGTACTTGCCGCTTCGACCACCCAGGACTGTTTCAGCCTAACCGTAAGGGCCTTCAATCTTTCCGAAAAATACCGCACTCCGGTTATCCTGCTGGCCGACGAGGTCGTCTCGCATACCCGGGAAAAAATATATCTCCCTCATCCGGGCGAACTGGAAGTAATCGACCGCATTCGTCCCAACATGCCGCCAGACTGGTATATCCCGTACGAGGACAATAGCCGCGGCGTTCCGCCCATGAGTGCTTTCGGCGACGGCTACCGGTTTCATGTAACGGGACTCGTTCACGACGTGCGCGGGTTTCCCACCCAGCGGCCCGATGAGATAGTCGCTTTCTCGAACCGCCTGTTCCGGAAAATAAATCAGCACTTTTTCGACATCCAGCAAGTGGACGAGGAACTGACCGAAGATGCCGACGTGCTCGTGATAGCCTACGGATCGGTGTCGCGTTCCGCCCGCCGCGCGGTGAGGGAAGCCAGGCAGCGGGGCATCAAGGCCGGGCTGGTACAGCTCGTGACGCTCTGGCCCTTTCCCCGGCAGGCGATCGAGCCCCTGCTGCGACGCATGCGCGCGGTGCTCGTTCCCGAACTGAACATGGGGCAGATGTCGCGCGAGATAAAGCGCGTAAACCAGGGGATGATCCGGGTCGAGACCTTGAACCGTATCGACGGGAACCTCATAACCCCGAATGAAATTCTCCAACGGCTGCTCAAACTCTAGCCCGGAAAATCGAGGGGAAAAATGGCCGAAACTACCAAGCTTATTCATAAATACCTGCGACATGACAAGAAATTCCCGCATGTCTGGTGCGCCGGATGCGGCAACGGCATCCTGCTCGGCTCTCTTATCCGGGCCATCGACCGGACCGGGCTGCAAAAAGACGAGATCGTGATCGTCTCCGGGATCGGGTGTTCGGGGCGGATTTCCGTCTACGTGGATTTCAATACCCTGCACACGACTCACGGGCGCGCGCTCACCTTCGCTACCGGGGTCAAACTGGGTAATCCCAAGCTGAACGTCATCGTCATCATGGGCGATGGGGATGCGACGGCCATCGGCGGCAATCACTTCATCCATGCCGCCCGCCGAAACCTGAACCTTACCGCCATAGTCGTGAACAACAATATTTACGGCATGACAGGCGGGCAGTACTCGCCGACCACCCCCTACGGGGCCATGGCGACGACCTCGCTTTACGGCAACATCGAACACAGCTTCTCGATTGCCGAACTGGCCGTCATGGCCGGGGCGGGCATGGTATCGCGTGGAACCGTCTATCATGCGGCGATGCTCGACGACCTGATCGAAAAGGCGATTCTCAAGCGCGGGTTTTCCGTAGTCGAAGTGATCAGCCACTGCCACACCCAGTTCGGGCGGCGAAACCGGATGGGCGGCGCGGTGGAAATGCTGATGAGGCAGAAGGAAGACGCCGTTCGGGTGGAAAAGGCGAAGAGCATGTCCGAAGAGGAACTCAAAGGCAAGTTTACGATCGGGGTCCTGGCGGACAGGGACCTGCCCGTTTATACGCAGGAATACAACAAAGTTCGTGAGGCGGCCAGGGCCAGGTTGTCCGGAGCCAGGTAACGTTTTATTTATTTATGAATTTCTTCGATCGGGAGATGCTCCGGATGGAAAGAATAGAAATTCGCTTGAGCGGATCGGGGGGCCAGGGGCTGATATTTGCCGGGATCATCCTGGCGGAGGCTGCTGGAATATACGACGGAAAGTTTGTCTGCCAGACACAAAGCTACGGCCCGGAGGCGCGGGGCGGAGCGAGCAAGGCCGAGGTTGTCATAAGCGATGAGATGATCGATTATCCCAAGGCCATAAAGCCCGACCTCCTGCTGGCGATGAACCAGAAATCCTGCGATTCATACTTTTTCGACCTGAAACACAAGGGCACACTCATTGTGGACTCGACCTTCGTCAAACAGCTTCCCACCACCTGCGCTATCGCCATACCGTTTACGCAGATCGCGCGGGAGAAGCTGGGCAAGGAGATCGGAGCCAACCTAGTCGCACTCGGCGCATTGGCAGCCCTGTCCGGAGTGGTGTCGCTCACAAGCCTGGAAGCGGCGGTTTTGAACAGAATTCCCGCCGGAACGGAAGAATTCAATAAGAAGGCCCTCGCTCTCGGAATCGAGGCTGCCAGATCTGCCAGAAAGATGGAAGTGGATATAGAGGAATATGAGGATTCTGCTGACCAATGACGATGGGATTTTTGCCAAAGGCATAGAGACCCTTTACCTGGCCCTTGCCGAAGAACACGAAGTCACGGTGGTGGCGCCCGAAACCGAGCAGAGCGCGGTAGGGCATGCCATCACCTGGCTCAATCCGCTGCGTGTGAACACGGTCAACCGGAACGGCGGGTTTTTTGGGTACGCGCTGACAGGTACCCCCGCCGACTGCGTGAAAATAGCGGTGAACGAACTCCTTGAGGTGCGCCCGCAACTGGTGGTCTCCGGGATCAACCAGGGTGCTAATGTAGGAGTGAACGTCATTTATTCCGGCACCGTTTCGGCTGCGACCGAAGCGGCGGTGCTCGGAATTCCCTCCATCGCCGTCTCCATCGATTCCTTCGGGCCGACCGACTTCGGGCCGGCCGCCAAGTTCATTCCGAAACTGGCGGCCCTGGTGGAAAAGGAAGGGCTGCCGCCCGGCATTTCGCTGAACGTCAACGTCCCGAACCTGCCGGCCGACAAGTTGCGCGGGGTGCGCATAACGCACCAGGGCAGCATGAAGTGCCTCGAAAAATACGACCGCAGGATGGACCCGCGAAACCATACCTATTACTGGCTCTGCAACTCGGCGATCGAGTCGGACGACAACCCCGATGCCGACTCCTCGGCCCTGGCTGCGGGCTACATCTCCATTACGCCGATTCAGCACGACCTTACCAGTTATCCCACGCTGGATAAGCTGAAGGGGTGGAATCTTTGAGACCGGAGCAAATCCTTCAGCGCCTGACAGGATGCGGAAAAACTAATGGGGTTCCCACTTCGGACCGAAAATCAGCCAAATTCGTCACCCGGCGAAGTCACGCGACTCGCGTGAGGGGTCCAGCGTCTTCCCCTTCAACTTGCAAAAGGACAATGGATTCCGGCTTCCGAGACTGTGTCACAATCAATGGAGGTTTTGGAACTCCCCACTCTCGTAGTCAAAAAACCAGCAAATAACAACGAGGTCATCCCGGCGAAGGCCGGGAACCAGGCTTTATCCCCACTTTTGCTTGCATTGTTTCTCGTTGTTTGGATTATGACACAGTCGCTTCCGCCGGAATGACGCATACTGCGACTTTCCTGAACTTTCCAACTTGCAAATCTTTCAGCGCCTAAAGGACCTTGCCCCTGCCGCTGACATCCAGCTTCCCGATCACGCTGTCGCCATCCACAAGGTAAACGAAATCGAACAGATTTATTACGGGACAGGCGTGATTGGGAATTATCCGCAACTTTTCGCCCAGGGCGAAAGATTCACCATGGTGCACGATGATGCCGTGCTCTTCGGAAAGCCTTGCCAGGTCGGCGGTCTTGCCGAGGATGCAGCCGTGTCCGCTGACCCTGTCACTACCGTGAGTGCCTTTATCGAGCGCAAATGTCTTGCTCCCGGCATCGATGACGACCCTTTCGGCTGCCGGTTTGCTTATTACCGAACTCAGCACGGTCAGGGCGCATTGCCGTATATCGACAGTGCCCAGGGCAACCTGGGTCATGTCGTTGAAAACGTAGTTCCCCGCCGTATTTCGGTAACGCCCTTGACGGTGCCGGAAAATCGGACGGTCGGAGTAGCCCCGACGCTCACCTCACTGACGGCAATGCCGCTTTCCCTGAGAACGGATGCAATGCCGGCCATCACCGAGCCTTCTCTCAACCCGATCTCCTCGACCTCCTGCCGGCTTCCCGCGCCATACACGTGTCCCGCGTGGGTCATGATTCCCACCAGATTTACGC
>JAEZXS010000148.1 GCA_023442755.1 Pseudomonadota bacterium | reverse complement strand
CACCATCCGCCTGGAAACGGGCGAGAGGGTGCGCTACCTTGGCATTGATGCCCCGGAAGTGGAGCATCCGGAGCAGGGGCTCGAGTGCTATGGTGAAGAAGCGGGAATGGCCAATGCGCAGATGGTCTACGGGAAGAGGGTATTCCTGCGCTATGACCGCGAGCAGAAAGACAACCACGGGAGGCTGCTTGCCTACGTTTTTACCGCCGACGGAGTGTGCGTCAATCTCGAACTGGTGAGAAGAGGATATGCCTGGGTGTACAGAACACCTATGGGGTTCTCGATGATGCCCGAGTTTCTGGAAGCCCAGCGGGAGGCCATCCGGTATCGGCGGGGAGTATGGGGATATTGTTCAGTGCAGCCCGCGGAAATTTACTTCGGCAACAGGTTGACTTGGGTGTTCCACCGGCCCGAGTGTTCCGCCTCCCGGAATGCACCTTCCATGCGCAGGAAGGTGCGGTTTGCCGACCGGTGGGAAGCGCTGGGGGAGGGGTTCAGCCCCTGCCGGCTGTGCCGGCCCTGATTTTACGATTTTCAAAACCGGAGACAGGAAAGATGGACAGACGCTATCCCGACATGCCGCTGACGGGCGTCGGAGCGATAATTTTCCGGGACGACCTGGTACTGCTGGTCAAAAGAGGCCATAGCCCTTCGATGGGCAAATGGTCGATTCCGGGCGGGCTCGTGGAATTGGGGGAGAGCCTCGACGACGCGGTCCGCAGGGAAGTTCTCGAAGAAGTGGGGCTCGAGGTCAGGGTGGTGGACCTTGTTGCCGCGCTGGACCGCGTGATCCGGGATGCGGCCGGCCGGATCGAATACCACTATATCCTTCTGGATTTTCTCTGTACGGCCGGTCCAGGAAACCCCGCCGCCGCGACCGATGCGGAGGAATGCCGCTTCGTGCCGCTTGAGCAGCTTTCCTCCTACGATCTCACCAGGGGAACCGAGACAGTGATCAGGCGAGCCTTCGAACAGGCAAAGCACCGGATCGTGCCGGTGTACGATGCCCGGGTATAGGCCGGGAAATCATTTCTTTCTTTTTGCCAGGTATTCCTGCAGTTCCCCGTTTTTCTTCGCCATTATCTCGTCGGCCATATTACGTTTGAATTGGGCGAACCGGCGCGCGAGGTCCTGGTCTGAAAGGGACAGGATCTGGACTGCAAACAAGGCTGCGTTGTAAGCCCCGCCTTTTCCTATGCCCATGGTGGCCACCGGGACTCCGGGAGGCATCTGCACGGTCGAGAGCAGCGCATCCATCCCGTTCAGCGCAGAAGAATCTATGGGAACGCCGATTACCGGGACGGTGGTGTTTGCGGCCACCGAGCCGGCAAGGTGAGCGGCCCAGCCCGCGCCGGCAATGAGGATTTTGACTCCTCGCCCGGCAAGCCCCTTTGCATACGCCGCGGTCTCATCGGGGGTCCTGTGAGCGGAGAGTATCTGCATTTCGTAGGGCACCGCGAATCTCTCGAATACCTGGAGTGCTTCCTCCATGGTCGGGATGTCCGACGCGCTGCCCATGATGATGCCTACCTGTGGATTTTCCATTTCGCGTTCGTTTTCTCCCTCGTCAGGTCGTTTCCCGGGCTGATCAGCCCTGGCTGCCCATCCAGGACGCCCTTAGGGCGTCGATGCTTTCTCTGATCAGTTCCTGCCCGGATTTACCCCGGATTACAAGTTCCGGGTTCGCCGCCACCTCGCCCACCAGGCTGCAGGGCAGGCCGGCAAAGATCTTCTCGAATTCCGACCGGTTCTCTACAGGCACTGTCACCAGGAAGCGGCCGCAGGATTCACTGAACAGGATTTGATCGTCGCGCGTGTCTTCCGATTCCACAGGCGCCTTTGCCAGGTCGAAGACCATCCCGAGCCGTCCGGCCATGGCCGCCATGGCGGCGTGGACGGCGAGGCCGCCCCTGTAGATGCCGTGGCAGGATGCGGGCAGACCTGCGGCTATCGCCTTTTCCAGTGCCCGGTACAATGGCTGGAAGTTTCCCGGATCGACCTGGGGAACATTCAACCCGGTGTAGCCGAAAAAGTCGTAATAAGCGGACCCGCCCAGCTCGTTTCGGGTGGTCCCGACCAGGTATACGAGGTCGCCGGGGGATTTCGGCTCCATCGTCTGGGCTTTGGCGAGATCCGGGACTATCCCCGTAGCCGTAAACTGCATTGTCGGAAGGCCGCTGACCTTGTGCCGTTCGCCGAAGCGTCCGGGCAGATGGCCGTCCACGTACATGCTGTCTTTTCCGGAAAGAAGCGGGATGCCGAAGGCCAGGCACATGTCGCGCAGCGCCCAGTTGGCGCGCACGAGCTGCGCGGCCTTGTAACGGCCGTCCGGGTTCCGATTCCGATCGTATTCGATATTGGGCCAGCAGAAATTATCCACTCCGCCTATTTCGTCAAGCTTTCCACCCACGGCGATAATGCGCCGTACGGCCTCGTCGATCGTCGCGGCGATCATATGGTAGGTGTCGATGGCCGAATAGGTCGGATTGAGGGACTGGGCAAGGGCGATTCCGCTATTCGCACTCAGCACGGGCCGGATTACGGCTGCATCGTTGGGGACGTTGCGGTCCCTTCCGGTCATGAACTTGATGGCGCTCCCGCCCTGCACCTCATGGTCGTACTGGCGCTGTATCCACTCCCTGCAGCACAGGTTCGGGCTGCCTAGAAGGCTGTGCAGCCCCGCGGCGTAATCGGCGGGTTCGGCCAGGACCGGTTCGGACAGGCCGCGGGATTCCGGTGCGAGCCACTCGGCGTCGAATTCCCATTGAGGAAAGTCTTCCGAGAAGAAGCTGAGATCGAGATAGGCACAGGTCTTCCCGCCGTAGGTGAGGTGCAGCTTGCCGGTGTCTTCGTAGTTTCCTATAACCGTGCTCTCCACCTCGTGTTTGCGCGAAAGCTCCATGAACCTGTCCAAGCTCTCCGGCCGGATCGCTACCGTCATGCGTTCCTGGGACTCCGAGACCCAGATTTCCCAGACGTCGAGGCCCTCGTACTTGAGCGGCACCTTGTCCACCGCGACGACCGCACCACCGGCCATGGCGGCCGATTCACCCACGGACGAGGAGAGTCCGCCGCCGCCGTTATCCGTTATGAAGGTGATGAGGTTCTCATCCCGCGCTTCGAGCAGGAAATCGTGCATTTTCTTCTGCGTGTACGGATCGCCGATCTGGACGTGGCCGGCCGGAGTATTCGCGCTGTAGCTCTCGCTCGAAGCGGTAACCCCGTGTATGCCGTCTTTGCCGACCCGGCCTCCACACATGATAATGAGATCTCCCGGACCGGGCTTCTTTTGGTCAACCGGCTTGCCGTGCAGTTCGCGCGGCATGATGCCGAGCGAAGCCACGAAAACGAGGCACTTGCCCAGGTAGGAGGGATGATAGAAAAGGTTCCCGAAGGGAGTGGGCACGCCGTGCTTGTTGCCTCCATCCTTTACCCCTTCGACAATTCCGTCGAGCAGACGTTTCGGATGCAGGTGGGGACGCAGGGGACCTTTGTAGTCGCGCGGACCGACGCAGAACCCGTAAAGGCCGGCAACGAGGCGCGACCCTTTCCCCGTACCCATGATATCGCGGTATATGCCGACTATGCCGGTCAGCGATCCGCCATAGGCCTCCATGTTGGATGGGCTGTTGTGCGTCTCGCCCGTCACCGAATAGTTGAAATCGGAATCGAAGCGGGCCACTCCCGCATTGTCCCAGAGCACGGACACCACCCAGTCCTTCTTCTTCTGGATGTCGAGCGTCGGGGCCTGGATGCAGGACTTGAACAGATTGTTCACATCGTTGGATTCCCCGGACAGCAGATCGCGGTAGCGGAAGCGTCCGCGAAAGGTGTTGTGGTTGCAGTGGTCGCTTCGCGCCTGAGAGATGGCTTCCAGTTCGACGTCCGTGGGGACGGAGAGTCCGACTTCTTTCCGCTGTGCGAGAACTTCAGGCCTGAGAAAATAACTCCTGATGACGGGAATGTCGTTTTTGTTGAGCGCCAGGTTCCTTTCGTCGCTGAGCCGTGCCAGCTGTTCGTCGCTTTCGATCGGGATTTCGGCTACGGAAGGCGTGTGGGCCAGCAGAACTTTGGGAATGACGATGCCGATTCCCTCTTTTTGGTTCCACTCGGAGCGCGAGTAGACGCGCCACTGCTGGACGATCTCATTTGCGAGCAGTTGGCGTGCTATGGTCTCGACCTGTTGCCGATCGAGAGACGCTTTCTTCAGAAGGAAAAGCCGCGAGGTATAAGCGGCTTCGCCCGGTCCGGGGGGCTTTCCCAGATAATCGGCTATGGCTTCGATAGCGACGCTGCCCGCGGTATCTCTTACTCCGGGTCGGTACCCGACCCATATCGCCCAGTCGAATCCGGTCGCCAGAGTGGTAAAGCTGGAAGTCTGGGTTACCGGGTTCGTAAATATTTCGGCGCGGACGGATTCGAGTTCGGCATCAGATAGGCCGGTGTCCAGGGTCAACACGTTGATAACCCGCGCTTCACCGATTTCCCATCCGAAATAGTCCCGGACTCTCCTGCACAGGCTCGCGCCCTCGGGATCGAAAAGGTGATCTTTTAACGCTGTTTCCAGTCTTTTTGCCATAGTGGTAATTTTCCGTTTCCTCAAAGAACCAGCTTGACGGCTATGGCCATCAGAATGATACCGCCCGCCACTTCCATCCGCCGGCCGAATTTATCAGAAAGCCGGTTTCCCAGCTTCATCGCAACCCAAGTCATGATCCCGGCCGTAATGCCGATCCATGTCGCCGGAAAAAAGAGCCCGGAACCGAGCAGGCCCATGCTGAATCCGACGCCCAGCGCGTCCAGGCTTGTTGCTACAGACAGGAATACCAATTTGAAACCGCGGGTTGGGTCGGCACATTCGGCCGGCGTTTCCGCGCGCCTCCCAAAAAGACTCTCGCCTGCCATTTTCGCCCCGATGAAAAAAAGCAGGACGAACGCAATCCATGGCGCCCATCTGCTTGCAACCCCTACCAGGTTCAGGCCAAGATACCAGCCGACCAGCGGCATCATAAACTGAAAAAGGCCGAAGTGAAAGGAAAGCCTGAAGACCTGCCGTGGGCTGCAACCCCGCGTCCCTACGCCCATTCCTACGGCGAAGGCATCACAGCCCAACGCAATCGCGACCAGGACAACGGCGAAAAAGTGCAAAAGGAATCCCCATCTTGTGACTATCACGAATTTTTAAGAATATGTTAATACGCCGGCCGGGACAACTGAACTTTCAAATAAATTTCCCGGATCGAACGTATCGGATCCGGGAAAACACATATCGGGACAGAGCAGAGGGGAAAGACCGGACCTCGGCATCAGGTAAAATAACAGCTGTAGATGCTGCCGCAGGCGTCATACTGCCTGGAGAGATCCGCCAAAAGCCGCTCCACTTCCCGCTCGACATTGGTAAATTTTACGCCCATCCCTTTGGGTGCCAGCGAGTCTCCGGGTCCGTAAATATTGGTCCAGACAACTTCGCCGGTCAGCTCAATGGTGTTTTTCAACCCGGGAAACATAAGAAGCAAGCTCACTTTCGCGTTCAGGGGAGCGGGTTCCTTGCACGTGATCAGGATTCCCCGTTCGTTGAAGTGCAGCGAGGCGCCGTTGAAGGCATCGTCTCCCAGGAAGAAAGTGACCTGGCAGGGCAACTTCCTGTCGCTTATGATTTCCTTGTTGTTCTGGCTGTCTGCTTCGCCCATGACGTCCCTCGGTTATCGCAGGGAAACTCCGAACTTCTTCATCAACATGTCGACCATGTCACGATGGATCGCATTGATTTCCTCATCCGTGAGGCTGCGGTCGGCGGCGCGAAAAGTGAGTCTGTACCCGATGCTCTTCCTGTTTTCCCCCAGTTGCTTGCTCCGGAAGATATCGAATATTTCCACCCTCTCCAGCAGCGGTTGCCTGAGCGAGAGGATGAACTCCATGGGTTCTTCGACCGGGAGTCTTTCCTCAGCCACGAGGGCGATATCGCGCGACACGGGCGGGAATTTCGGCAGGCTGGCAAAGTACGCCCCCGGTCCCCGGAGTTCGAACAGCCGGTTGAAATCGAGCCTGAAAAGGTAGACGGGCCGCTTGAGATCGTATGCCGTCTGTACCTCAGGGTGTACGCAGCCGAGTTCGCCTACCCGTTCTTCACCAACGTAGACCGAAGCGGCAGCGTGCGGATCGAGCCAGGGGGGCAGGGCCTCTGCCCGAAAGCGTACGCCGGCAATCCGGAAAAAGCCGAGAATGCTTTCCACAACCCCTTTGGTGTCGGTGTAATCGACTTCCTCTTCTCCACCGTAGAGCGCCTGGCCGATGCGCCTGCCTGCAAGCACGCCGGCCACGTGATGGGGTTCATCGGCAAGAAGCTCGTCTTTGCGGGCCAGGAACACCTTGCTCAACTCGAAGATTCTGAAGTTCTCGTTCCGATGGTCCAGATTATAGCGCGCATTCTGAAGGAGGCCGGGCATGAGGCTCGTTCGCATTACGGCCTGCTCGTCGCTGAGCGGATTTTTCAGCCGGACCGGGTTCAGCCTCGGGTCGCCTTCGGGATAGCGTAGCTTCCTGAGTGCGTCGTAAGAGATAAAAGAGTAATTGATGACCTCGTAAAAACCCGTCCCTGCAAGAAACCCCTTCAGCTCGCCGCGAGTCCTCTGGTGGGAATCGAATGCCGGCGCTTCTACGGCAGCCATGGGACTCGTCACCGGGACTGCGCTGTAACCGGCTAGCCGGGCGACTTCTTCCGTCAGGTCGACTTCCCTGATGATATCTGGCCGAAATGAAGGCGGAACGACCTTGATCCGGTTCTCGTCGAGCTGTTCGGCGTGCATCTCGATGCGCTCGAGCAGCTCTTTCATTTCCGGTGCGGAAAGCCTGGTTCCAAGGAACCGGTTCGTCCTGTCGACGCGGAGGATGATCTCGGGAATTTCGATCTTTTTCGGATAAACATCGATCCTCCCGCGGGCTATCTCCCCGCCGCCCACTTCCTGCATGAGACGGGCCGCGCGATCGACAGCGCGGAGCACGCCCTCCGGGTCGATTCCTCTTTCGAAGCGGTAGCTGGACTCTGTTTTGAGGCCGAGCCGCCTGCTGCTGCGCCGAATGGACTGAGGCTGGAAATAGGCGCTCTCGATGAGGACGTTGGTCGTGTCCGGGGAAATCTCGGAGTTGAGACCGCCCATGATGCCGCCTATGGCAACCGGTCCTGCGCCGTCGCAGATGAGGACCGTGTCGGAGGGCAGTTCGCGTTCCACGTTGTCGAGAGTTGTGAACTTCTCGCTGCGTGTTGCCTTGCGCACGACTATTCGGTTTTCGCGCAGCCGGTCGAAATCGAAAGCATGGAGCGGCTGGCCGAGTTCCATCAGAATGTAGTTGGTTATATCGACGATATTGTTTATCGAGCGCAGGCCG
>JAEZXS010000097.1 GCA_023442755.1 Pseudomonadota bacterium | reverse complement strand
AGTTTTGACTGCGAGAGTGGGAATCTCCAAATCTCCAAAGCCGCCATCAATTGTGACACAGTCTCCTGCGCCGGAATGACGCATCCGATGCGCACTAATTAGGATTCGCTAAAGTCAACAACATTGGGAGCAGCCTCCTTCCCCCGATGAGATCGGTTTGTCAACGAGTCAACCAACCGGTTGGCCGTTCAAAGAAGCACGATGGACTCCGCTTATGGACAAGCGAAAGTTCCGCACCTGCAATTATCACATACTTGTAACTTCTTCGTATTGGTCCCGTAACGCCGCTCTGCTGTAATCCGCCCTCCGATAAACATCTGAGGAAGAGTGATGGAAAACATGAAACTGAGTATGAAAATGGGGTTGGGTTTCGGCGCCCTGGTAGTGACCTCGCTGTTTTTGGGCGGCATGGCGGTATGGAATATGAAAAACGTATCGAGTCTTGCCGACAAACTGGCAAACCAGTACGTCCCGGAAACCTCCATATCGGAAGACGTCGCAAGCAAGCTTCAGGAGACGATGTTCGAGACAAGGGGGTATGGGTTCACTCTCGACAGGAAGTTCCTGGACTCCGGGCTCATGAATTTCGAGCAGGTCAAGAAGGACTTGCAGGAGGCTCAAAGGCTCGTGGCGAAATCTCCCGACTTGGTAGACTTTGGCAAAGAGGTAGAAAAGGCTCTGGCCAAGGCTGCCGAGTATGAGCGGCTGGCTTCCGAAGTGGCCGCCAAAAACGACCAGCTTATAAATAATCGCGCCCAACTCGTTGAAGCCACGCAGGCTTTCGTGCAGAACCTCAACGCATTCGAACACGACCAAAATGACGTCCTTAAAAGCGAAATCGAATTCGGCATCGATTCCAGGAAGCTGATCGCCCGCCACGGCAACGTGGCGGCAATGAACGAGATAGGCAGCTCAGCGGCAGCCATTCGACTGGCCGTATGGAAAGCCCAGGCTGAACACGAGATTGGACCTTTGGTTAGAAGTCTGCAGGAAGATTTCGGCCCTATTGAGAAGAAGTTGGATTCCGTCAGAGCTCTTACCGAGGAACGGATTGGCCTCAGGCAGATAGACAATATCAAGGCCGCTCTTGACAGCTACAAAACGGCCATGGATGAACTTGTCGCGAACTGGATGGCCTCCGATCAACTTAGCCGCAGGCTCGAGTCCCTGGGGCTTGAACTGACGACGATCTCAAAAACGGCGGCGAGGGCGGGTATGGACAGGACAAAAGATATTGCCGGCACGACGGTTTCAAAGCTCTCCTTTTCGTCACGAGTCATCACGCTGGGGTCCATCCTGGCCATAGTACTTGGAGTATTGATTGCGTTGTATATGACCCGCAGCATCACTCGCCCGCTAAAGTGTGTCATCCATGGGTTATCCAGGGGTTCCGATAAATTGGGCATGATGTCCGACCAGATGTCAACGGCCAGCCAGGGGGTCGCCGCCGGCGCCTACGAGCAGGCGGCAGCCATTGAGGAGACCTCATCATCAATTGAAGAAATGGCATCGATGACAAAGCAGAATGCGGTGAATGCGAATCAAGCCAACGTATTGATGGGACAAGTAAGTGATATGGTTATGATTGCCGGCCGATCAATGGACCAGCTCACTGCATCCATGACCGAGATATCCCGGGTGAGTCGGGAAACCTCCAAGATCGTCGAGACCATCGATTCGATAGCCTTTCAAACCAACCTGCTGGCGCTCAATGCAGCCGTAGAGGCAGCGCGAGCGGGAGAAGCAGGAGCGGGATTTGCAGTTGTGGCCGATGAAGTAAGAAATCTTTCGGTGAGGGCAGCCGAAGCAGCCCGGAATACTGCTTCCCTGATTGGACATACCGTCAACAAAATCAAAGAGGGATCTGACCTGGCAAAGACGACCGGAAAGGAATTCGTCCTGGTAGCTTCAGAAATCAATAAATCCGCTGAGCTGATTACGGAGATCTCGGCGGCTTCTCACGAACAGGCCCAAGGCATCGAATTGGTCGCCAAAGCGATGAACGAAATGGACAGAGTGGTTCAGCAAAACTCAGCCAACGCGGAAGAAACGGCGTCAGCATCAGAGGAAATGAACGGACAAGCGTGGGAAATGCAACGGTTCGTAGCCGGTTTGAAGGCTTTGGTTGACAGCACAGATGAAAATCGCATGCCTGATGATGCCTCCACGCCTCCCCTAACGGGGCAGAACCAAGCGGAACGGTATAGTCAAAAAAATTATGTAAATTCTTTGCTTTTCCTGAACAAAACTTGATTTGACCGGCCCCGGATACAAAAGATGGAGAACAGGCGGGCCGCTGCGATGCGTCAATTCGGCCGGAACCGGCGGGCGATAGCCCGGAGCAGCCCAAGGAAAGCGAGCGACCAGGCAGCCAGGGCGGCATAGATCGCCAGGCGGGGAATGACCAGGAGGAAGTCCAGGTCCATCGTCCGCGCAAGCTGAAAAGTGCACACCGTATACATGCCAATGGGGAACACCATTCCCCAATCCCTGTGGTCGTATTGGAAGAGGTTTTCCTGCCGGATGAGAAACCGCCAGGCGCCGAGAAGGAGCAACAGCGGGATCCACCAACTCGCAACGGACCAGAAGAGCAGGGTGAACCCGGCGGTCAGGGGAAGGAACCGGTTTAGAAAAACGATATCGGAACCATGGCGCACGATGACGGCGCCGGCAAGCGTAGTGACGGCTACCGCCCCCATGTTGATCCAGTAGGGATGCGTCAGCTCTGCCGCGGTCAGCCGAAAAAACATGAAGCGGTAGAAAATGAGGGTTATCAGCACAAGATAGAGAAAGCACCCAACGAAAAACATCGTCAGGGAGAAAAAAGCTATCAACTCCCGGAAGGCGGGCGTCGACGGCGCCATCATGCAGCTCAGAGCGGATACGGACTGCGTGCTTACGACCGAAACCAGCCAGACCCCGTTTATTCCCTCCTGCAGGGGCGGCTTTTCGGCCTCGACGGTGAAAAAGGTGAAAACGGCATAAATGAGTACCAGCCAGAGCAGGATGCCAAGGACGAGAAGGAAGGCAGCCGGTCTGATCCCCTGCCCCAGGACCATGAAATCGATCCCGATAACGCAGGTGGCGGCGACGATGGTGAAATACCCTGCGCCGAGCCGGTGGTTTCGCATGTCCGCCATAAACCGTTTTCTGAAAAACAGAATGCGGCAGGCGGTCAGGAACCATAGGCATACATAGAATACGATGTTAATCGCTGCAAGGGCATGCGCTATGGCATTAAAGCCCATGTGCTCGCTTGCGATCGAAACGATTCCCGTCGCCATCACCAGGGCGAAATAGGAAGGAGGAAGATCCTCGGTCACCCGGATCAACTCCGATTTAATCAAAAGATAGCCGAACCCTGGACCGGTAAACGATCGCATACGGATGGCCTTTAAAGAGGTCGAAGCATCGGCGCCGTCAGCGGAATCCCTGTCGAAATGCCGGATGAATCGCAAGCCGTATACAATGCGCGCGGGCACGCCGGTAAAGGATTTTCGCGGCCTACTGCCAATTTCTCTCGGATAACCTTAGAAGATGAGACCTGAGATTTTGCCTGGTTCCCCTCAGCCCGAGTTTTTTGCGGATATTCGCCCTGTGGGTTTCGATGGTTTTCATCGAAAGGCCGAGGATATGCGCTATTTCACCGGTCGTCTTCCCGTCTTTGATGAGAAAAGAGATCCGGGTTTCGGCGGGGGTGAGATCGCCATGCCGCAGGGCAAGGTTTTTGCTGAACGAGGAGGTGATTTCGTTCAGATGGAACTCCATCGTATCGATCAGGGCAAGCTGGGTGCCGTTCAGGCTGCTTTGTTTCAGCTTCTCCATGTACGGCAGAATGAGTTTTTTCAGATTTCCGGCTATTGACTCCTCCAGATCTTTCCTGTCTTCCTCACTGTGCTTGAAAATCACCCTCAAAGCGGTATTCGCCTCTTCCAGGTTTTTCGTCTTGTCCCTGAGTTCCCTGATGCGGGCTTCCAGTTCTTCACGCGTCTTCCTAACCGCTTCTTCCATGCGCTTGCGCTCGGTTGCGTCGAAAAATATCCCGGTGAATCGGACGGCTTCACCGTCCTCGTCATACAGGAAACGGCCGAAAGCACACAGCCATACAACCTCTCCCGTATCCTTCCGGACAACGCGATGCTCCGATCTGAAAAGATTCCTGCCGATTTTCGCATTCTCGATCTCCTGCAGGGCGCTCGCAACATCCTCCGGATGCAACCTGGCCTGCCACATCCCGATGTTCGCTTCACCTTCGGGGTGGGGCTCATATCCCAGGGTCCGGAAAAGGTTTTCGGACCAGAATGCATTTCCGGTGCGTAAATCCAGGTCCCAGGTCCCCATGCCCGCCTGCCTGATCGCCAGGTTGAGCCTGGCCTCGCTGTTGCGCAGCGATTCGTCCGCCAGCTTGCGCTCGGTAACGTCGATGTGCACGATCAGGGCGAAACACCCCTGTTCGTGCGGCGCCGCCTTCATCAGGAACCAGCGTTTCTTATCCGGCGAATGGCAGGGGTATTCCAGGGAAAACTCGACAATCCGCCCCTGCAGGACGGCCTCCAGCCCTTCGAGCGCTTCTCGGGCAGATTCTTCACCGGCCTGTACAGCGCGGCGGCAAACATCGAGATAACTTACACCGGGAGACACCACCGAGAAGTCGGAAATGCCGTTTTCCCCGGCAAATCGCAGCCATGCGGCATTGACGTACCGTATTATCCCGTCAGCGCCGATCATACAGGCAATGAGCGGAAGCGCATTGCAGGCATGCCAGGCATGCCTGCCTTCGCCATTGTCTGCAGACTCACAATAATTGGGCAAGGAACTTAATCCGCTCATCATCAGTACCGATTCAGAGCAAAAGGGTTTTCGACAACATCAGTGGGAAATCTAATTACTGGAAAGATGCACGGGAATAGATTCATTCCATATTACCATTCATCCAGTATCCGATTCCGGAAGCGTGTAGGAACTCTACACAATCCCTACTCATTGATTCGGGGTTGCTATCGGTCGAACATCTTATAATTTATAATATATACATTAAAAACAATGACTTAAGTTAAGTATCGCATACCGGAATATGAGGTCGATGTCATGTCGTTATTGGAATTATGCAGACCCGCATTGAACGCGGAGAAGAATGATGAAACGTCTGCTTCCATTCTATATACAAAAGCGATGAAACATCTGGGATGCGTGATAGACAGACTTTTCCTTGCGCGCAACATGGAGTCCATAGCCTCTATCATCCGCCAAGCCGTCCAGGAGATCACCGGAGCGGATGGTACACTGTTCAATCTCGTTGAAACAGAAACGGGCAGCAATAAAAACAAAGCCGTCTCTTTCCCGAAACGACCGGGGCCCCCTGTCGGCAGGTATTTAATCATGCAGGTAATGCTGACCGGCACGCCGGTAGTAGTGGAAAACATCCATTGTGATGACCGCATTCCGGATTATGTCTCCAAGCCGGGTTCCATAACGAGCATCGTTGTGGTTCCCATCCGACCGGGCATCGCCGTCGGGGCGATTGGCGCCTACTGGTCCCGGAAACATTCCTCTGCACACGATGTGGCAAAAGTTCTGGGTTTTCTGGGCGACTTTGCCTTCTCCGCCCTGCACAACGTTCGGATTCATCGAGAAATGGCGCGGACGGAAAAAGCATTGCGGGAAAGCGAGCAGCGCTACCGCACGATGGGGGAAATCCTGCCCTATGGAATCTGGTGGTCGGATGAGAAAGGCCGCGCCGAATACGTTAGCCCCTCTTTTCTGGATCTTCTCGACATGACCATGGAGGAGGTGCGCGACTTCGGCTGGTCAAGCCGGCTTGTCGAGGAAGACATGGAGTTGACAAAGAGAAAATGGTTTGACTCCGTGAGGACAGGCAGCCCCTGGGACCACCGGTTTCGGATCAGGGACAGCGAGGGAAGAATTCGAACGGTCCTTTCCAGGGGCTTTCCCGTGCGGGATAGAAAAGGAAAGATAGTGAGCTGGGCCGGTATCAACCTGGACATAACCGATCAGAAGCATGCGGAAGACGCACTGCGCGAGAGCGAAGCGCGGCTGCGCCTTGCGGTCGAATCGGCAGGTCTGGGGACGTGGGAGTTCGATCCGCTCTCAGGCGCCATCAAATGGTCGTCACGGTGCAGGGCGCTGCTCGGAGTACCGGAAGAAGCTCCCGGAGATTACCGCACTTTCCTCGGCCTGGTGCATCCGGACGACCGCGACCGCATACAAAGGAAGGTTCTGCGGGCACTCGACCCGGCCGGCCCCGGCTCCTATGACGCCGAATACCGCCTGGTGCGGCCGGACGGCTCCGAACGCTGGGTGCTGGCAAAGGGAAAAGCCTTATTCGGCCCGGTTGGAGGGAAGCGACGAGCCGTTCGCTTCATCGGCACCGGCATGGACATCACCGAGCAAAAGCGGATGGAGGAATCTTTGCGCAGAGCGCGCGATGAACTCGAAAGCCGCGTACGCGAACGCACCGCCGAGTTGAAAAGGAGCAACCGCGCGCTTAGGGTATACGCGTCAAAGCTGGAAAAACTGAATGTCGAACTCGAGGAATTCGCCTTTGTGGCTGCTCACGATCTTCAAGAGCCCCTCAGAAAAATCCGGACCTTCGGCGACATGCTCTCCACGAAGTGCGCCGGAGCGATATGCAGCGAGGCGAAGGACTATATCAAACGGATCAATAACGCGGCGCACTATATGTCCCGGCTGCTCCATTCACTTTTGAGCTATTCGCGGCTAACCGCACGGCCGGATTCTTTCGACATTGTCGATCTCGGCCGCACGGTTCGTGAAGTGCTAGTGAACCTGGAGCCCGACCTGAAACAGGCCAACCCCACGGTGGAAATAGATACGCTCCCGAACATCAGGGCGGATTCCGAACTGATGCGCCAGCTTTTCCTGCATCTCATCTGCAATGCGATCAAGTTTCACAAGGAAAACAAGCGTCCGGCAGTCAAGATTTATTCCAGGATCAAGGGCGGAACGTTTCGGGTGTTTGTAGAGGACAACGGCATCGGGTTCGAACAAAACTATATAGATCGCATTTTCAAACCGTTCCAGCAGTTACATGGAAAGAACAGTCCTTATGGTGGAACGGGCATGGGGCTGGCCATATGCCGAAAGATTGTGGAGATGCATGGAGGAACCCTCACCGCAACGAGTGAACCTGGAAGAGGCTCGACGTTCATAATCGAACTCCCGCTCAGACAGAATGGAACGGAGATGGCAGCGTGAAAGTCCCCCCGGAAAAACTCTTTCTTATGGCGGATGACGACGATGACGACTGCATCCTGGCCCATACCGCTTTTCGCGAAAGCGGCGCCGAGGGAACGCTGGCCTGCGTCAGCAATGGTGTCGAGTTGTTGGAATATCTGGGTTCGCAGGATGCTCCTTTGCCCTGCCTCATTTTGCTCGATCTCAATATGCCCCGCAAGGACGGACGCGAAGCACTGAAGGAAATCAAATCCTCCCCCGCGATCGCTGACATCCCGATCGTCATTCTTACGACCTCGCGGGAGCAAAAGGATATCGAAACCAGCATGCAAAACGGGGCAACCGCTTTCATCACCAAACCCGAAACATTCGGCAAATGGGTGGAGATCATGAGATGCCTGCGAAAAGCTTGGCTGGAAGCGGTCTGAGGCAAATCGTGGGAAGCGGGCCGCGGGGAAGAATGACCTGTAATGCAGCGGGAGGCTACGTCCAGTTTTTGTGGTTCGAAAAAAACCCGCCGCCCGGTTCCGGACGGAGCGGCGGGGTGCGCACCTCAACCGATTTATAAAGCAGTTATCTTCACGGCTTTACATTCGCCGTTCCTAATCGCTGGTTTTACCTTTCTGCTGCAGCTCCACGATTCTCTCCGGAAGTTTTTTCGCCCACAGGTCGAGTATGTTCTGGGCATCGCCCCATTTCCACTGGGCCGCCGCCGCAATTCCCTGTCCTCCCACGCGCTTGTCGACAGCGGCGCCCAGGCGCTCTCCGGTCATGGAATCCGTAATCTGCCCCTCAACCTGCGCGGAGCCGACGAAAGCACACGAACCCGTTGCCAGGGACTGAGCCATATTCAGCGCCTTGGCCTGCGGAACAATAACCGATACCGAACGCAGGATGGGCGTTGCCGCCGATGCCTCGGTGATGGCCGTCTGCAGTTTCATTACCCCGGGGCCGGGCTGGTCGGTCAAAATGAAATTCTTCTTCAGGTTTTCCCGGAGGGCATTGTAGAAATAGCTGCATAGAACCTGCTGATCCGCGGTGGAAATCGTATCCCCGCCGCTCCAGAACTGCACCGGCTCGACGATAATGCTCGTATAGGTATTCCATTTTGCGGCCGGATTGACGTAAACCAGGGCCGCACGGTCTTTGTCACCCGCTTTGAGCAGCGAATAGTCCCCCAGGAATCCCGAACGGGTTGGGGTCGGCTTTTCACCTTTTGCAATTTCGACCACATTGCCCTTCGGCTGTGCCGTTGTCGAAGCACACCCAATCGCCATAAAGACAAGCACAACGCATGCAACCACGGCAGCAAAGCTTCTCAGCAGATGTTTCGACATAATCCTCTCCTATGTGTAAAACCTTCAAAAATATAAGTAGCACTATCAGCAGGCAGCTCTCATGGTCCGCAAAGACAACGGATCCACCGATGCTGCCATATCCAGCGAAACAGGTAACGGACCACGCCCGTGCAGGCATGGTTCTGGAAGTATCGATATTCTGCTGAACCAGATCCGTGCAGGCCATAACTATAGGAGACATCAAGCGGTTATCCAAGTAAAATTTCCATGAAGGTTATGAGCAGGTTGAGACACTTTTGATGAAACCCTAAGCCATGGATGTTTCCAAGAGTTGAGTGCTTTGTATAAATATTATTATGTACGGTTAATTCGTCCTTTCTATGTTTATTCTGCTGCCGCGACAGGCATTGCGGATTGACAAGGATTGCTGTATGCTTGGCCCGTCTGAACCAACAAAATGCCAATTCCTTTGATCTGCCCTGTTCCATTCGCTGGAGGAGACGCTTTCTTCAACCACTTTAACTATGCCCGCAAAGAGGTTTGCCGGGAGCAGGGAGCTTTGCTCCATTTTCGTTCCCATATGCCGCTTTTGAAACCGTGGGCGATGGATCGGTTTTGCTTTGTTCCCTGTCTTCAGCAATGACCATGGAGAGTTTTCCGAAAAGGAGAAGAAGATGAATCCGGGTAAAGTATTCAGGTTTGCTCTAGCCGGGCTGGCTGTTTTGCTCGTCGCGACTACCTGCGTGGCGACTGCCTCGGCCCAGCAGGAAGGAAAGCCCTACAAGCAGGAACAGCTCGACCAGATGCTTGCGCCTGTCGCCCTGTACCCTGATTCACTGCTTGCCCAGGTGCTCATGGCATCGACTTACCCCCTGGAAGTCGTGGAGGCGGACCGGTGGGTGAAGAAGAACGGAAAACTCAAAGGAGATGCGCTGAACAGCGCGCTGGACAAGATGGACTGGGACCCCAGCGTCAAGGCTCTTGTCCCCTTTCCGCAGGTCCTTGCCACCATGAGCGACCAGGTCGAGTGGACCCGGAAACTTGGGGACGCCTTTATTGCCCAGCAGGCCGATGTAATGGCCACGGTGCAGAAACTGCGCGCCAAAGCACAGGCACAAAACACTCTGAAAACTACCAAGGAACAGCAGGTCATTGTCGAACAGAATGTCATACGCATAGAACCTGCCGATCCCCAGGTCATCTACATTCCTAGCTACAACCCCACCGTGGTTTACGGGGCGTGGCCGGCTCCGGCCTATCCGCCCTATTACTGGGGGGCTCCCGTCGTAGCAGCCGGTGTGGGTTTTGCGGCAGGTGTGGCAGTCGGGGCGGCCTGGGCCGATTGGGGCCACTGCAACTGGGGGGGCGGCACGGTCAACGTGAACGTCAACAACTACCACAACTTTCATCCGGGCCCGGGTCCTCATCCTCCCGGCCCTCCGGGGCCCCGCCCACCGGGACCGCCGCCTCATAACCTGGCGCCTCAAACTCCCGGCCAGTCTGCAAACTGGCAGCATGACCCCTCGCACCGCAAAGGCGTCCCTTACGGGGATGATGCCAGCAGGCAGCGCTATTCCCAGAAGACCCCGGGTTCTCCTGATGCAAGAAACGACTACAGGGGCCATTCCCAGGGAACACAGCCACAGGGTCCGAATAAGGCAGCCGGCGCAGCAGGCCGCCCCGGGACAACTCCACCCAAACCGACCGCAGCAACCACGGGCACCAGGCCTTCGCAGAGTGTGACGGCTCCGAAGAGTCCGGCGGGCTATTCGGGACAGACAAGTCCCAGGCAGCCTTCCGGGATGCAGGACTACACCCGGAGCAATTCGACCGCATTCGAGGGAATGGGTCGCGGCAGTGAAGCCAGAATGGAATCCGACCGGGGCAGGATGAGCCGCGAGAGCGGATCGCACAGTTTCGGGGGAGGCGGCGGCCATGGCGGATTTCGAGGCCGGAGGTAGACATGACCTCTTTTACTCGATTTCATAAAACGAAAAAAAACGAATCTCTCACATATGATGGAGGTCCTGTCATGCTTTCGTTGATAAAAGGCCAGGGGAGGGGGAACTTCTGCCGCTTCGCGCCGATATTGTTCATCGCTGTGGCAATGCTTCTGAGCTTATTTTCCGGGCATGCCTCCGCTGCAGCCAAAGCAGAGAAACAGATGACTTTCGCGTCGCCGGAAGAAGCGGTGCAATCCTTATTCGACGCGCTCAAAAACAAGGATTCCAAAGCGCTTTCATCCATACTCGGTCCGGATGCAAAAGACCTGACTTCTTCGGGCGATCCCGTTTCCGATAAGGAGATTTGCGAACAAGCCACAAAGCTGTACGAGGAAAAGCACAAGATCGTCAGGGAAGGCGATGCGAAAGCCGTTCTCCAAATGGGCGGCAAAGACTGGCCAATGCCCATTCCGATGGTTTCCTCCGCGGGGAAATGGCGCTTCGATACCAAGGCAGGCAAACAGGAAATCATAGACCGCCGTATCGGAAGAAACGAACTCAATGCCATTCAGGTTTGCCTGGCCTACTTCGATGGGCAGCGCGAATATGCATCCGTACCCCGCCAGGGCGACGGCGTGCTGGAATATGCCCAGCATTTCAGCAGCACCCCCGGTAAGAAGGACGGCTTGTACTGGGAATCGAAGGCAGGGGAGCCGCAAAGCCCGATGGGGCTCTTCGTGGCAAATGCCAAGGCGGCGGGCTATGAAAAAGGCACCCCTCAGCATCCTGTTCCCTACCACGGCTATTTTTACAAAATTCTCAAGGCGCAGGGCAAAAATGCTCCGGGCGGCACTTGCGACTATGTCGTCAAAGGCCGGATGATCGGTGGATTTGCCCTTGTGGCCTACCCGGCGAAGTACGGCGCTTCCGGGATCATGACTTTCATTGTGAACCACAACGGCGTGGTATACCAGAAGAACCTCGGTCCCCAAACTGCAGCTGCAGCGAAGGCAATCAGGCTGTTCGACCCCGACAAGACATGGCAGAAGGTTAAATGAAACCGGCACGAGACATTAAAAGAAGCGTTCCATCGATCCGGGTTTGCACCTGTCTGGCAGCAAGCGCTCTCATGTTGCTTTGCGGCGGCTGCGCTGCCGTCGGGCCCGACTTCAGCAAACCCTCGGCGCCGGTGAACCGGAATTATACGGAGGCTCAGGACGCGCGGGCAAAAACCGATGCGGCCGACTACAGCCAGTGGTGGACCGCATTCAACGACCCTGTGCTCGATAAACTCATCGAGATCGCATACAAGCAGAACCCGACCATCCAGATCGCCGGGCTCCGGATCCTGGAGGCCAGGGCGCAGCTCGGCATTGCGGTAGGCAATCAGTATCCGCAGCAGCAACAGGTGGGAATCGCATACCAGTATACGGAGACCAGCAAAAACGCTCCCAACACCTACTCGGGCGACCTCAATTACCAGTCGTACAGCTATGCGCTCGACACGGCCTGGGAACTTGATTTCTGGGGAAAATTCCGCAGGGCGGTCGAATCCGCGGATGCCAACCTCACGGCTTCGGTCGCCAATTACGATGCCGCCATGGTAACCTTGGCGGGAGACGTGGCATCGGCATATACGCTCATACGCATCTACGAGGAACGTCTGCAGGTGGCGCGTGAAAACGTCTCCCTCCAGCAGAATTCCTATAACCTCGTCGAGGCCCGTTATAGAAACGGCGCAGTGACGGAACTGGATTTACAGCAGGCCAAAAGCCTTCTGATGGATACCGAATCGCAGATTCCGGCCCTGGAGATCGGCCTCAGGCAGGCCCGGCACTCCCTCAGCATCCTGCTCGGCATGCCGCCCGGCGACCTCCAGCAGCTGATGGGAGGCCCGAAACCCATTCCAGCCGCACCCGCGGAAGTGGCCGTCGGCATCCCCGCGGACCTGCTGCTCCGGCGCCCGGACGTGAGGAGCGCGGAACTTCAGGCCGCGGCTCAATGCGCACAGATAGGATTAGCCAAAGCGGACCTGTTCCCGCGGATATCGCTGACAGGCAGCTTCGGATTCCTTTCGAGCGACTCCCGCACCTCGCGCGACGGCCCCAGCACGTTCAACAGTCTTTTCAGCTGGCAGAGCTTCATGATGGCGTCCGGCCCCACCATCGAATGGCCGATCCTGAACTACGGCAGAATCACGAACAACGTTCGGGTCCAGGATGCCCGGTTCCAGCAGTTGCTCGTAAATTACCAGAACACGGTGCTGCGTGCGGCAAAGGAAGTAGAGGACTCCCTGGTGTCTTTTCTGAAGAGCCAGGACCAGGTCGGGTTCCTCACGGAAAGCAAGACAGCGGCCAAACGGGCGGTGGATTTGGCAATGATACAGTATCGTGAAGGCGCCATCGACTATTCGAGGGTGCTCACCGCCGAACAGGCGCTCGTTCAGCAGCAGGACCGCCTGACGCAGACCCGCGGCACCGTCAGTACGAGCCTCGTAACACTCTACAAAGCCCTCGGAGGAGGATGGCAAGCCCAGCTGGAAAAAGACTACGTTCCCGAGGAAACGATCAAAATCATGCGCGCGAGGACCGACTGGGGGAAACTGCTTCCATATACGAACGTATCGTCCAGCCTGGAACCACCGCGTCCCGCCTCCGAACAGAAGCTGTTCCCCAGCCCTGACTGGTAGAAACAATCCGATGCGGGGGGAGCGATTGCCCCCCGCATCCCCATCGATATTTCTTTCTTGAAAATGTTTAATTTGAAAGAGTGTTCCCTTTGACCACGGCGTTGGGAACGACGATATCGCATTCAGGGGAAATCGCCGCACGGAGGAACCCCGGGATGAAACCTATTCAGCATCTTCTCAACAAAATCCGCTGGGACCGGGAGTACGGCGCCGGTTTTTTCGAGATAGGATACCTGGATCACGTCGGACAAAGGATAGTCCGCGTCTCGATGAGGCATATCACATTTGAGCGGGGAGACTCGTTTTCTTTCCAGTTGGAAGACGAAACGGGCGAAGTGGTAACCATTCCGTATCACCGCATCAGGCAGATTTACAGGAATGGCGCCATTATCTGGGAGCGGCCGGTCTGATTGCCGAAGGCCGGTGTAATTTGGGTACGGGACAGGTACTGTAAGGTCAATGCGGCCTCACAGTACCTTTATTTTTCAGCCCTGTTTCGCAGCCGCAGGCGGCTCCGCTTTCGGTTTGGCCTTGCCCAGCCGCTCGCTTATGCGCTGCAGCGTGGTGTAGAATACGGGCACGAAAAGAACGGCCAGGAAGGTGGAGGTGATCATACCGCCGAAAACCGCCGTCCCGAGCGCCTGTCTGCTGGCGGCGCCCGCACCCGTCGCTCCGACCAGCGGGTAGACGCCGAGAATAAAGGCAAAAGAGGTCATCAATATCGGACGGAAGCGAAGGCGCGCCGCCTGGACCGCCGCCTCGCCCGCTTCCTTGCCTTTGGCATGGAGTTCTCGCGCGAATTCCACGATGAGGATGGCGTTCTTGCTGGCAAGCGCAATGAGCAGCACGATTCCGATCTGCGTATAGACGTTGTTGTCGAGCCCCCGGATCGCAACGGCCGCAACAGATCCCAGAAGCGCAAGCGGAACGACCAGGATGACGGCGGCCGGATTCGACCAGCTCTCATACTGGGCGCACAGCACGAGATAAACCAGTAGCACCGCCAGTCCGAATATCAGGACGGCCTGCCCGCCCACCTTCTTTTCCTGGTAGGACATCCCGGTCCACTCGTAGCCCATGTTCTCG
Source organism: Pseudomonadota bacterium (assembly GCA_023442755.1). Lineage (GTDB taxonomy): Bacteria > Desulfobacterota > Syntrophobacteria > Syntrophobacterales > Syntrophobacteraceae > SbD1. The sequence continues at coordinate 187 of JAEZXS010000097.1, read as the reverse complement.
GGCAGCTTGCTTTCGGCCATCTGTTCCATGAGCTTCAGCGCCTGGCCCGAACTGTACCCGGCGGCCGACTCCCCATTGATTGCGGCAGAAGGGTAGAGGTTGTAGCGATTTATCAACTGGGGGCCGAGCACTTCTTTCACGTTCACGAAAGTGCCCACCGGCACCATTTTCCTGTCCTTCGTGCGAA
>JAEZXS010000087.1 GCA_023442755.1 Pseudomonadota bacterium | reverse complement strand
CGCTGTCGATGTTATCCCGGACCGAGCCGGAAAGAATCCCGGCCATCTCCACCAGAAGGGAATCACCGGCCTGATGTCCGTGGAGGTCGTTGTACTCCTTGAAATCATCCACGTCGAGGAAAAACATGAAAAGAGTATGCTGGTACCGCACCGCACGAATAGCCTCCTTGCGCACTACCTCCTGGAACAGCCTGCGGTTTGAAAGCCCCGTGAGCGGGTCCCGTATGGCAAGCTTTTCCAGTTCCTCTCGGAGTCCACGCTCGCGGACTACCCTGTTTAGCTTGGCTTCCAGCTCATTGAGCGTAAAAGGTTTCGTGATGAAATCGGCCGCTCCTGCCGACACCACATCCGTGTATCTATATTTCATTATGTGGCCGGTTATGGCGATAATATCGATCTCAGGATGGCTATCAGCAATATAATCGATCAGTTGCATCCCGTCCATCCTGGGCATATCCATATCGGTTATGACTATGCTGTAGTGCCCGTTCTTTATTTTCTCAACCGCCGCAAGTCCGTCCCCAGCGGTGTCCACCTTGTGACCGTGAGACGACAGGGCATCTGTGAGTATCTCACAAACCTGTGATTCGTCATCGACTACCAGAATGGTCTGGGCAACAGATGGAGCGCGATGTGCAGGGTTCATGGTTCCTCTTTGCGAAAAAAAATGCACCAATATCGGACATATCAAATCATTCGGTCACCGGACCACAAGGACCTTGACTCAGCGGCAATTTAATCCTATAGCCCGTCTGAAAATCTCGCAACCCGGGCAGGCGGGCTTCAAAATTAGAGCAAGCGGGACGTTTTGACAAATCTTTTTCTCCCTATATCGGAGGAATGGAGTTAGATTATTATGATTTCGGAGGTTCACGATGCGCCATGTGGCAATTATTTACAAGCGCATGCGACCGGAAGCCGCCAAGCTCGCAAATGAGATAAAGCTTTGGCTTGAAGGACGCAATATTATTGTATTCTGCGCTGAAAACATTGACAATACGGGTGTAAGCTGCCTGTATCAGAAGATAGACATACCAAAATCGGTCGAAACGGTGATTGTGGTCGGAGGCGACGGAACGTTTCTGAGTGTTGCGCGCTTTCTCGAAAACCGTGCAATTCCCGTAATCGGGATCAACCTCGGCGGACTGGGCTTTCTCACCGAAATCAGTGCGGAATCCTGCTTTGTCGAACTCGGAAAGATACTGGACGGCAACTACGAACTCGAAGAGCGCATGCGGCTCAGGGTTTCGATCGTTCGCGACGGCAGAGAGGTTTTCACACATCGCGTTCTGAACGATGCGGTAATAAACAAGGGCGCGCTGGCCCGGATAATAGACCTCGAAACCACAATGGACGGGCATCTCCTGACCCATTACCGGGGAGACGGACTCATCATTGCAACCCCGAAAGGGTCCACCGCTTACAACATATCCGCCGGCGGGCCTATCGTCTTTCCGACTGCGCAGGCAATCATCATTACCCCGATCTGCCCATTCACGCTCACCAACAGGCCGATCGTCCTTCCTGCACACTCCACCATACGGGTGCAACTGGCCGAGCCCGCCTCAGACGTAACGCTGACTTGCGACGGACAGGTCGGCTGCCTGATCAATTTCAAGGATGAACTTCAGGTCTCCTCGGCCGCGGCGCCGCTGCGAATCATAAAAGCACCCGACGTCGACCACTTCGAGATCCTCAGGACAAAGCTGAAATGGGGCCAGGCCTGATCGCCTGCTACCATTTCGTCAACGGAAAAGTGGGAATGAAGAACTGCCCCCCGGCCTTCACCCGGATCCGTTAACAGACAGGCCGCTGCAAGCCATCGTGCCCGGTGTGGGTGAGGCTTTCAGCCTCGATGCACCTGGAGGAAGCATGAGCGGGTCTTGTCACCTAGAGATTCCGGCAATCCCAGGCAAGTCGGCCAGTCCTAGTCCGCCCAGTCGACAAGGTGCGCCTGCTTGATATTGACGTCCTTCACCCCCGGGATATGGCGCGTTATTCTCTCGATCTCGCCCGCCAGCTGAGGGTCCTTTATTATCACGGCGCTGGCGCCGATCGTCACGACACCATCCCGCACGAATACCTGGATATCGGGCTTCAGTTCGATCAGGCTCGTTTTCACTTCGGAGGCAAGCGCCAGGTCTTCTATCGCTTTCTGCGACTCGAAAGTGGTTTTGAACGTCTCGAGGCCGGCCGTGTGGCATATCAGGTCCACAGCGTCATCCACGCTCACTTTCCTGATCCGGATGACCATGTCGTAGAGGATCGGATCGGCAGTATCGATCCCATAAAGGTGACGGCTCCATTTTCTTCGCTCCTCGTCATCCTTTTTCAGCACGGAAAGCGCCTCCTCGCTGGAAATATTCTCCCTGGCCATCTCCAGTCGCACCCGTTCATCCATGTCGCACAGGATGCGAACCTTCAGTACATGGGAGATGCCGTTCAGCAAAAAATGGCCCGCAAGGCCGTGGTAGACGATGTTGTCGCGCTGAAGGAACTTCAGCAGAGCCGATTGGAAGAAAACGACGTACTTTTCCTTGCCGTATGTAAACCGGTCGAGGACTGAGGGAGCATCATGGATGGCGCGTACGAGCTTTATCTGCGGAATATTGAATTCCTTGGAAGCTTCGATGAAAACCTCCCGCGCAACACACTGGTAACCCAATCTCTGAGCAACCTTCTCGGCTACCTCCTTGCCCTTGCAGTACGAACCTCTTGAAATCGTGATAATGGCCATCCAAAACTCCTCCCGGATATGAAAAATTGAAGTGTCTCTCTCACGAACCGTTCACCACCGGCAGCCTTATCACGGAATGTTATATTTTTTGATCTTCCGCCAAAGAGAGACCCTGTCAATGCCGAGAATCTCGGCTGCCCTGGTCTTGTTTTCGTTTACCTTTTCCAGCACCCACAAGATGTACTTGCGCTCGTTCTCGTCCAGCGTCATGAATTCGCACCGTTGATTCCCGACCAGCACCGCGAGCTGCTGCAGGTCGGATGGAAGATGCCGAGGTTCGATCACCTGGCTGTTGGCCAAAGTTACCGCCCTTTCCATTATGTTCTCAAGTTCCCGTACGTTGCCCGGATATTCGTACGAGAGCAGTACCCCCGTCGCGGCATCCGAAATGCCGGTTATCGCCTTTCTCTGCGCCTCGGCGAACTTTCGCAGGAAATGCAGACCGAGTTGCACAACGTCATCCTTGCGTTCCGCGAGTCGGGGAACATGCAATGTAATGACGTTCAAACGATAATAAAAGTCCTGCCGGAAGGTTCCGTTTTCGACTTCCTGCTTCAGATTCTGGTTTGTAGCAGCCACAACCCGGATGTTTACGGGAACTTCCTCCGTCCCGCCGACATGCATCATCGTTCTTTCCTGAAGCACTCGGAGCAGTTTTACCTGCATGGAAAGCGGCATATCCCCTATTTCGTCCAGAAAGACGGTGCCGCCGTGAGCGGATTCGAGCAGCCCCCGCTTGACTCCCCTTGCACCCGTAAAAGCATCGCGCTCATGGCCGAACAGTTCGTTTGCCAGCAACTCTTCGGTGAATGCACCGCAGTTTATCGCAAAAAAATCTCTTCTCCGCCCTCGTGCTCAGGTTGTGTATCGTCCGGGTTCGAGGCTTTCGACGTCGATTCTGTTGCCTTCCGGAAGAATGATCGCTTTCATATATAGATGTCCGTATCCCTGAAAAAGTCGGGATCGAGGAAGAACTCCAGGGCATGGCTGATCTAGCTGAGGGCTGTCTAGGCCGATTCGCGGATGACGGAGCCGAGGGAACCCATGAGGATAAGCGCTGACTTCCCCGCATCCTGGTAGCCTGGATGGATATGATCTCCCCCCGAACTCGGTCCGGACAAGCCCGGTTGTAACGCCGAGGTGGCACCGGGACCCGGTGACCTCATGCGTGTGCCCGGGACCGAGCAGGTTTGCCACTGGTTCTTCGTCGAGCTTGACCGATGAGCACCCGGCGTTGTCTTTAAGGCGCAGGCGAACAACGTTTCGGCACACCGTGGCGATTTCCCGTTCCAGGTTCCGCAGCCCGGCCTCGAGCGTATGGTCCCGTATGATCCTGGAAATCGCTCAGTCGGTGAATTCGACCTTCCGGCCCTGTAGCCCGTTGCTCCCTTACCTGGCGCGGGATGAGGCACCCTCTTGCAACAGCCTTTTTCTCATGCTCCATATATCCGGGGGACTGATTACCGCGAGCCTGTCCAGAAGCGGGCCGGGAAGGGACTCCACAACATTGGCCGTCGCTATGAACAGCACGCGTGACAGGTCGAACGGGATGTCGAGGAAGTGGTCGAGAAAGCGTCCGTTCTGTTCCGGATCGAGCACTTCGAGGAGCACCGAAGCCGGGTCGCCGCGGAAATCATAGCCGATCTTGTCTATTTCATCGAGCATGAAGACCGGATTCTTTTCCGCAATGCGCCGTATTTTCAGACATAATCCGGCAGGGCATGGCGCCGCCATAAGTCCTGCGGTGCCCCCCAGCTCGGCCTCGTCCCTAGGTCCGGCGAGGCCATATTGGATATCGTGCTGAGCAAGACAGTTGCGGGTAAAGCCTGAAGGGGGTGTGAGGAACTGCTGAGGAGCCGGCGCCGCAGCTCGGATCCGGCCGTCAGCCGAACGGACTTCTTAGGTGAGCCGGAACTCCTCAGGTGGAATTTCTACTGTTCCGACTGCTTCCGAACGATCAGCAGCGGAAGGTGCAAACTAGTAGCGGCATCCATAGCAATCGAATCGCCAGTCCCCTCCGTAATAACGAGAATACCGGTTTCCGTCATAACGCCACCAGTCGTCCCCGTCATGCCTGTACCAGTTAGAGCCGCCATAGCTCCCCCACCAGTCGCGGCCGTCATTCCAGTAGTAGTCGTCGCCGTCGTAGCCGTACCAGTAATTTCCATCATTGAAATAATAGGGAACCCCGGTGTAACCGAGCCCATTCCCATAGCCCATCCTGTACGCATCGGCCGAATTGATTGCGAGGACGGCGGCAAACACGCAGATTGCCAGGATTAAAGCCATACGCAACTTTTTCGCATTCATAGTTTCCTCCTTTGCTTAATTTGGTTGGGTTCACGCCGGGAAAACGTTTCCGGACAAGGGCGGGAGTCTAGAGGAAACGCAAGTGAGCCACAATCCAGTCAAGCGGGTAAATTACCTATGCAGGGCATGTAATTTTAGGAGGATTTGGAGGAGAAAATCCGGCGGGGATCACAGGGTTACGGTGTAGTCCGATTTTCGAAAACGGGAAATGTGGGACTGTTCTGCAAAATACGGATAAGCTCTGCCTGCGGCGGGGTGCGACTCTTGCCCTGGCGGATTGAAGCGGCCCCACCAACGAAGAATCCTCAAACGAGATTACCTGAATTCTTTACGTTTCGCCATGCGGCCATACATGGTAAAATTCCGTATTTTAAGCTGTCAGATCGGGGCGGGAGCTTTAGTCAGTTCAATTATAGGGAAAATGGCTGATGGACATGAACGATCGTCGAAAGATTTCCATAGTGGTGCCATTCTACAATGAGGGCGAGGGCGTTGACCATTTCTATGATGCCCTCTCCCCCTCGCTCGACAAACTGGCTCGGTTCGATTTCGAGGTAGTATGCGTCGATGACGGGAGCACTGATAATACGCTCCAAAAGTTGACCGCCATAGTGGAAAAAGACTCTCGCTATCAGGTAATCGAACTGTCCCGGAATTTCGGAAAAGAAGCTGCCCTGACGGCCGGACTCGATATTGCTACCGGCGATGCTGTCATTCCCATAGATGCGGATCTGCAAGACCCCCCTGAACTGATTCCCAAAATGATCGAGGCCTGGTCGAACGGGGCGGATGTTGTCCTGGCCAGGAGGGTGGACCGGAGTTCCGATTCATTTCTCAAGAGAAAGACGGCCGAACTCTTTTACTGTTTTCATAACCGCCTCTCCAGTATACAAATTCCTGAAAATGTCGGTGATTTTCGCCTGCTCGACCGGATTGCAGTTGATGCCCTGAAACAACTTCCCGAACAGAATCGGTTCATGAAAGGGCTCTTCGCGTGGATCGGTTTCAAGACCGCAGTAGTCGATTACGTGCGTAATCCACGCGCGGCGGGCGCTACGAAGTTTTCGGGATGGAAGCTCTGGAACTTTGCTCTCGAGGGTGTTACCAGTTTCAGCTCCACCCCTTTGAAATTCTGGACTTACATTGGAGGACTGGGTGCACTGACCTCCTTGTTATATGCGTCGTTCATAATAATGAAGGTTCTCGTCTACGGTGTGGACGTACCGGGTTACGCATCCACATTCGTGGCTGTATTGTTCTTCGGAAGCGTTCAATTGATCAGCATAGGAATGCTGGGAGAGTACATTGGCCGCATTTACATCGAGGCAAAGAACAGGCCGGTCTATTTGGTGAGGAAGCACTACCATCAATAACGAAGCGGAACAGGTTTCCGGAGACATCGCGCGCATGGCAGAGGCACATCGTTTCCGGGGACGGGCGCGTCAGTCCTCCCATTTTTGAGTGGTTTTTGCAGAGTTATTTTCGATGATCTTCGCCCAGAGTCGCCCTTGTATTTTCATCGCTATGTTATTATTAACATAAATCCTTGTGATACTTTCAGGCCCGTTTTACTTTGGCTCTAAGGAATGAGCGGGGAGCGCTCCGTTTTTTCAACTATACCGATTACTGGGATTGTGATGGAATACAGACTTCCGGATCTCATCGATGTTTTCGAAATTCAAAAGCTTCTCGAGGATTTTTACAAGGTGGCAGGGATTCCTGCGGCCATAATCGACCTTGACGGAGTTGTCCTTGTATCTTCCCCCTGGCAGAGGCTCTGTATGGACTTCCACAGGGTCAACACCCAAACACGTTGCAGGTGCCTTGAGAGCGATACACAGCTTGCAAATTCGTCGATAGAGGGAAACACCTTCTCACTGTACCGCTGCCTCAACGGCCTCATGGATGCCGCATCCCCGATTGTCATCGAAGGGGAGCATCTTGCCAACATGTTCATCGGCCAATTCTTTACCGAAAAGCCCGACATGGATTTTTTCCTTTCCCAGGCCGGGGAGTTCGGCTTCGATAAGTCGGCGTACTTGAGCGCGGTTTCTGAAATCCCAGTTGTGGTGGAAAGCAGTCTGCCCCCGATACTCTCTTTTCTTAGCTCCTTTGCCGTAATGGTGAGCAAACTTGGGCTAAAACGGATAAAACAGGTCCAGACCGAAGCCGAATTACGGGACATCGAACGGGATTTGAAGCGGGCCCAGGCCGTAGCAAAAGTCGGCAACTGGCGCATCAGAGTGTCCCATGATGAGCTTTTCTGGTCCGATGAGACATACCGGATCTTCGGTGTTCCCCTTTCAACACCTCTCTATTACAAGGAGTTCCTTTCCTTCGTTCACCCTGACGACCGTGACATGGTGAATCGGGAGTGGCAGCAGGCGCTCCATGGCAAGAAATACGATGTGGAGCACCGAATCGTTGTAGACGGCCGGGTCAAATGGGTCCGAGAACAGGCAGAGCTGGAGTTCTTCGAAGATGGTGAACTTTCCGGCGCCTTCGGCACGGTGCAGGACATCACCGACCGCAAGCAGATCGAAGGTGAACTCCTTCGTGCCAAGAACGAGTGGGAGCGGACGTTTGACTCCGTCCCCGACCTGATCGCCATCATGGATACCGACCACCGGATCATTCGTGCAAATCGGTCGTTGACCGAGCGATTGGGAATGAAACACGAAGAGTATCTCGGCCTGCGCTGTTACGAAGTGATCCATAACATGGTCTGTCCTGCCAAGGGGTGCCCGTATTCGCAGTCCCTGAAAGACGGGAAGGAACATACGGCGGAAATTCATGAGGAAAGGTTCGGAGGCAATTTCCTGGTCAGTACGACCCCCCTTTACGATGAGCAGGGCATCGTGTCGGGCAGCGTGCATGTCGCCCGTGACATCACAAGCCAAAAACGCATGGAAGAGGAACTGAGAAGGTCTCGCGACGAACTCGAGGCGCGTGTTCTCGAACGTACTGCCGAGCTGACCGAAACCCTGAAGAAAGTTGAGCTGATGAATAAAGAGCTTCAAGAGTTCGCTTTCGTCGCCTCCCACGATCTTCAGGAGCCCCTCAGGAAAATACAGATGTTTGGCGGCATGATCAGGGATATCTGTAAAGACAAGTTCAATGAGACCGAGCGCGAATACTTCAGGAGAATCGAGAATGCCGCAAGCCGGATGCAGCAACTGATCCAGGACCTGCTGCGCTTATCCCGCATTTCAACCCGGCCAGAACCGTTTGTCGCCGTTGATCTCAATAAGGTCGCCGACGAAGTTTTTCATCTTTTCGAACATCATCTCAATGCGATCGAGGGAATAATCGAAATTTCCGCCCTGCCCCGGATAGAAGCCGACGAATCGCAAATGAGGCAACTTTTTCAAAACCTTATCGCAAACGCACTCAAGTTCCAGCCCCGGGGCAATAAGCCCCGGATTAGAATTTACGCCGATTCAGATGAGAATAATACATACCGGATTTTCGTTCAGGACAACGGCATCGGTTTCGATGAAAAGTATGTCGATAAAATCTTTTCTCCTTTCCAGCGACTGCACGGAAGGAGCGCGTACGAGGGAACCGGAATGGGGCTTGCGATCTGCAGGAAGATTATCGAACGGCACGGCGGAAGCATCACGGCCAGGAGCGACCCGGGAAAAGGCTCCACTTTCATACTGACACTGCCCGTAAAACATGGTGCGCAGGAACAGGCGACTCTTTAAACGCGGCCGGATCATTGCAGGACGGGAAAAGACAGGGGTACAAAAAGAAAAACAGGTGGGCGGCATCTCGCCGCAACCTGCTGATTTTCCTGGCAGGCCAGGAGGGATTCGAACCCCCAACCCTCGGATTTGGAGTCCGATGCTCTAGCCGTTAGAGCTACTGGCCTGCAGGAGGAAATCTATATATCCGGTTTACCGGATTGAGTAAAGGAAAAACGACACTCACCCCCACCGTTTGCGGGCAGGAACTCCTTCTTCATTAATGCGACCGGCCTGCAATCGCAAGTCCCGCCCGACCGAAAAACGAGCCGCGCCGGAACGCTCACTCATGATTTCTCTTTCACGATCCTTTCACCTGATATATAGTGGTTCCAAATCGGGGGATACTGCCGCTCGGCTCCTCTCGAAAGAGCGGCTCTGTTCATGCGCGCCGGCTGACCCGGAATACGCCACTCATTCTCTATTCAACTTCATTTTCTTTCGTTTCTTTCACGCTCAAAACTTAGCCAAAAATCACCAGCTTGTTCTACCATGAATGTCTTGCAGCATCAGAATTACTGATTATTTTGCGATTGACTTCAAAGAGCAGCCGATCAGAAGCCAAGATGCATATAGATGATGCATGGGGAGGCAACTGGAGGGAAGAGATGAAAATCAAGTACTGTAAAAAGTACGAGAAATACGTTAGTCAACAACATTGTGAATTTTTTAATGAGGGAAATACGTGCGAATATTATAATCCTGCACGCTGGGCAAGCATAAAAGACCTGCTGAAAGATGACGACAGACCCAAATGGGACGCCAATGCGATCATCAAGCCCTTTAAATGCAGTCTTATGAATCGTGAAAACCTGAACCAACGAAATCGCACCAGGCGAAAAAGATTAGGTGTTCCGCTTTAGGCATTTTGTGAAAATTGCACAAAATCATGTATTTCGATGCCCGTGCAGGGCTTGTGCCCCCTTGCGTTCCTGCATACTGGGCCGTTTTGCGGCCACTCGCCCATTGATGTTGCCCGGTCCCGTGTGATATAAAAAACAATCATTAATCGGCTTTTCGGGTCCGCACGGGACCACTACGGCGTTATTTTCTTCCGAAAGCGAGCCAATCATGTTCAAAAAGCTGTTGGTTGCAAACCGGGGCGAGATCGCCATCCGTATCATGCGCTCTGCCCAGGAGCTTGGAATCAAAACGGTAGCCATCTATGAGGAAACGGACAAAGCCGCGATGCACATCATGCGGGCCGACGAAGCCGTGTGCATCGGCACCGGGCCGAGGCGGGACTACCTCGACATAGACCGCATTATACAGGCTGCCCAGAGTTCCCAGGCCGAGGCCATACACCCCGGCTACGGATTCCTCGCGGAAAATCCCGCTTTTTCAAAAAAGTGCACCGAGGCGGGCCTCGTATTTATCGGCCCTCCTCCCCAGGTCATCATCGACATGGGCAGCAAGGTCATAGCCCGGCGAATCATGTCGGAGGCAGGAATCCCGGTTATCCCGGGCACTGACGTCCTTCCCGACGGTCCCGAGGGCGAGCGGATAGCGGCCGCGTTTGCCGAAAAGCACCGGTTTCCCATCATGGTCAAGGCCGTGGCGGGCGGCGGCGGCAGGGGCATCCGGGTTACCCAGAACAGGGATGAGCTGCTGCGCAGTCTTGCCCTGGCCCGATCCGAAGCCCGAATGGCTTTCGGCAATGACGCCATCTATCTCGAAATGGGCCTCACCAATCCGCGGCACGTCGAGGTCCAGGTGCTGGCAGATACATACGGCAAGGTGGTTCACCTCGGAACCAGAAACTGTTCCATCCAAAGGCGCCACCAGAAAATGATAGAAATCGCCCCCGCTTTCCTGCCCGACGATCTCAGCGCGCGCATCTGCGAGACGGCCGTGCAGGCCACCCGCGCATGTAATTATGTTAATGCCGGGACGGTCGAGTTTCTCCTCGACCAAGACGACAAATTCTATTTTCTCGAGGTGAACACCCGGATCCAGGTCGAACACACGGTTTCTGAAGTCATTACCGGCTTGGACATCGTAAGAGAACAGATACGGGTCGCCGCCGGAGAACCTCTGTCCGTATCGCAGGACGAAATCACCTTCCGCGGCACGGCAATCGAACTGAGAATTACTGCCGAAGACCCCAAGAACAATTTCATGGCGAGCCCGGGCGTGATAGAAATCTACCAGTCCCCCGG
>JAEZXS010000408.1 GCA_023442755.1 Pseudomonadota bacterium | reverse complement strand
GTTTTATCCGGCGAAAACGCTCTTCTTCGGCGGCGGCAAGGAGCTTACCGTCAACGACAATACAGGCCGACGAGTCTCCGTGATATGCGTTGAGGCCGAGAATAACCATTTATCCTCCTAAAACTGAAAATAGATGAATTGGTTTACAGGTTTTAGGAAAACGAAAACCGCATAAATCATCAGGCTCAGGACCGCCGTTTCGGCGACATGCCTGACGATCGGACGTTGAACGAGCGGGTGTTCGGACCTCCTCAGAAAGCCGGATAGAAGCATTACAGCCAGGATGAGAAATACGATCAGGTAGAAGTTTTCTCTGAAGGACAGATGAAGATAGGTTCCCGGGCTTATTATCTTCCCGAGAAGCTGAAAAGTCTGCGTCAGCGACACCGCACGGAAGGGAATCCAGGCGAGCATGACGGCCGACAGGGTAAGGCACCAGCCGATGAGTGAAGCCATGCGGCCGTTTATGCCTTTGAATCGATCCGATACCATCCGGTAAATAAAGATCAACGCGGCGTGCCATATTCCCCAAAGGGCGAAGTTCCAGCTTGCCCCATGCCAGAGGCCCATTATGAACCATGAGAGGAAAAGGGCGGCAGCGAGCATCTGTTTGGATGTTCTCGTGTTTGCTACTTCTACATCGATGCCGCCGTCAGACCGATCCCTGTAGCGGGCTCCACTCAGTGGAAGATATAGATAATCCCGTACCCATGAGGAAAGCGTGATATGCCAGCGCTTCCAGAAATCGCGCGGGGATACGGCAAGATACGGCCAGTTGAAATTATCGGGGAAATGGATGCCGAGGAGTCGGGCCGAGCCGATTGCCACAAGGCTGTAACCAGCGAAGTCGAAGTAGATTTGAAAACCAAATCCGAAGGCCATTGTCCAAACATCAAGCCCGCCCAGCATCTCGGGCTTGACGGTGAATGCGCTGTCCACAAGAGGCGCAATCTGATCGGCCAGCGCCACCTTGAGAAAAAGTCCGGACACAATCAGCTTGAAGCCGGCCAGGGCATTTTCGAGACTAAAGCGATAACCGAGCTTCAGCTGAGTGATAAGTTCGTGGCCCCGCAAAATTGGGCCGGCGATCATATGGGGCCAGAATATGACATAGGTCAGGAATAGGCTGAAATCTCTCACGGGATCGATCAGACGTCGGTAAACGTCAATGGTATAGCTCAGAGATACGAAGGTGTAGAAGCTGATGCCGAGGGGCAAAGTGATCTTCCATAGAGATATATGCCAATCTGCTCCGAACAGACTGCCAAACCCGGCGATGTTGTCGATGATGAAATAGGTATATTTGAAGTATGCAAGCAAACCGAGCTGGATAACCACACTTGTCCAAAGCCAGCGTTTTCTGGTTTTCTGAGTGGATGCATCCTGGATGCGCAGGGATACGAAGAAATCCACGAAGGCGGAAAAAACGATGAGGAATACAAACTGGACCTTCCAGAAACCATAAAAGACAATGCTCGCCAACAGCAACCAGTACCGGCCCCACCTGCGGGGCAAAAACCAGTAGACCAGAAGGGCGATTGCCAAAAATAGAAGATAACTGAGAGAGTTGAAAAACATCAGTTCTTTCTTCCCACGATTGCCAGAACATGGGGAAGGAGGGCTTCCGCAACCATCTGGTGCCCGGGCCCCTGGAAATGCATGAAGTCGACGTCGTCCACTGTGTAGGAACCCCACATATCGCCCGGAATGAGTTGTTCGAGATTAACGAGGCGCGCCCCGAAACCCCGGGCCACTGCGGTGACTTCCTGTTTCCACTCCGCATACTCTTTTCGATCGTAAGGAATGGGTTTATCCTGACGGATGGGTGCGATGTAAAGCAGCACGGGAATCCGCCGTTGCCAACAATCCTGAAGGATATCCTGAAGCGCTTGCATATTGAGATCGTAGCGCGTCCGGATCATCTTCCTCACAGTCGTCGGTTTGATTCCCAGCAGATAGTTGCGAAGATTATATAGTCCAAGGTAGACATTCCCTTCTATCTGGGGGCGGCTGGCCCATAGGCCCCAGGAGGCGGAAAGTGTTCCGTTCAACCATTTCTCCACAGATTCCTGAATGGTCCCGGAAAGCGCTCCCTGTTCCCCGCCTCCTGCCTCTTTGTTCCTGAGAAGAAAACGGCCCACGATGGCCTCGGCCGTCGGCGAGGTCTGCCTTATTTCGGCACCGGCACGGGAAGACAGAATTTCGTTGAAATCATCTCTCAGGGCGTCTTCTCGCAAATCGTCAAAAACAAGCTCCATGATCAGCAACTGAATGGGCATGCGGAGGGCGGCATAGCGGCTGAGTATGAGGTACTCCTGGAAATCGGCGTTGGGGAGTGAACAGCCGAGCGGTTCGATGCATTCGGGGTTGTTCCAAAGCGATTTCAACCAATAAGGAGCAAGATGGTTGCCCTCCTTGTACTGGTTGATGTAGTGCAGTTGCGAATTGCCGAGCCAGAGCATGCGGCAGGGGGAGTTGCATCCTTCCTTGTTTTTCTCGGAGTTGCAGGCGTCCAAGATCTCCTTGATGTCCTTGACCGTGCATGCGGTATAGGGCCTGCCATTCTCCTGCTCCATGCGCGAAGTGTTCTCTTCGCCTTTGGCGAGGTTTTCAAGATCGATTCTCTGGCCAGCGGTGAAGACGATCGCCACGAAGGCGATGAGTATCGCAATAACGATCCTGGCCAGTTCAGGATAGACGCTTCGTATCATTATCCTATCGGTCTTTTTCTAAAGGTGTACATGATATCGTGCAGGAGCTTGGACATGCCGGAGAAGTAAAACAGGTGAGTAAGCTTTTGCGAGTGGAATGCGGCCAGGGCCGGATAATTCCAAAAGGATCTTTGCAGAGTGAACTTTCTCTTCAAAGCGCAAACATCGCCAAGAACCTCGATTTGTTCCCTCTTTGGAATGAGGCCGTATTTTGATGCCGACTTCAAGTGAGCTATTTTCCGCCAGTCAAATCCCATCATCTCGGAAACAACAACATCGAACGCGCCCAAAGAATTGGAAGCTGCGAACCAGTTCACTTCCACCGGGTCGCCGAGCAAGGGGCCATTGTGGTCGAGACCGTATTTGCCGTCGAGGAAAGCAAAGCGGAATTTGAGCTTATCGCATACCTGCCCGATTATCTCATCGAAAACATAATGGTTCTTGAGCCTCATGGTATCCGGCAGGCAGCCCCATTGGTTCTTCATGGAGAGCGTAAGCTTCGTCATGCAGTGAATTTTGGGTACGGGGCAGCTGATGGAAAAATCGATTTCCTCGAAAAATAGCCTGGGCAGGCTCAACTCAAAGCGAGCGTCCCCGGCTTGCAGTTTCACCGGGCATGTGGGAAGCTCGGACAGATTTACAATGTGGACGGAGGGATAGGATTCTTCGAGTTCAAAAAAACCCATCGTGCGCATCGCCTGGGTCATCGAGAAGCTGTTGTAGCCCCCTTCGCCCTCTCCGATATAAATCTTGGTCGTGGAGTTGATCTTCCTGAGCGATGCAACCAGGTGCGCCACGAAGCTTTTTTGTGTAGTGACGCCCATCCTATAGGAAGGGTAAGTAAGGTTCGGCTTGACAAATATAGCCCTGGCTCTGTCGAATTCTGCGGCCAAAGAGAGAGCATGTATTGCATCGTCAAACTGCTTTTCGAGTTCGACCGGGTTCGGCGCCAATTTTTCCAGAAAAACGGTAGGCTTCACTCTCTTCCTTTGCCGGCGGATGTCATGACCTGTGTTAGCGTATTCACCGTCTCGCGAGCACAAACGTCCCACGAAAATTGCGATGCCCTGATCCTGGCCTTCGAGGACATATCCTTTTGCTGTCCCTCGGATAAACTCAACGCATGCTGGATAGCCGAACAGAGCGACTTCCCATCTCCATGGCGATAGTAAATGGCGCTTTGCTCGAAAAATTCCGGCATGGGTGGCGAGTCTGTAGAAATACACAGGCACCCGTGGCTCATCGCCTCCAGAGCAATATTCGGACACGCCTCTATGCGGCTTGTCATAATGAATAAGCCGCAGTTCTCGTAGCACCAGCGCATCTCGTCATCGTTCAGGTTCCCCGCCCAGCAGACTTTGTCCGTCAGGCCTGATCCTTTGAGCAGCCGATCCAGTTGATCGTGGTATCGGATCATGCCCGCCCCCGTGTCTCCTGCTATCACCAGCCGCATAGCGAAGTTGTTGAACTTAAGCTCATCGAGCGCTGCAAACGCATCTTCAAGGCCGCGAGCAGGCCGGATCGACCCGCATGTAAATAGAAAACCTCCGTTCCAGGCCGGCGGAAGGCTTGCCGGCCTGGAAGTTGCCTTCCGCGGCAAAGCAATTCCATGGTAAACGTGTGATACCTTCTCCTGCGGAATATGTATGGCGCCGACGAGGTATTCTTTTACGAATTTCGAAACGGCAATGGTATGGTCTGCTTGCCTGACGGAATTGCAGGTGAGCTTTCGTTGGACGAATTTCCTGAATCTTTCCTTCAGGTTATCATCTTTCATATTTGGAATAAGAGGCTCCATGTTGCGAACCATATTCACGACCGGTATGCCGTTGAAACCGATATATCGATCCACCGGCATGAAGATGACGTCAGGGGCGAAACGGTCGATACAGGCCGCCATATTCCTGTCCGGAATATGGACCAGGTGCTTTACTGTAATAGGGGAACAAAAGGAATAATCGGCGTCGGGCACGTCCGTGAGCCATGAAGAAATATCGCTGCTGCCCTCGGGAATGAGACAGAGCAGGGCTTCGACATCCTTATGGCGGGTCAGGCGAGGCAGCATATTTTTCAGATACTTCCTATAACCGCCACTGAGACCGCCGCCAGTCAGGTTCACAATAGCCAGTCTCATCCGTTCACTTTACCTGGGGAATTTTCTATGCAAATAATGTCGCCTTCCAAATATTCAGTAATAAGTGAGCAAAGAACACTTGGTCGTCATTCCGGCAAAAGCAGGAATCGAGATGTTTTTCAATACTTTGCGAACTTAGATATACAGGCTAAAGATTCCGCCTGGATATGGAGGCTGGTTCACGGTAAATATCCAATTGTTTCCGGGACATCACACTCAATTAGGCTTTTGGCGATTCCCGGATCACCATAGGGGTTTTCCCTGCTATGGTCTGCCGCAAGCCGGCCACCCTATGCACTTGAATATTAGCCAGTTCCGGGTGGATCTTTCCTAAGCGGTCCAGAATGCCACGCGTTACGCTGGGTGAAAGATCGCGATGCGAGACGATAAGCAGCTTGATATCCTTACCATTCTGAATGGTCTGGTAACCGGCCACTTCTCTGTATGAGCGGACTGCATGAGTGATAAGTTCCGAGTGTACCCGGCTGCCGTCGCGCAGGATTAGATAGTCGTTGCACCGACCCATTATGCGTGAAATCCTTGTCACACCTAGGTCTGGCTCATCAGCAGCTAGTTCGATTTCGTCGCCGATGTCATACCGGATGAGAGGAAAACAGCGCGGATACAAACTGGTTACACGAATTCTCCTCCCGCCCGATGTCCCAGATTCCTGCGCTTCCACAAAGTAGGTCTTCCAAAAGACACGGTAGCCACCCTCCGGATGCGAATGCGCCATGAGATTTGTCTCGACAGAGCCATATTCCATGGCCACGGGCGCGCCCAGGATTCTTTCGATGAGTTCGACGCTGTCAAGAGCAGGAAAAGCCTCCGCAGCACCGATGACGGCTTTCAATTCGATTGCCCGGAGGGATTTTTCTTTGTCCAGGTTCGATCGGGCGAAGGCATCCAGGGCAAAGCTGTACCCGATCATGTAATCCGGACGGAAGCGAAGCATGGCGTCCGCAGCGGCTTTCATGCTCACATCGTTCATATTGTACGCGGAAAATCGATAGTACCCGAGCAGCCGGTCTTTGATCTCGCGTTTATACCGGTTACAGAGCCCCCGCCATCCGGTGCCCAAAAGGTGAGCATGCCCCCAAATCATGAAGAGGCGATCGATCGGGCGAATCCCGTACCACGAGCGCCCAAGCCAGATATCCGGGGATGTGTAGTCATCTTCCAGTTTCCATGCCGGAAGCTGAACGGGTTGG
This sequence comes from Pseudomonadota bacterium, assembly GCA_023442755.1. GTDB lineage: Bacteria > Desulfobacterota > Syntrophobacteria > Syntrophobacterales > Syntrophobacteraceae > SbD1. The sequence continues at coordinate 241 of JAEZXS010000408.1, read as the reverse complement.
GCAGTAGACCCCCCGGTTGTGCGCAGCCATTCAGGTTGGCTGCCCCCATCCGCAAGTTCTTTATGATGTTTTTGCACCAGGGGGCGGTCAACGACAGGGAGCTTCGCTATCACCTCTTCCCATGATTGGAAACTTTCCGGCAGTTTTACTGAACTGCTCAGGCTTTTGTAGAAGGGAACATTGAGCCGTATCGTATGCCAACAGTCATTGAAACACGCCAACTGCTCGGACAGTCGTTCCG
>JAEZXS010000402.1 GCA_023442755.1 Pseudomonadota bacterium | reverse complement strand
CCCCCAGACAGCGATGTCTACTTCAGTCTTATTCGGGAGCATGCCGATGGACAGAGGGTAACCAGGTCCATTCAGATTCGGCTTCTCAGGGCCAACACGCACCCTTTCCACGCTGAATTGGAAGTCGCGCCGTGCTGGGACGCCAATAGGAAATTTATAGGCTGGCGAATCGTATTCAAAGACATTTCCAGACGGGTTGCTGCTGAAGAGGAGGCTAAAGAGTATTCGCAAAAACTTGAACGCAGCAATAAAGACCTCCAGGATTTCGCTTTCGTTGCTTCCCACGACCTCCAGGAACCGTTGCGCAAGATCCGGGTATTCGGAGACATGTTGCAGAAGGAAAATCCCGAAAACCTGGATGATGCGAGCAAGGACTATCTTGTGAGGATTCTGGGTGCAGCTTCCCGGATGAGCGCCCTTCTCAACTCACTCCTTCAATATTCCCGGGTCGCAACCAGACCGGAGCCTTTCACGAAAATCGATCTCAAATCAGTTGCCCTTCAGGCCGTAGAAGTTTTCGAGATTCCTCTCAGGAAGGCTCACGGCAGAATTGAAATATCCGGCCTCCCGACCATTGAAGCCGATGCCGACCAAATCATACAACTTTTTCAGAACCTGATCGGAAATGCGTTGAAATTCCATGGTGAAGCAGATCCGGTTATGGAAATTTCCTCCCAATGTGACGAGAATACTTGCCGGATTTTTGTAAAAGATAACGGCATCGGATTTGATATGAGTCACAAGGACAGGATTTTTCAGCCCTTCCAGCGCCTGCACGGGCGAAGCGAATTCGAAGGAACCGGGATGGGTCTTGCGATTTGCCGCAGAATTGCCGAACGGCATGGCGGGAGCATTACGGCCGAAAGTGAACCGGGAAAGGGAGCGACATTCATCATCACTTTGCCAATAAAGCAGAGCAGGCAGGACCTCCCAAAATAAAATTATATGACCTACTAACCGGTCCACACCGGGGATTCCTTCCCCCGCCCACCCAGGCAACAAAACGCTTGTACAGCAAGCGCGCGAAGTGCGCAGCCTTCGGCAATTGGCAACGGCAGAAAATATCCAGAGATATGAGAAGGGGGGACCCAATGTACAGCCTTTGAAAATATCTGGAAGGATTAGGCTATTGGCTTCTGCCGTTAAGTATGATCCCCAACAAGCTCGATCATCTCGCGCCAGTCGTCGGCATACCCGCATGAAGGTCCTCGGAAAGCATGAAAGCGGATTGGACCGGTCCGGCACCGAAAAACTCCACAAATCCTTGAATCTATTCTGTTATAATCAAAGAATTCCAGTTTTAAAGGAGAGTAAATGCGCTGGATTCTAAAAGATAGCCCTTTATGGCTCAGATTCATTTTTGCCGTTGTCCTTGTCGCGGCAGCGGCAGCATTTCGGGCTGTGTTCTTAAGTAGACTCGGGATTGAGAGCCCTTTTGTGACTTTCTACCCAGCAGTCGCGATCTCGGCGCTTCTTGGCGGATTAATCCCGGGCATACTGGCGACAATAGCCTCCATTTTCGTTGCTGATTACTTCTGGATGGAACCAATTGGCTTCGGCGTTTCCAGTCAAACCGATTGGGTGATCCTAATCGTCTTTGGTGCCTGCGGCACCATTATTTCAGGTATTTCAGAGGCGATGCATCGTGCCGAGACACGGGCACGGACTGCCGAAAAGGAATCCAAACTTGCCGTGGAAAGGGAAAAGGCGGCTGGTGCTCTACGCGAAAGCGAGGAATTGGCGAGCCGGCAATGGAAGCTGACGTTTGACAGCGTTCCAGACCTGATCATGATCGTTGACCCCGATCACCGGATTGTTCGCGTAAACCGTGCAATGGCTGAACGACTTGGAATGTCGCCGGATGAGTGCATTGGTCTGCCCTGCTTCAAATCCGTCCATGATTTAACCGAGCCCCCACTTTTTTGTCCGCACTCGCATACCCTTAAGGACGGTAAAGAACACATCGTGGAAGCACATGAAGAAAGGCTTGGGGGTGATTTCCTGATCAGTACCTCACCTGTATTTGACGAGCAGGGAAAACTGGTGGGGAGCGTGCATGTTGCGCGCGACATTACCGAACGCAAGCTAATGGAGAAGGAGCTTCGCAAGTCTCGCGATGAATTGGCTTTGCGTGTTGAAGAGCGAACCGCCGAGCTTGCCAGGTCAGCTGAAGTATTACGTGAGAAAGCCTCGCTGCTTGACCTTGCTCATGATGCCATCATCGTACGAGACGAGGACGGCCGAATTATCTTCTGGAATTCGGGTGCTGTGCGTACGTATGGCTTTTCCAGAGAAGAGGCTCTCAGGCAGAATGTCCATCAGCTCCTGCAAACTCGGTCACCTGTGCCTTTTGAAGAGATAGCCACGCATATTCGAGATCATAGCGAATGGAGGGGGGAGCTTATCCATACCAACTCCAGTGGCGACAAGGTATTTGTCGAGAGCAGATGGGCTTTGAAAACCGGCACAAGTGGCGAACCAGCCGGTTATTTAGAAATCAACCGGGACATTACACCGAGGAAAAAGACTGAGGAACTTTACAGGAGAGCTGACCGGGCATTCAGGACTCTTAGTGAATGCAACCAGGCGCTGGTTCATGCCCAGGATGAAAGCGAACTTCTCCACTCGATCTGCAAAATCATTATCGAGATAGGCGGATACCTTATGGCCTGGGTAGGCATTGCCGAGCATGATGAAAACAAATCCGTTCGTCCCGTTGCATCCTGCGGCTATGATGCCGGCTACCTCGATTGCGCCAATATCTCCTGGGCTGATGTGGAAAGAGGCAGAGGCCCGGTCGGCAGAGCCATCCGAGCAGGCAAGCCTTACGTTTTGCAGTATACGCCGAGCAATCCGGATTTCGAGCCTTGGCGGGAAGAAGCATTGAGGCGAGGCTATGCTTCTTGTGCCTCATTCCCGTTGACCTCGGGTGGACAGATTTTCGGAGCGCTCACTATTTACGCGCCTGAGCAGGATGCGTTCAACGATGCCGAATTGAAATTCTTCGAGAGCCTGGCAGAAAACCTTTCCTACGGAATAAATGCGATACGAGTCTCTGTCGAGCGCAGGCGTTCCGAGGAGGAGCTAAAAAGCTACTCAAAAAAACTCGTTTTAGTAAACCAGGAGCTTCAAGACTTTGCGTCAATAGCCTCACACGATCTGCAAGAGCCCCTCAGGAAAATCCTGTCCTTCGGCGAGATGCTCTCAAAACATGCCCAGGACAAACTGGATGAGACAGAGATGGAATATCTGCTCAGAATGACTGGGGCAGCTAATCGCATGGAGCGCCTGCTTAAAGATCTTCTCGATTACTCAAGGGTTACAACGCGAGCTAAACCTCTTAAACCGGTCAATCTCAGGGATGTTGTCACTGAGGCTATTGAAGTTTTCGAGCTTGCAATCAAGCAAAGCAGCGGCAGGGTCGAAATTGCCGATTTGCCAGTTATCAACGCGGATATCAGTCAGATGAGTCAGCTTTTTCAAAACCTGCTTGGCAATGCAATAAAGTACTGCGACGGAATACCCGAAATCAGGATTTACGGAGAGACCGGAAACGGCTTCTGCCGCATCTTCGTAAAGGACAATGGGATCGGCTTTGATGAAAAATATCTCGACAAGATCTTCGCCCCTTTTCAAAGACTGCATGGCCGAAACAGTAAATATAAGGGCTCAGGTATGGGGCTTGCGATTTGCCGGAAAATTGTCGAGCGGCACGGCGGGAGCATCACCGCCAAAAGCAAGCCCGGCGATGGGTCAACGTTCATAGTGTCTTTACCGTGCAAATCGGCATAATGAGAAGCGAGCGACCCATCTCTCATTCCCTTCAGGGCAGCATGGATTCCAAACCTGGCGTACAACAAAGCCCTGTCGCTCTGAGCTGTAGCTCGTGAGCGGACCTCGCGGCCTTTGACCAACGGCAGAAAATATCCAGAGATATGAGAATGGGGGACCCGATGTACAGCTTCCGCAAAAATGTTATTTAAAAATCAAGAGCACCCAATCCATTTGTTGGTGGGGATGCATCAGGTGAGAAGTATTGGTTCCTATACCCTAATGGGTTCAAAGAAGCCCCGGCGCGGCAACCGGGGCTCCCCAGGAGCAAGGACCTGTTCAAGGTCAAAGCCAATTTAGCATCTGATCACAATTCAGCAATACTCGATTCCCTTTATCTTTTACAACCCGGCCAGCAAAGCTGGCGGGTTGCCTGTTCCCATCAACCCGGCCTAGATTGGAAGGTCGCAGAGCAGCTTAATGATCGCAAATAAGGGATTGTGCCTTTAGCTGGATCCCGACCCCGGCGTTCCGGCGGGGAGGATTTCTTATCTTTATTGCATTACCAGCTTACCATAGAAAATGCTTCCGTCTGCAAAATTTTTCCCTTTGAGCCACATAGTAATATGCGAAGAATGTGATTTCATACTATGGACCGTTCCAAAGACTGAAGTTTTTTCATGCGTTTCAACTCCTTCCGATCCAATGATCCTAGCACTGATCGAGTAATTGACAGCAGATAATTCGATAAAATCATCATTTGACACAACACCGGAAAAGGCAATGGACGGGTCCGAAATCGTCCCGCTCAACGCACAACTATCCTGTATCTGGAACGTGAGTGTAGTCCCGGTTATCGTCTTGACGCTGCCATCGACAAATACCTCAATAAGATCCCCAGTCCATGTGGTACTCGCGAGTATATTATTAGGAGGCGGATTGGGAATCGGAGTCGGTGTTGGAGTTGGAGTTGGAGTCGGTGTAGGTCCGGGCATGGGTGTGGGACCAGGGCTGGATGGAAAATTTGTCGGGTCTCCAGGGAAAGTGCGAGCATTGATTTCCACGATGTTGGTAAATGTATCCCCATCCGAATCGAGTGGTTCGATGGTCTTTAGCGCGGTGGTAACTGGGGTCCCCGCTGTATGTGCCCCTGCAAAGGCAGAGCCGTAAGGATTCAGGCTCGGACCTGACGGGGTGGAGTGGCAAACAAGACAATTATCCAGTGGTGTTCCGGAAGTGTGATACAAAGCATTGAACTCCGCTTGGTAACTCGAGCGCGCCGTTGTCACACGAGGGGAACTGAAGATCAATGCCATGGCCAAAAAGAATAATATAGATTGTTTTTTCATTGTGTTACCTCCTGCGCAATCCATGTCTGAGATTGAAATCCAGAAAAGAGTTTTCAATCCGTCCAACCCCCAAAACGATGCCCCAAGCTAATAGCATAAAAGGATTTTTGAAATGGAGTAATTACTGTATTAACGTTAAACGGCCTTGGAATAGAAATGTACATGAGGGCCTACAGTACTGGTAGGGTGAGTTTGACACGCGATAGTTGCGGAACCGCATGGGGCCATTGAAAGATACAGTGTGACATGCGGCGGCAGAGATAAAGGATCTGAGCTGCTGTAGGTCAGACAACGCCTATTCAAAACCCCGCGTTTTTATCTGTGTGCAGGCTTACACGAGCACTGGGCTTGACGCGGAAAAACGGCCTCGCTTATAAGGGAGTCGCGCTCGCATAGCTCCTGAATGCTGCACGTTGCGAGGATCGGCCGGTCCTGGGGTTGCTCCCCTCGGGATCGGCCGATCTGTTTCTCTCTCCAGGCATCCTTCAAGCATTCCAAAAAATAAAACCTTTAAGCCACCTCAAAAAACTAATCTGCCTGGCATGAACCGCTCCCTTTTCGAGTTGGCATATCGAAATCATATGGCGTTCTGCATCGGTGAGCCTATCAGGTGAATCTATTGGCAAGTAATGTAGACCTCCCTTAACCTCAAAAGGTGGACATTTTCGTGGAATACAGAGGCAATAGTGGAAATTCATTGAATCAAAGTAAAGACCCATGTAAACATCACGAAGTCCCTGCGCCTCTGGTGCTGTGACCCACATGAGGTGGATAAGCTACTATGTATGTAGACGTACAAGCTTCGGATAAGGAACTCACGATGATAAAATTTCTTACCGTCGTTGCTATGATGGCATTTGGATTCTTTTCCGCAATCGTTGTGGCGGAAGTGGAAGTCGAGTATCGGCCTGGAGGGCCGAACTTCGCAAAAGTCTGGAATCAGTTCTACGCAGAGCCAGGGCATGAGCCTGATCTTGATGATCCATTGATAAATGCTGGTAGGAAAATGACCAGCATGATTTGTGAAGCAATAAAACACACTGACATGAAGCGGCGAAGGTATGCTATTGGGGCTCTTGGGTTTATCGAGGACAAGCGGGCGCTTCCCACATTAGAAGGCATTCTGAAAGATAAAAATGAGAAAGACTATTTTCGTGGTGACGCACTGAAAGCAATATATCAAATTGACGAAGGGCTGGGGACAACTTACGCAAATGAATTCATCGAGTCAAACAATTACCTCAAGTTGATTAGTAAGGCCATTTTAAGGAAGGAGTCATGGCTCAAGGAACCAACCGAGGAAGACTAAACCGGACATGGCCCCCAGATCGGCGGGAAAGCCTCCCCGCAATTAAGGTTGCCTTATCTCTCCTCTTTCTAGATCGGAAGCCCACCACTTGGGGCATTCTTATTCCGAGATCATATGCAAATAAAAACCGCCCCTTATCAGGATCGGCCGATCTGTTTTCAGACATCATTCCTTTTGCAGGTCCGAATTTCCCCGAGAAAGTCCATGCCGCACATGATTCCGACCCTTGTCTCCCGGTAGGCGTTACATGGGAGGGATGAGGAAAGGGATCGAGGGGCGCCGCGTTGCAGTCTCCACGGGCAGGCCCGGTTTTTCATGACCTGACTATTGGTGCGGCGTTGTTCCAGCATAGCTGGATGGTCCATTGGCAGGAAAGACAGGACGTTCATCGCCGGCATGGACATCTCCTTGGGGTGCGTCTGGTTACGCTATGTAGTTCTGCTGGCAGAAATCGCCATTGGGCTCAAACCATGTCCGGAACCTGAGCAGTTTCTTTTCGTCGGGTTTGGCCGGAGGAGGGTAAATAAGTCCGCGCGCCTTCGAGAGGGCTTTGATATCGGGAAAGACGTTTCTCGGGTGTCTGCCCAATAACATCGTGTTGAATTCGCGCCTGGTTATCCTGATCACGTTGAACCCGCTCGCCTCTGACATCGACTTCTCCTTCTGCTTGTTTGGATGAAAGTACAGCACCAGTCATTTTTACCTAACTGAGTGAAGAATACCAGTGGAAATTTTTCACTGAGTGATACATGATGGGCTGGTGTAAGTAGATTCTTGATTTGGAGGGGTGCACGGAATGGCAGAGGACCAGAAAGAGATCTACCAGCGGCTAGGCCAGGCTGAAAAAGAGTGCGCCCTGATAAAGCAGTGCCTCGACAGTTTGCATGAACGGATGGCCGAGATGCAAACGGACGTGAAGAAATTCATTGTCGAGGCGTCGCGTCTCATAACGCTCGAAGGCGAGATCAAAGCGCTCAAACTGTGGGTGGACCAGCACAAGATCGACTACATGGTGCTGATTTCCGAACACAGGCAATGCGTTGTGTCGCGAAAAGCGGATAACAGCTTCTGGAAGCAGCGGGCGGCGCGATTTCTGGACTGGGTAATAACGGGTCTGATCATCTGGGGCCTCATGCTTTGGAAGGTGCACTGAAACGGGGCTTGTCATCAGGAGGTAGTGGAGCATGTCGGAGCGCGATCGCGAGTTGATGATAATGGCGGTAAACGTGAACGGGCGGATGCGAAGGTTCGAGATGATGGGCCTGCCCGCCGAGCTGCAGGACGAAATAATCGAGGGGCTGGATACCCGGCAACTGACATTCAGTAAGGCCGAGCAAAAACTTGCCGAGGCCGGTTTCACGCTTTCCCGGGAATCAATTCGCCGATGGTATGAGGCAATACTGGCGGGTCGTCGCCAGGACAACGCAAACGCAGCCTACCAGAACGCGATGGCCCAGCTTGCCGAGATGGGTTCGATCACCAAGGGGGTCGAGGCCCTCACCGCCGTAACGATACGGCAGCTAATCGCCGGGATGGAAGACGGGTCGATTCCGATGGATGGCAAGACCCTCGTTAAGGTCACGACGATACTTGCCAAGACCCTCACCAAGCTAAACGTCGGTGGCACCGCAAAACCGGTGGGAGGTCAGGTCATCGACCAGCAAAACGAACTGCCTCCGCAAAAAGTCGGCCAGATCAAGGGCATATTCGGCCTGGACAATCCCTTGATGGCCCAGATTGACGATCCGGAACCGGGGAGCGAAGACGGACCCAGGTTGAATGCAGACGCAGAGGATTAAAAATGTCCGGTTCGAACCGATCGTCCCGCTCTACGACTACCAGAAGCGCTGGGTTAACGATCAGTCTCGCTTCAAAATCGGGCTCTGGTCCCGTCAGACCGGCAAATCTTTCTCTACTTCGCTTGAGTCCGTCATTGACTGTTGTGAGCACAGAACCGACTGGGTCTTTCTCAGCTCGGGCGAGCGGCAGGCAAAAGAACTCATCCGAAAAGCCCGGATGCACGCCGAGACCGCTGACATCGTTCTGGACTCGCAGGGAGAGACTGAGTTCTACGCCCCAAAGTCCGGAACCGTCTACAAGCAGCTCGAGATCACCTTTCGAAACGGTTCTCGAATTCTTGCGCTCCCCGCAAACCCTGACACGGCTCGCGGACACAGTGCGAACGTTTTGCTCGACGAGTTCGCGTTTCATCAGGACAGCCGGGAAATCTGGAAGGCCCTTTTCCCAACAATCACCCGGGGCTACAAGATTCGCATTATCTCTACCCCGCAGGGCCGGAAAAACAAGTTTTATGAGCTATGGAGCGGAAATCCTCGCTACAGCAAGCACAAAGTCAATATCTGGCAGGCATTCAACCAGAAATTGCCAATTTTCGGAGAGGACGGAGAGCCGGCAACCCCCGAGTTCTTGCGCGAAGCCCTCGACGATGAAGAAGCCTGGCAGCAGGAATACCTCTGCGAGTTCGTCGACGAAGCTACGGCTTTTATCCCCTACGAACTCATTACCGCCGTCGAGGACGTAACGCTGACCGATGAAAACGCGTGGGGCGGCTTCCCAGTCTACTCCGGGATCGACATCGGGAGAAAGAAAGACGTCACGGTTTATTGGGCGCTTGAAAAAGTTGGGGACGTTCTCTGGTCCTTCCGGAAAAAGGAACTCGAAAAGCTCCCCTACTCCGTCCAGTTCGACACGATCTGCGGATGCATAGAAAACGACAAGCCGAGAAGAGTGGCTGTGGATGCCACAGGGCTTGGAGGCCAAATGGCCGAAGACCTTCATCGCAAATATGGATCGAGGATCGAAGAGGTTCTTTTCCGGAATTCCGTGAAAGAGGACCTGGCCGTCACGACCAAAAGAAGGTTTGAGGACAGGCAGCTCCGTCTCCCGGTCGACCGCAAGGTCCGGGAGGACATCCACAATATAAAGAAGATCGTGACATCGGCCGGAAACACGCGATTCGACGCAGAGAGGACCAAGGACGGACACAGTGACAGGTTCTGGGCGCTGGCCCTGGCAATCCACGCGGCCGGCACGGCGGGAAGCGGCGAAGTGAAGGTAACGGTTGGCAAACTGAGGGAGGGAGCGAGTGCCTACGACGATTTCTGATCCGAATTTTGAGAAGGTCATGCCCTTTTTGCTCAAACACGAGGGCAGGGACAAGGTCACAAACAACCCGAACGATCCTGGCGGCTGGACGAAATGGGGCATCACCCTTCGCTATCTCAAGGCCATCGGTTCAATCGACCCGAAGGACGGTTTCCTCCTGGGCGACATGGACCATGACGGGGACATAGACTACCTCGACATCCAGCTCATGACCGAGGAAGAGGCGACGAAGATTTACAAGACCCAATGGTGGGACCGGTACAAGTACGGGCAGATAGAAAACCTGCAACTCGCCGCCAAGGTGTTCGACTTCGCCGTAAATGCGGGTGCAAAGCAGGCCGGACTCATCCTCCAGCGCGCCTATAACGGGATCGACGGAATTGACGGCCGCGGTGGACTGCGACTCGTTGAGGACGGAATCCTCGGACCCAAGAGTTTCGGTGCTGTCAACCTGCTTATCGAGGACGATCCGCAGCTCATGAACGCGACCTACAAGCTGCTCATGGTTCAGTTCTACAACGGCCTGAAGAAGGAGATGTTCCTCTCCGGCTGGATCAATCGCGCACTCGACGATCTGGAGGTGTGACATGACGGGATACAAGACTATCGCCGCAGCAATTCTTTCGATGACTTACGGGGTCGGGGGGATCTTTCTCGGACTCCATGATGCAAATACCGGGATTCTTACTGCCCTTGGCGGGCTAGGACTGCTCGGACTCGGCTCCAAGGCCCAGCGCATCCTCAATGCGTTGAAAGACACCTCGGGGACCGGGCCCGGGCAGACCACCAAATCCGAATCCGGCCAGAGTGGGACGGTCGTTAAGTCGGTCATGATCCTTGTGGCCGGCTCGGGTTTGCTTATCGCCGCCTCCTGCACCCCGCTCGAAAAGGCCGGGGTGAACATGCAGACGGTCGTTACAGTTGAGGAAGTGACCGTCGAGGGGGCCGACTGGCTGCTCACGGTAATGGATCAGTATTACACGACCAAGTGCGCGGTGGGCGCCGTTAGCGCACAGAAGTGCCTGGCCTGGAGTGTGATTGCAAACTCTTCGAGCAAACTCATCTACCAGAGTAAAGCCGCGATCGCGGCCTACGCGGTCGACAAGACGCCGGTATCTGCCGCCCAGATGAAGGCAATCATCAAGGAACTGGCGGCAATGGCCGTGAAACTCCAGATCATCTACCAGTCCCCGGACACGGTTGAGGATGTCGCAAAGGCGATCACCAATGGCTGATGTCATTGATATCAAAACGAGGCGGCCGCCGTCGGCCGAGATCGTAACCCGGCAACGGTCCCTGGAATGGGCGGATGTCTGGGGATATCTGCCCGATCCTGACCCCATTTTGATGAAATTGGGCAAGGACTCCGAGGTCTTTGACAAACTGCTGGCCGATCCGCACCTCATCTCGCTCTACCAGTCGAGAAAGGCCGGGGTGCTCAATTCCGAGTACAAGCTCGTCTACCCGAAAGGGACGGAAGGCCTTGCGGAATACTTCGATACCCTCGTTCGGACCCTGCCGGTCTACGACATCATCGCGCAGTTGCTCGATGCCCCGTTCTACGGCTTTTCCGTAAACGAGATCATCTGGCGCGAGAAGAAGGGAAAGTGGGTCCCGGCCGAGATCGCACAGAAGCCGAATAGCTGGTTTGTCTGGGACAAGGAGAACCGGCTCCGGTTTCTCTCCAAGTCCAACCTGTTCGAGGGAGAACGTCTTCCGGATTTCAAGTTCCTCGTTGCCCGGCATTTCCCATCTTTCAAAAACCCGTACGGGATTCGCCTGCTCTCCCGGTGCTTCTGGCCGGTGGCGTTCAAGAAGGGTGGCTGGAAGTACTGGATGATCTTTGCCGAAAGGTTCGGGATTCCCTGGGTCATCGGCAAGGTTCCTCCCGGGACCGAGGACGAGAAGCGCAATGCCATGTGCACGATGTTCGAGAAGATGGTCCAGTCGGCAGTCTGCGTCATCGACGATGACCAGTCCGTCGAACTCGTAAACGTCGGAACGAAGGGTCAGGGATCGGGTTCCGGCGTCATCTTCGATGCGATCATCAACACGGCAAACTCGGAGATGTCCAAGGCTATTCTTACGCAGACCCTTTCCACCGAAATTGGGAACAAGGGCGCGTATGCGGCAAGCCAGAGCCACCTGGCCGTACGGCAGGAACTCTGCCAGATGGACAAGCGAATCGTCGCCGGTGTCTTCAACCAGCTTTTCCAGTGGTGCTGCCAGTTCAACTTCAACGTCGACGTGGCTCCGCAGTTTGTCTTCATCGAGGACGAAGACGCCAAGGAAGCCCACGCGCGGCGCGACACGCAACTCTCGAACCAGGGCGTGCGGTTCAAGTCCGAGTACTACGAGCGGACCTACAACCTGCGGCCCGGCGAGTTCACGGTCGAGGAGCCGAAACCAAACATCCCGTTTGGCCAGCAGTCCGAAGAGGACAAGCAAAAAGACGAACGGTTGAAAGAGCGGCAGGACGTAAAGCCGAAGAAGAAGGAGGACGAAAATGCCTAAACCGATACGGCTCAGTCTTGACCGCATTCAGGACACGCTCTGGGCGATTCAGGACGGCAAACTCGACGAGATAAACGCCGTTGTCGAGGCACTTCTCACCGGGAAAACGCCCCCTCTCATGGGTGACTACCTGCACATTGGGGCTGATGCAGCCAAGCTGGCACTCAATGCGGGACCGGAGGGAAACGCGAAGCCGTACAATGTCGAGCAGATGGTTCTCGAAGGCAAGAAGCAGCGGGTAGCCATAATCCCTGTCTACAACACGATCATGAAGCGGGCGAATCTTTTCGCGCTCTGGTCCGGCGGAACCAGCTCGCAGATCGTGATGAACAAGATCAAGGCGGCCCTGGCAGATGAAGATGTCGATGCGATCGCGCTCGATGTCGATTCCCCGGGAGGCGCGGTGGACGGCACGAAGACCCTCGCTGATTTCATCTTCAACTCGCGGGGAAAGAAACCCATCGTTGCCTATAGCGACGGAACGGTTGCAAGCGCTGCCTACTGGATAGCGTCTGCCTGCGACAATCTCTTTATTTCCCAGACCTCCGCTGTCGGAAGTATCGGGGTAAGGCTCACTCACTACGACATGAGCGGACAGGACAAGGCGAACGGTGTGGTCCGGACCACGATCTTTGCCGGGAAGTACAAGGCGATTGCCGATGACAACGGCCCTCTTTCCAAGGAGGGGCGCGAGTACCTTCAGGGCATGGTGGACAAAACCTACGAGGCCTTCGTCTCTGACGTTGCCCGAAACCGTGGGGTCAGTGTCGAGGAAGCCCTCAAGATGGCTGATGGAAAGGTTTTTATCGGCCCCGATGCCGTAAAAGCGGGACTTGCCGACGGCATCGGATTACTGGACGCGGCCCTCGGCCGAGCATCAATCCAAAGTAAAAGGAGTGCGAAGATGGACAAACTGGAACAGCTTGAGGCGCAACTGGCCGCGGCCAACGAGAAGATCGCCGGCATGGAGAAGGCCCAGGCCGATACCATGGCGCAGATCGAGGCCGAGAAGGTGGAAGCCGCCAAACGTGAGGGCGAACTTGTGGCGAAGGCCCGCAAGGAAGCAATCTCCGCAACCATTACCCGCCTTGTCTCCGAGGGCAAGGTTTCCCCGGCTTCCGTAGATGCCGGTCTCCTCGATTTCATGGTGGCCCTGGACAACCTGGGCGAGGCCGAGATCAAGGGCGAGAAGGTAAACGCCGTTGACTGGTTCACCAAGAACTTCGCAGAAGAGAAGATCGTTACCCTTGGCGAGCACACCGCAACCGACAAGAGTGCCGGTGCCACCGGAGTCTGCGCCGAGGAAAAGGAAGGTCTGCGGATCGCCGCGACCGTGAACAGGGACATCAAGGTCGATTAATCGCCCGCACCTAAAGGAGGTCAGACATGGGTGGAAAATTGGGAATCGTTGAAAACACCAACGTCGAGGCGTCGCAGCTTTTCGCAGGCGACTACAAAACCCTGAAGCTGGTGACCATCGCAAAATCTGGAGTTCTCGCCCGCGGCGCCGTCCTGCAAAGAGCTGTCTCCGGCGAGTACGAGGCGATCAACCCCGGTGTGGGCAAGGCGTGCGGCGTTCTCGCATCCGTCGAGAGCACTGACGCTACCGACGCCGCCGTTGCTGGCGTCCCGGTGGTCATCCAGGGACCGGTTCGCGCAGTCGATCTGGTCTGGCCGGCTGCTGCGACTGCGGAACAGATCGCAGCCCACACGCTGGAACTCGACGACTACGGAGTCCCCGTCATCTAATCATTGCTTTGCCCTTTTGCTTAACTGAGTGAAGAGGAGACTCAAGATGGACAATCTGTTCAAAACCAGAACGCTTACGAGCGCTATCAATGCGATGAAAAAGCCCGGTGATCGCATCTTCCAGCGCCACTTCCAGCCGGTGCTCAACTGGCAACCCGGCTCCCGCCTTGCGTGGGACATCATCTCCGGGTCCGAGGGTGTGCTCAGAGCGATCCGGATCGACGCTCCCGCGGACGTTGGCAACAAGACCAACCGCAAGACCATCACCATGGAGTCCCCGAGGCTTGCCGAAAAGCGCCTCATCAATAACTCCGAGGTTCAGGACATCCGGCGCTACGGCGAACTGGCTCCCGAACTCATGAGGGCACGTATCGCCCGTGAGCAGATGGACCTGCGCAATATGTTCGATAGAACCCTCGAGTTCTGGGGCGGTCATGCGCTTCGCGGCATCCTCTACGACAAGGACCTCACCACGGAGCTTGTGAACTACAACTTCTCGGCGGGCCACCTGATCACCCTCGCCGCGGGTGCCAAGTGGGATTCCGGGACTCAGACCATCATCGCCGATCTGCGCCAGTGGAAGCGCACCATCGAGGACGATTCCAGCCACAGCATCACCAACTGGCACGCCTGGACGGGCTGGAAGGCAATGGACTGTATTCTCGCGGACGAGAAAGTAAAGGACCTGCTGAAATACGACATGGGCAGCCAGATCGCCAAGGATGGCCGTATCGCCAGCCTGGCCGGTGTGAACTTCGAGGAGTACAACGCCTCCTTTAAGCTCGACGATGGAACCCGCAAGCGTTTCATCGAACCGAACCAACTCATCCTCATCGGCGAGGGCAGCGACGTTTTCGACTGCCCCTACCTCTCGGCCGTGTCCGATGAAGAGATGCTTCGCCAGCTCTTCTTCAGCAACTCCTGGGTGGAAAAGGACCCCGCCGGCCGCTGGATCTTCGGCGAATCCCGGGTCTGCCCGGTAGTCAAAAGACCGGATGCAATCATTGTCGTAACCGTTTGCGACGCGCCGGTCTGATCTGAATAGCGGGGGGCTTCGGCCTCCCGCCAACCTTCATGGAGGAACCGATGGCAGTATTCAGAGTGATGATGGGGGCCATACAGTTTCCCGATAAAATCATTTGCGCGGGAAACACGTTCGAGGCCGATCCTGCCGAAGTCGACGGCCTGCTCAAGGCCGGGAAGATTTGCGCGGTTGGCGAAAGTCTTCCGGCGGCAGGGGTGACTTCCGGAGGAATCCTTCCCGATTCGGACTTGAAACCGGAAGAGGATCCGAAGGCCAAGTACATGGGCATGTCCAGAGACGAGATGTTTGCCCTTCTCGCAAGCCGGGGACTCAATCCCTCCAAGGCATGCAACGGCAAGCAGCTCATCGGGATGCTCGTAAAGTCCGAGGACCAGGCGGCAACTGCGGAGTAAACCATGGCGTACTGCACCCTGGAAGATATCCTGAAAGAACTCGACCGGGCAGTTCTCATCGAACTCACGGACGATCCGGAAAATCCCACTGGACTGATCGGCGAGGCCAACGTCACGTCGGCAATCGAGAGGGCCGGGGCCGTGATCGACGGTTTTTTGCGAACAAGGATGGATGTGCCGGCAAGCCCGACCCCCACCCTGGTATCGCTCTGCACCGATATAGCGATCTATACCCTCTACTCCCGAAAGGAAAATGTTCCGGAGATCAGGGTAGACCGGTACACCATGGCGATGGATTTCCTCAAGGGTTTTTCCGATGGCAAGTCGACCATAGGTGCGGTGGGGGATGGTACGAGCCAGTACCCGAGGTACTCGTCAGTGGATGCTGAGTTCGGAGTTGATACCTGGGATAGGTACTGATGCCCCTTTATATCAAGGCCGACATCTCGCTTTACATAGAGTCTCGAAAGACCCTCGAGTTTCTTGAGAGGATCACGGAGCGGCTTCGTCATTTCCGTCCGGCCTATGTAAAGGTCGACCCGATCATTCGGGACATCGTGCGGCTCAACTTCGCGGCCAAAGGTCGCCCGCCCTGGCCCCCGCTGAAGGGCAAGAAAGACTACAGCGGCATTCTCACGAAATCTGGAAAACTCAGGGATGCCGCGCTGAATGCCATCTTTACCGCAAACGACCAGGTGGCGACATGGACCGCCGCAGTCGGCGCCGGTGGGGTGGCGCAACAGTACGGGGTAACGTCCACGGTTTTCGTCCCCGAGCTGATTCGCAGGGTGACTTCGGTTTTCGGGAAAACAACCAGCGAAAAACTCGTTCGCGTGAAAGCGCACATCATGCACATCACGATCCCGCCGCGTGTCTACTTCGCCGTCCCCCTGGGATACGGTGAACCGCAGAGGATAGGCGAAGCGGTCAGGGAATGGATATTCAGCGGAGTTTGATATGGCGGCAGCCGTGAAGGACATCGAGAAAGCGATCATCGCGGAGCTTAAAGCGAAACTCGCCTACCTCAAAAAGGTGGGTTCGCTCAGCGATATTCTGACAAAGAAAGCCGACGCCTTCACATCCATCGTGCCGGCCGCCTATGTCACATATACCGGGGGGAAATTCTCAGAACCCGGCATGAACTACACCATGCAGGACAAGGCGATGCGGTTCTATATCCTCGTGGTAGCAAGAAACTATGCGTCGCAGGAAAAACTTCTCCACGGCTCGGGTAGCAAGCTGGGAATCTATGAGATCGTGGAGGAAATCATGGAAACACTGAGGGGGAAAGACCTTGGACTCTCGATAAGACCGCTCATTCCAGTATCCGAGCAGTCGATAGACGGGGATCAGGGCACCATCGTTTACGGAATCATCTTCACAACCTCTTGCCGGGTTTAGGAGGTTCACATGGCCGAAAAACTCACCAGAAAGGGCGTGGTCCTCGCCAAAGTCGAAGACAGCTACGGGGTTGATATAGTCCCCGCTGCCGTAGACCTTGTCCTTTGCGGAATTCCGCAACATGCCGTTACCGGCAACAAGCGCGAGCGCAACTACATGCGTGACTCGCTTTCCAATGCCGGCTTTGTCGTCGGGGCGAAAAAGCAGACGATCGAGATCATCTGTGAATTGAAGGGGCCGGGTAATGTGGTGGCTCCGAAAACCCCTACCTACCTCGAACCCCTTCTCCAGGCATGCGGCCTGGTCGCAGCAGATGGAACCATCGACGTCGACGATTGCAGGGTTTATACGCCTACCAGCAATTCAGCGCTCATGAAGTCGGCAACGATCTATTACTACCTCGACGGTATTCTGCATGCCATTGTGGGTTGCAGAGGTACGGCGACCATGGAGTTTCCGGCGGATGGAAGCGCCCAGATCACTTTCAACATGACGGGATTCTATGTCGCGCCGAGTGACGCCGCGGCCAACGTCGCCGGCGCTCCCGACCTGAAGTATGAACCGCCTCCGGTTCTCAGTGCCGGTCTCAAGATAGGGGCCTACACGCCGACGGGCATCGAGAAGATCACCCTCGACCTTGGCAACACGATTGCTGAGAAAAAGGATATCAACTCGGAAACCGGTCTTTCGTCGATCCTGATCACCGGACGTCAACCGAAACTCACCCTGGACATCGACATGGATACGCTGGCCGCCTTCAACCCCTACGACAGATGGGAGAAGGGAACCATCGAGGCCATTTCGTGGATGATCGGAGCCAAGGGGAACCGGGTCTCTATCGCGTGCGCGAATCCGCGCATGGATGAGCCTCAGAAAGCCGACAAGGATGGCCGGGCGATCTGGAACCTGACCTACCTTCTCACTGGAAGCGATGACGACTACATCATCAAAACGGGCTGATCTTTGCCATTTTACTTAACTGAGTGAAGGAGTTAGCTACATGCGAGACATTACGGAACGCAATTACAAGGCAACGGTTCTCGATGGCGACGAGAAGCATGTCTTCTTCTACAGGCGACCCGATAACAAAGAGATCGCCGCCTATCAGTCTTCCCTTTTCGAAAGAAAGGGGAACAAGCTCATCCCGAAGGCTGCGGAAGCCAGGACGAAGTTCGGGGCGCGCATCCTGATCGGGTTCGAGAAGGGGAGCCTGGGGATCAACGGCAAGGCGATTTCCTCCGACCCGAATGACGAGGATTTTCGGGGTGACTGGAAGGAACTCCTCGTCAAGTACCTTCCCGATGTCGTTGCAGCCGTTGGCCGCCACGCTTTTGAAGGCACCGGGGTGATCTCCGATACGCCGAACTTTGAGATCGGCGAGGAGGAACTCGATGAGGATGAGCTGCCGGACCCTTTGAAGCAGCCGAAGTCTTCGAGTTAGCCGACCAGATAAAGCACCTGATTGATGGAAAGGGCTGCACTGAAGCTAAAAAGGCCGCGTGCCGGGCCCGGTCCGGCCCTTTCCTCCAGGTTCTTTGCGACTGTTGCGACGACAAGGACTTCGATGTCAGTCCCTATACCGTTGGACTTTACGAGAACGTCATGCTGATCGAGGCGGGCTTCCCCTTTCGGGCGGATGATTTCAGTCTCCAGTACTGGCTCGACATTTCGGCAATGAGGCAGGCAATCGCCGCCAAATCGAGGCGATGCCCGCTTTTTTAAGGAGGTCGCATGGCAATCACGACCACCAATACCATCGTGATCACGGCAACGGGCAATACCGCCGCCGCTGCTCAGGGTTTCCAGAACCTCACCACCAACATCAAGCAGACCACGAAATCCGTTGAAGACGGGAGCAGAGCGATGTCTGGTATGACCAGCTCGCTAAAGGGCCTGTTCGAAATCTTCTCGCTGTGGTCTGGCTACCGCATCACCAAAAGCCAGTTTTCCGGCATCATCGAGGTATCGGCCGAGTTCCAGAAGCTGGACCACGCTCTCCAACGCTTCGCAGGCAACGAGGGTATGGCGCAGATGATGGGGTGGATCGAGCAGCTCGGGAGGTCAAGCTACGGCATCAGTAACGTCGAGAAAGCTGTGGTGCAACTGAATGCTGTTGGTTTGAAGCCCACCCAGGCACAGATGGAGGGTCTGATTGGCTACCTCCTGACTGTGGGAAAGACCGGGGAGCACGAATTAAACCGTCTGACCGGAAAGATGTCCGAGCTTGCGCAACTCGGTAACGTCGGTATGGATGATGCTTTAAAAGAGCTTTCCCGGGAATTCCCGCAGGTCATGGACGCGATCATGCAAAAGCTCAAGATCAGTCCCGCTGACCTCTTTCTTCGCGATTTTAAAAACCGCGCGGTCGACTTCGGAACCGTCATGCAGGCCCTTCTCGAATACGTCGAGAAAAACTTCCGCAACGGCATCACGAACACTTCCGCTTTCTGGGATGTGATGAGACTGCGGGCAAATGCGGCATTTGAGTCGATCAGGCGGGACATCGGCCGCGCCGGCATCTTCGAAGAACTCAGCAAATGGTTTGACGGACTTCTGAAGCAGTTCGACAGGCTGCAGCAGGAAGGAAAGATCGTCGAATGGGCTGGCCAGGTAAGCGATGCGATGACCAAGTTTTTCAACGATCTGGGCCTTGGCGGAACCTCTGTTGAAGACATCGGCGGAAAGATCGTCAAGTTGACCCAGGATCTTGCCGGACTTGCCCCGACCATCCGCGGCGCCGCCTCTGCAATCGGCGACCTGTTGCTCATGCTGGGCAAAACCCTCAGTTGGTTCAACCAGCTTCCGGACAATGCCAAAAACGGTATCGGTTTGGGAATCGTCGGCAAGTACCTGTTCGGGAACTACGGCATGTTCGCCGGTCTTATCATGGGCGCGCGCGGCCTCATAAGCGACGCTATGAAGGACAAGAACCCGCCTCCGGAAACCCCTGAGAGCGAGCGGACCTTCAACCTGATGACCGGGAAAATGGTGGATGGATCGGACTACAACGTCACTGCGCGTTCTTTCGTACATTTTGGGAACAGGTTGGGATCGCCGGAACTCCTCTACCCCAAAGTCGGTGGCGACGTAGGCGTTGCCAATAGTGCCGAGGAGGCCGCACAGAAGACCCGGGAATACTACGAGAACGTGGCTAACGGCCAGGAAGCAGTGATCCGAGAAGGTCTAAAGAAGATCGAGGAGAAGAAACAGGCAGCCGTGAATCAGGCGGCGGCGGAGGTCTCCGGCGGGTATGCGACAGAGAACAACCTGCTTCCAGGGGAACTCGCCGCAATGAACAATTTCATCTCGTCGATGTCGAAAGGGAAAGGCCACTTTGGCAAAAACGAGCGGCAGGAGGCAACGGCCGGCCTTGAGGGGTATGCGAAAGAGTTCGCCGCTGCCTGGAACGATCGCTACGAATGGGAACAGGACTTCAACAACATATTCGTAAACGCCGAGAAGTACGCCCAGATCCTCTGGGGAGGCGGCAGATACGAACAGTCCATCAAAATAATGGACGATGTGACGAAACTCTGGAGCGACTACGACACCAAGTTCGGCAGCCGCGTCGACAAGATGAAGGGTCTCTGGGACAAAAAGGACATGGAGAAGTACCAGAAATCCCTCGTCGACGTTCGTGACATCGACCAGAACGTGGCCGAGATGATCCGCAGGTTCAACTCCGACGTCGTGAGGGCCCAGGAAATCCAAATGGCGCGTGATGCCGAGGGGATGAAAGGCTGGAGCGATTCCGTCGAGGCAGAAGTGAAGATGATCGAGGCCAATTTACAGCGCACCCTTGGCGAGATCGACAAATGGGTTCCCGACCTCGAAAGGATGCAGAAAGAAATCTCCGATAAGCTCACGAAGAACGGCAAGGTCCCAACGCCTGATGCTTTGCAATATTTTGACTGGCTCACGAAATACATTGCCGGGAAGAATCAGCTTGCCGAGGAGGCAAAAAAGGATGTCACAGAAAGCGCAAAAATCGAAATAGCCAGGACAAGAGCCATTGGCGAAGGTCGGGAGGAATTGAAGGTCTTCCAACTTCAGGAGGCATACGCCCAGCTTGCCGGAACGACCAGAGACCTTGCCAGGGCGAAATCGGAGGTCATCCAGAAGCAGGAAGAACTCGATTGGCTCGATACGACTGGTAAGAACGCGCAAAACATGCGGGACATGACCGTCCAGCTTCGCGAGTACGAGCGCTGGTTGCAGGTCATGAAGGCAAACGGCAACGCGCTGGACGGTTTCCGGTACGGGATGCACGATATCGCCCGCCAGATGCCGACGAACTGGGACCTTGGGGTGCAGGGGGCGATGCAGTTCAAAAACGCCCTGGACGGTGTGGCGGATGCGGCCGCAAAGGCTGCAACAGGCACGAAGGTGAGTGTCGGGGACATGGCGAAGTCCGTTGTCCAAGACCTCATCAGGATGACGATCCAGGCAACGATTACGAACCGCATTTTCAGCTTCCTCGGAAACATCTTCGGACTCAGCGGCCCAGCTCCCGGGGCCGGTGGCGTCAACCCGAACGTGATGCCGCTTGACCCGAGAAAAGTCCATGCCGGTGGCTTCATCGAAAACGCACCCAGGTATCACTTCGGCGGCCTCGCCTCCGACGAGATCCCGGCGATCCTGCAAAAGGGCGAATACGTCGTTCCGAAAGGCCAGGTTCCAAACCTTGGCACCACGATAGCGATGCCTATAAGCGTCACCGTGCCTGCCCCGCAGACAAACGGTGGGTCGCCCGATACCGGGGCCGCAGAAACGTATGGGAAGCTCATCGGCCAGATGGTCGCAGTCGAAGTCGACAAGCGGCTGCAACAGCACTTGCGGCCCATGGGTCTACTCAACAAGGGGGTAAATTCCTGATGGATACCTTGCCCGTAACCCCGTCGATTTCCTCGCGAGGAAACGAGTCCGCCCGCGTGCTCAGAAACAAGTTCTCTGGCTATACGCAAAGGGCTCCGGACGGACTCAATAGCATCGAGGCCACCTGGGACATGCGGTGGGATAACATCACCGTCACCGAAGCCAATACCCTCATTGCGTTTTTCAGGGCGAAGCTCGGGGCCGAGGCCTTCTTCTGGACGCCTCCCGGGGAGCCTCAACCGTGGGTCTGGACATGCGACAAGTGGTCCAAGGACCCGCCGGAAGGCCCGTACACCAATATGTCGGCAACATTCACGCGGGAGTTTGACCCGGTATGATCACAAACGATGCGCAAAAGCTCGACGTCGATGCGTACATCGTCCTTTTCCAGATGGATATCCGAAGGCTTGGGGGTGACGTCTTCTATTTCACCCCCAACGTCTATGCCGACAAGCTCGTTCGGTGGAGGGACATCGCAGATCCTCCCGGCGTAACGGACTACACGCCGATAGACGTCAAGGGGGAAGGGTTCGAGATAACCACGCAGGGAAGTCTTCCTCGCCCCACCCTCACCGTTTCGAACACGAAGCTCATGTTCGCGCCGGCGGTCAGGGAATTCAACGACTTCAAGGGGGGAATCCTCTACCGATACCGGACCCTCAAGAAATACCTCGTCGGCGAATCGGATGAGGACCTCGATGCCCACTTCCCCGTCGACGTCTACGTGATCGAGCGTAAAACCGAATCGAACAAGTTCTACATCACATGGGAACTTGCCAGTCTGGTTGACTGCCAGGGCGTGAAGATCCCCAAGGGTCAGATTCTTCGGGAAGGATGCCAGCACATCTACCGGTGGTGGAACGGGACTGCCTTTGATTACACACAGGCGACCTGTCCTTATTCCTGGCCCGCCTGCTACGACAAACTCGGCCGCCCGACAACCGACCCGAAAAAGGACGCATGCGGGCGCCGCCTCTTCGACTGCAAACTGCGGTTTGGCCAAAATGGGTGGCTGCCCACAACCGCGTTCCCGGCAGTTGCAAAAGTGAGGGTGTAGATGTTCGACTCAGGAGTTCTGGCGAAAGCCCGGGAGCACGCAAGGCTGTGCTACCCGGAAGAGTCCTGCGGGATCGTCTTCAAAGATCAGTACATCCCCATGAACAACATGGCGGAAAAGCCCCAGGATGAGTTCAGAATCGATCCCATAGCGTACGCACGCTTCGTTCTCGTCGGAAACATACAGGCAATTGTTCACTCGCACCCCAAAGGCCCGAACTGCCCGACAAAACTCGACATGGAGGGCCAGATCGCCACCGCCGTTCCGTGGGTGATCGTCCCGATGGTCCAGGGCGCGGCGCAGCCTCCTTTTTGGTGGGGCGACCAATGCCCCGTGCCGCCCCTGCTTGAACGTGAGTTTCGCATGGGGGTGGCGGATTGCTACACGCTTGCCCGGGACTGGTACAGATTGAGCTGGGGTCTTGTCCTGCCGGTGTGGCCGCGCGATCCGGATTGGTGGGTGAAGGGTCAGAGCGTCATCTTCGACGGCCTTTCTGAGATGGGTTTTGTGAAGGTCGATGAAAATGACCTGCAGCCGGGAGACGGGGTGATCATGAAGATCTGGGGCCATGTGGAAAACCACGTTGCCGTCTACGAGGGCAACGGGGCCATTATCCACCACAAGCAAAAGAGGCTTTCGAACCGCGAACCGCTTGGCCCCTGGCGGCACAGCCACGTTACGCGAATCATGAGGCACCGGAGTCGCATCAATGATTGACATATACCTGCATGGTTACCTCGCGGATAAGTTCGGGTCTCATCACCTTCTCGAGGTGGACAGCCCCGCCGAAGCTATCCGGGCGTTGAATGCGAACTACCCGGGCTTCTATGCGGCGATCCGGCCGGCCCAGTTCGCAGTTCTTCGCGGGGAGGACATCGAAACCGGCGAGAGCCTCCACATGGAGCAGCTCGGGATGATTTTCCGGAAAAAGCCGATCCACTTCGTTCCCGTCCCGCAGGGAGGGGGCAGCAACTCCAAAGGCATCTTTCAGGTCATCCTTGGGGTTGCCCTGATCGCGCTTTCCTTCGTTCCCGGTGGACAGGTCGGACTTGGGGCAGGCTTTTCCACCTTCATGAGTTCCGCTATGCCCGTCATAGGGTTCGTCTCCCGCGGGGCTGTCCTCATGATGGGCGCGGCAATGGCTCTTGGTGGGATCGTGCAGCTCATGACGCCAGCCCCCACGATAAACGACTACCAGAACGGGGAGGACAAGAAACTGTCCTTCGTCTTCAACGGCCCGGCAAACCGAATTGAGCAGGGCGGAGCGAAGCCGATCATATACGGAGGTCCGATTGAGTACGGCGGAACCATCGTTTCCGCAGGGATCAAAGTTAACGGGTCCCCGGCGGTCGAACCCGAGGAAAACAGGGTAGGCGTCAATGCGGCCATCACTCTCGGAGGGAGTCCTGTTGAAGGGGAACACTGGATGATGGGCATGCTCTTGCCGGGTGTTGCGGCCATAAACCCGAGCGGTAGTTTCAGGGTTATCAGGGGCAGTTCGATCACATTCAACGTCACCTGCACGAATTGGTGGGAATACAAGATAGCGTCGGTCAAGGTCAACGGCGCCGACTGGCCCATCGAGACGAACTTTACCGTGGAAAACATCCAGTCCGACCTGAGCGTTGCCGTGGACTTGGCCTATATCAGCCGGGGCGACGGAACGATTGGATAGTGGGGAGGTGAGAGTGGAAGAAATTATTCGCGGTGCCGGTGGTTCGAGCAAAAGCGGCGCGGGAGCCTCCCACGTTCCTTACGAGGAACCGAATAACCTCGAATCCGAGGCCATTGCCAGCATGGTATTGGTCTACTCGGAGGGTCAGGTCGGAGGCCTTGTCGCCGGAGCACAGTCGATCTTTTTTGACGGGACCCCGCTTCAGAATGCCGATGGAAGCTACAATTTTCAGGGAGTCGAGTACTGGGAAAGATGGGGGACCGCCGATCAGGAACCTTTGCCGTTTGATGGACAGGAGGCCGAGGTCCAGGTAAGTCTGCCGGTTAAAAAAGCCCTGGGCGGTGTGACGAAGACGATTGAGACCGGGGAGGTGGATGCTGTCCGGATAAATCTTTCCACGAATTCCTTCTTCCAGCAGGACAAATCGACCGCCGACGTCCACGGCTGCACGGTTAACTTCGAAGTTTACGTCCAGCCCTACGGCGGCAACTGGTCAAGAGCCGCCCTGGTCGAGATCAAGGGCAAAACGAACGAGAATTACATCCGGTCCTTCACCATCGAAAACTGGCGGGCAAGGTTCGGGGCCGGGCCCTGGAACGTGAAGGTCGTTCGCACAACGGACGATGCGGACGGACTGGACACCAGAAACGAGGTCTCCTGGGCAAGCTACGCGACAATCACCTACGCAAAGCTCACTATGCCGAATACGGCGGCTCTCGGGATTCGGCTTGCCGCAAGGCAGTTCGGATCGCAAATCCCAACTATTTCGATGCTTGTCTACGGGAAATGCGACCTCAAGATACCGAGCAATTACGATCCTCGCGCGCGAACGTACACCGGGGCGTGGGACGGGACGTTCAAGACCGGGTGGACGGATAACCCCGCGTGGATCTACTACGATCTGGCGACCAGCCCCAGGTATGGTCTTGGCGATTACGTCAAAAGCTGGAACATCGACAAGTGGGCCTTGTACGAGGCGGCGAGATACTGCGACGAGTTGGTCCCGAACGGAACCGGCGGGTATGAGCCGAGGTGGAGGTTCACCGGGGTTCTCCAGACGCAGGAAGAGGCCATACACGTTCTCAACTCGATTGCCTCATCCTTTGTGTCGATGCCCTACTACGGGTCCGGGATCATCACCCTCGCCCAGGATCGGCCGACCAAACCGACCCACATCGCCAACCCGACGAATGTGATCGACGGCCTGTTTCATTACACCGGCACCGGGAATGCGAGTCGCTGCTCTGTTGTCTATGTGACGTGGAATGATCCGACCGACCACTACCGGACCAATGTCGAGATCGTCGACGATCCGGAGCTGGTGCGCGAGTTAGGCTGGAAGAAGAAGGACTACCTGGCGGTTGGCTGCACCAGCAGGTCTCAGGCAATCCGCATGGGAAGATACATCCTCTATACCGAGAAGGTCTGTCCCGAGGGCGTTACCTTTCAGAGCGGCCTCGACTTTGCCGACTGTGCGCCCGGCTGCGTGATCAAAGCCTCCGACCCTGCATACATGGGCGTTGACTGGAACGGGAGGCTTCAATCAAATTGCACGCCTACGAGACTCTTTCTCGATAAACCCGTCACTCTCGATGCTGGGAACACGTACACAGCCTCTGTTGTCCTTCCCAGCGGCAAGGTCGAGGAAAAGGCCGTCTACGGTGGCCTGGGAAACGAATTGGTCCCCAACTCAGAATTCGAAACGGGTGTGACCGGATGGTATCCGAATTCAGCAAGTTCTCTAGCATCCGTTGATGATGCACAATTTGGCAAATGCTGCCAGCTGACTTTTACGGCCCTCGGGCAGAAAAGCATGAAGACAGCGAATATCAATCTGGTGGCCGGAGTCCCTTACCTGCTTTCCCTCTACATCAAGAATGGCACTCTGGCCGGGAAAACCATAAAGGCCTCGATTTACAAGTCTGGGGAGACGGAGCATTTCATAAATGGTGGAGTCACAGCCGAGGGGTGGACCCATATCTTCGGGTACGTAACCCCGCAGCAGACAGCACCTTATACAGTCTGGGTATATTGCTGGGGTGACGATTGCCGGAATATTGCTTCAGGGACCCTCCTGTTCGATAAGATCTCACTGCGGCCTACCAGTGCCGGGGAAACACAGGCCCTTGCACTTACTGAAGCGTTCTCTGAAATCCCCGACAGGGAATCTGTCTGGGTGCTTTCCAGCACTCAAGCAGAACCTCGCCTTTTCCGGTGCGTTGCCAACCGCGAGGTCGAGCCGGCCCGGTTCGAGGTGAGTGCTGTATTCTACGACGAGAGCAAGTTCGACTGGATTTACGCCGATCTGCCTCTCATCGAAAAGCCCGACTCTATTTTCCCGAAAGGGCCGGTCCTGCCGCCCGCATCGTTTAGCTGCAAGGAGTTTTCGTACAGGAACAGCCGGTCTTATGGCTTCGGGATGCTCCTGTCCTGGCAACACTCCCCAGACGTTCGCGTGGACCGCTACGAGGTGCAGTACAGACTGACTACGGGTGGCTGGGAAAATGCCGAAGAAACGGGTTCGCCTTCGATGGAGATCCGCGACCTGATCCCTGGGACGTATGATTTCAGGGTCCGCTGCCGCGGGCTCCAAAACAGCGGATGGACTGAGCTGAAAAACGTGATCGTCTGGGGAAAGCTGGCCCCGCCCCAGGACGTACCAAACTTCGATGTCAATGTCGTCGGCAATCAGGCGATCCTTACGTGGGAGGCGGTGGGCGACGTCGATCTGGACTTCTACCGGATCAAGTTTGCAAACGTCATGGAAGGTGCCACATGGGAAGGAGCTGTCGAGGTTGCGACAACGTATGGCACGAGCAAGACCCTTCCGGCCCAGGTGGGAACGTATCTCATCAAGGCGGTGGACGAT
The DNA here is from genome assembly GCA_023442755.1 of Pseudomonadota bacterium. Lineage (GTDB taxonomy): Bacteria > Desulfobacterota > Syntrophobacteria > Syntrophobacterales > Syntrophobacteraceae > SbD1. Next base: position 3,827 of record JAEZXS010000402.1, on the reverse strand, counting down.
GGTGGGCGGGAGAGCAGGAATGCGATCCTCGCCGTGACAAACATCGCGGGGCTGGATGGCCTCAATGTGGTCGAGGAAATCGAGGAGACGGCCCCCTTCCCAGGCACTTTCGAGGAAGCGGGCAGCAGCCGAACAGTTACGTCGAATGCAAACGGATACATCGTTCTGAACTCGACGAAACTCGTGTCCGAGGTTGCCCGGGTTAGTGCTGTGAAAAAGTTCAGCTCGCTCGATGCGCCGCTCCATACCTCAGGGAAGTACTTCATCGGGACATCGATCGATCTTGGCGGCAAGTTCACGGCGCGTCTTTCCGGAAAAGTCAGTTTCATGGCCAGGGACTACGGCGATCTCGTATCGCTGTGGCCAAGTGTGAGCGCACGGCCCTCAATCACGGGTGGCGCGAAGGGTAAGGTCTTCGTGTTCACCTATGTCCGGTACAAAGACAATGCGGCCGATCCGTGGTCAGACTGGCAGAAGTTTTCGGTTGGCGACTACGCAGGGAGGTATTTCGAGTTCATGGTGGAACTGGTCTCGAGCGATTCCTACGCGACTCCCGTTGTGACGGGGATCGACATCGCGGTGGACATGCCAGACCGGATAGATGGCAAAAACGGCCTGATGACGAGCGCCACAGGGGATGTCACGGTGGTCTTCGACCCCGCTTTCCACACCACCCCGGCGATTCACGTCACAGCAGGAGGGATGGCGACCGGGGACTATATCGTGAAGACGGGGGAAACGCGCACAGGGTTTAAGTTCAGCGTGAAAAATGCGGCCGGCACGCGGAAAGCCGTGCCTTTTGATTATCTGGCCAAGGGCTGGGGCTACGAAAAGGCAGCCTAAAAGGAGGGGGAATGAGTCAGCACTCGATGGTTATTGCGGATGGTTCGGGGGAAGAACTTCTTCAGGCTTGCAATGGGTCGGTCCAGGCGCTTGCCAGTTGCAATACTGGTCCGAATGCTCCGGCCACGATATACCCACATATGCTGTGGCCTGATGAGACAGCGGGGGTTCTGAAGATTCGCAACAAAGCGAACACTGCGTGGATTATCATTGGCAAGTTCGATGAGAATAATGGCCTCTTTATCCCGTATTTTGGTGGGGGTCCCATAGTTCAGCAACAGTTGATTCCGGCGGGCGCTATTCTGCCGTTCCCTGTCGAAACACCTCCGGGTGGCTTTCTTGAATGTAGCGGTGCTTCCCTTTCCCGCGCTACGTATTCCAGTCTTTTCGCGGCCATCGGAACCACGTTTGGTGCGGCAGATGGGAATTCTTTTACCCTGCCGAATTTGCGAGGCGCATTTGTTCGCGGTTGGGATCATGGCCGTGGTTTAGACCCTGATAGAGCAAGTCGTTCCAACAGGGGAGACGGAATCGGCGGCGACCGTGTTGGTACTGGTCAGGCAGATCAATTCAAGTCCCACGTTCACAGTGCCGGGCGCGACTACGTTACCTCGACGGAAACAGGTATGTCACAGGGCGTGGCAACAGGCCCGTATTTGAGCCACGACCCTCCTCCTGCAACTGGTGGGAATGAAACGCGGCCCTGGAATATCAACTTGATGTATTGCATTCGCTATTAAGGAGATGAAATGCCCGATTTCAAACCAGCTTACGGATATGATGAAAGAACCGGGGAATATACTGGGGTGATCAAGGCGTGGAGAAGCCCCGCCGATAAAGAGGAAATCTATCTTCTGCCGGCCAATGCGACCTTTGATGCGCCTCCCCCGTTATCTGACAATCAGGCTGCCGTCTTTGTCGATGGTGCATGGACTGTCCAGCCGGATTTCCGAAATCAGATATGGTACGACTCGGAAACGGGAGAACCCGTCCTCATCCGTGATTTTGGTCAACCTACGGCACAGGTCCAGGTCCTCACTCCCGAACTTCAGGCAAATATCGAGGCCGCTGAAATCGAGATAGCCTGGAAAACCCTTAGGGCTAAAAGGGACGCCCTCATTTCTGCAACCGACTATGTGGTTTTGCCTGACTACCCGCCAATTCAGAACAGGGATGAGTTCCTGGCCTACAGACAAGCTCTTCGTGATCTTCCGGAAACCACCGTCGATCCGAGAAATCCTGTCTGGCCTCCCGTGCCGGTCCCTGTGTTGGTTGAACAGGCCGCGTAGGGGATTCCCTCGCGTTTGCCGTGTTCTTCTATTCATTGCATGCCCCTTCGAAGTCCCTTCGGAGGGGCATGAGGTGGAGGATAGCCTGGCCGGCACAAGTGCAAGCGCAAAAGGCCGGGGAAATCACGACTTTCGGGCTTGGCCTTTATCGTTGCGTGCGGGGGGGCAAAGTCCCTTAATTTGCAATTTCGCAAGGAGGTCGGAGACTTCCGGTGCGGGGACGTTTGCAAGTTCTTTGGGTTCGAGCTTATGGAGTCCGCCGCCGTAAACGCGTCCTTCGGCAAGCATGGTCTGAGGGCAAATTCGATTGAGCGTTTCCCAAATCTGACGAGCAACAGAAGGTTTTTTTTCAAAGATGGGAGCTAAATGTTGATTAGGATACAAAGCAAGATACACGTTTGTAATTGTCGCACGCGATTTGTTCAGTATGAATCGGAAAGGTCGTCCGCTTTTTGTATTGCCTCGACCTAGATAGGTGCAAACGAGAGGAGCGGCGGGCCTGTCTTCCTGTGAGTACCAAGGAAAACGGTGTTTACATAGGTAACGGTCTGCCACACCGCGCGCTTTGCCTTCCTCGAAATAGCGCCAAAGTGTTTTATATTGCTTCCGCACTACATTCTCGGAAAGTCGGCAATCAAGCAGGAACAGGGGATTGTCTACAATGGGATTGCCGGCTTCATCAGATCCAACTTCTGTTATTGGCAAATAACGGGGGCTCGGCAGGATTGGTTTAAAAAATTCACCGGGAAGCTTACGCGCGGCAATCTGCGCGGCTGTCAGAATGAAATAGCTATTATAGCCTGTTGCCAAGCCGCGCCGGATCGAGAAGAAATCGGAGAGAGTAGGGCCATTTTCACCGCTACCTATTTCGGAGACGGGAAAGCGCGTCCATTTGGCTTGATGGCGCAAAACATTTGCAGGAATGGTGCGCGATACCTTCGGCGCTGAAAGTGTACCGCCGAACGTAAATTGTATGTCGTAGTCCTGGGGCGGTGTTTCTTTCCTGAACCAAACGACCGCAGACGACACTAAGGAATCATCAAATTGGACGTCGTTTGGATCGAAGCGATGGATATGAAGCAATCTAACTTTATCCAGAAGGTAATGCTTCACAGCCTCACCATAATTCACGTCCATGAATTCGCTCGGGATCAGCCAGCCGGCAAGGCCGCCTTCGGCCATCCATGCATGAGAAAGCCCTAAAAAATGACAATAAAGACCGGCAAGCCCGCCGAATTGAATGCCGCAGGCTTTATAGCTGGCTGCTTGTATTCTGGCTTTATCACCGTTCACGATATGGTGATGCCGAACATAAGGCGGGTTACAAATCAGAAGATTAAATCCGCTCCCGGAAGCCCGTTGTTTGGTGAAATCAGCTAACCGAAGGTTTAGCCCGGTATCATTCCAAAGCTGAAGCGCGGGATAAGCATAATGGGGATCAACTTCGAAACCTGCCGCCGTGGAAATCCGGTTTCCCGGAAAAATTTTTAATAACGCGGAATAGAAAGAACCCGTTCCAAAGCCGGGATCAAGAAAGCGAATTTTTTGGCCGGGCGGCATAAGTTTTTTTGCATAGGTGAGGATTTCGAAAGCGAGTTGGGAAGGGGTAGCAAATTGCCCCATACGGTTACGCTCAGCTTGCGTTTTAGCCCCATCAAGTAGGGCTTGCGTTTCAAGCCTACGCTGTTCTCTTTC
>JAEZXS010000330.1 GCA_023442755.1 Pseudomonadota bacterium | reverse complement strand
CGCTGATGGTAAAGAAGAATACCCCCGCCTCGCCGGCGACGGCTCGTGCGAGGAGTGTTTTTCCCGTTCCCGGAGGACCGACCAGGAGCACCCCCTTGGGCATGCGGCCGCCGAGGCTCTGATATCGCTGGGGCTCTTTCAGGTAATCGACGATCTCCACCAGTTCGGCCTTGGCTTCGTCCGCCCCCGCCACGTCATCGAACCTGGTCTCGATTTCCTGTTCCGCGTAGACTTTCGCCTTGTTCCTCCCAAAAGACATCATGCCCGCGCCGGGGTTCACCCGCCGCATGAGTATGTACCAGACCGCTCCGAAGAGAAGCATGGGGAATACCCACGACAAGAGGTCGCGAAGGAACGTGTTCTCGGGCTGCCCGCGGAACTGCACATTGTATTTCGAGAGTTCATCGGATAAATCCTGGTCGACCCTGAACGTCTCGAAGCGCACTTCCTTTGCTTCGTTGTTCTCCGTGACCTTCATTTTTCCGGTGATTCGCCCGTTCGTTATCACTACTTCTGTGATCTGCCCGCCCTGGAGTGCTTTCAGAAATTCGCTATATGGAAGGGCTTTCGGCGCATACTGGGATGCGATGTAGTTTTGCACCACAAGCACGCCCCAGATGGCGAACAGGAAGTACCAGATCGAAAATTTCGTTTTCTTTTCCATTGTGCCTTACCTCCGTGCCATGGCGTAGGTAACCGATACCAACCTCAATGGCCGCAGGATACGGGAAACATCGGGAAGTCGTCAAGTCGGAGAGTACTCGATCCGACATTGGCGCCAGGGGGCGCGGATACTAAAACATCCATTTGAGGTCCGCTCCGAGGTAATGGGCGGTGTAGCCGCCCGCTCCCGCCTGGACGCTGTAGTCGAAGCGCACGGCGAGATCCTGTGCAACAGGCATCGAGATATCGGCTCCGAAGACCCCGAAGTCCCGGTCGGGCGAGTCTGTCCGGAAGGTGAATACGGGCCCACCGCCGCTGAACCGGGCATCCAGGTCTCTTCGGTTGTTTGCGAACTCGTGCTGCCAGGTCGCAAACACCCGGGGCACCAGTTCCAGCGAGCCGGCGTGAAACGGGGCCGAAACCTTCGCTCCCAGGCCCGACTGAAGGGACTGGGCATTTTGCGGGGACACCTTCAGGGCCAGGTCTCCGGCGTCTTCTTCCGAAAATCCGTTCACCCAGAGGCTCGAATAAGACAGAGATGCCAGTGGAGTAAGGGTGACACTTCCAGTACGGAAATCGTAGCCGGCTTCGGCGTAGGCGTTCAGCATATCGCCGCTGACGGAACTCTTTGCCGTGCGGTTGATGTCGGAGAAGAGAATATTTCGGTGCATATTGAACATGTTCAGGGAATATCCCAGGGAGCCGCAGGCGTAGAAGGCTCCGGGAAGGTATGCGACATAGGCGCTTACTGGAAGGGTGTCACCCGAGATGCTCCCCCCGGAGTTCTGGAAGTTGGCATCCGTGTGGTTGTAGCCCGTTGCCACTCCCACCAGCAGGTCGTCTCGTACTCGCCAGTCGATCCCCGTGGTGAACCCGCCGATGGTGAAATCGTATCCCGTCTGGTCCTGAGTTGAACCCTTGCCCGCCACGATGCCTGCCGGATCGAAAAAGACCCCGGACTTGCCTGATATCCCGCTCGTCTGCAAACCTGGGTTGGTAGTGCGCAGATTGTAAATCCTCCCGGCCAGGATGCGCTTTTGGAGATCCGCGCCCGCAAAGCTCAGAGTAGAGAGGGCAGAAAACTTTTCGGCCGAGAGCTGCGTATAGGAGTCGGCCACTACGGCTGCGGTCGGCAGGTTGGCAATGGTGGTGATGACCGAGGACATATCGCTTGAAGGCGCATTCGAAAGGGTGTTGAAGGTCGCTCCGATCGCACGCTGGTTGGCGGTGAGGTTCAGGCCTGCGTTGGCGTAATCGGTGGAGAAGGCTAAGGAGAGGCTGTTCGGATCGCTGTCGAGCCCCCAGGCGATAACGGGGGTGACGTTTCCGCTGTAGTTGCCGAAGCCCCCCGTAACGCCGCCGGAAGCCGTAAGAAAGGTCAGTGGCTGGCTCGTGGGACTGAACCGGCCCGTAAGGACGGGTGTTACGGTCCCGGCGAGAGAGACGGTCCCGGTGACGACCAGCTTGTCGTAGCTGGTTGCCGAGGCCACTTCGATGTTCAGGTTTCCGGTGGAAGTCTGGGTAAAACTGCCTGTGATGTTGATCGTGCCGATGGAGTTGCCCGGCCGGAGCGTGCCGCGGTTGACAAACGAGCCGTTGACCGTTCCGGTTCCCTGGAAAATACCCGTTGTATTGTTGAGAAGGGTCCCGCTCCCGGTCAGGGTCCCGTTCAGGGCGAAGGCGCCCTGGTTGTCCAGCCCCTGTCCGTTGAGAATCAGGGTGCGGCCGGCATCGATGATAAGCGGCGTCGCGGAGTAGTTGGCAAGGCCGTCTGCGGCGGTGAAATCGGCTTCGAGGTTCACCGCGCCGTAGTTGAAGAGACGACCGCTGAAAAGTCCTCCCTGATAGGTGAAGGCGCCTCGGTTCTCGAGGTCCCTCTGCACCGTGCCGCCCTGCTGAATGAAAGAGCCGTTGTTGAGAAGGGCTCCGCTCCCGGTCAGGGTTCCTTTCAGAACGAAGGCGCCCTCGTTGTCCAGCCCCGCTCCGTTGAGGGTAAGGGTGCGGCCGGCATCAATGATCAGCGGCGTCGCGGAGTAGTTGGCAAGGCCGTTTGCGGCGGTGAAATCGGTTTGGAGGTCTATTGCGCCGTAATTCAGAAGACGCCCGCTGAAAGTTCCGTTTTGATACGTGAAGGTGCCCCGGTTCTCGAGGCTTCCCTGCACTTCTCCCCCTTCCTGGATAAAGGAAGCTGCATTGAGCCGGCCGCCGGTCTGATCGAAAATACCCCGGACAAGGTGAATCGTCCCGACGTTCAATGTCCCGTCGCTCAACGTATAGGTTCCGGTGCCGCCTGCGGGGGTTCCGACATAGATGTCGCCAGAAATCGTATTTGTCCCGCCGGCCTGGTTGAAGGCGCCGTTGCCGAAATTGCCTATATACAGGTTTGTGCCGGAGAGGGCGCCGCCGCTTAGGTTATAGGTTCCGTTGCCGCCGAACCAGGCCCCGAGAAAGATGTCGTACGGAACCGAGTTTGTCCCCCCGGTTTGATTGAAAGTGCCGTTGCCGGCGTAGCCGACATATAGATCCATGGTGGAGAGGGCGCCGCCCCTCAGATTATAGGTCCCGCGGCCGCCGGCATTGTTCCCGAGGTAGAGGCCGGTCGAAACCGTGTTAGAGCCGCCTGTTTGATTGAATATGCCCGTTCCGGCGTAGCCGACATACATGTCTGTGGCCGAAAGGGCGCCGCCGGTCAAGTTATAGGCCCCGGTGCTGCCGGGGGAGACACCGATGATGAGATTGTTCGTGACCGTGTTAGTCCCGCCGCTATGATTGAAAGTGCCGTTCTGACCCGAATTCACGCCAATATTCATATTGTTGTTGGAGATTGAGCCGGAGTTGAGCGACTGCGTATCATTCACGTCAAGGTCTGCTTTAGCGATGGTCGGATTGGACAATAACGCAAATACCAGGAAAGCGGCAGGGAGCAGTACGCGATAGAGTGTGTTCCCTTTCGAATGAGCGGGCATCTCGTCTCCAGTTGGAAAAATGAATCGCAAGTCGCGGCACGCCTCGACCGAATGCACTCAACTCTTCGCGGCATACCAGCCAAAAGCGGGGAAACGAGGGAGAACACAACACCCCGATCAGGCGGTCAATTCCGCCTGGCTCACAACAGTATAAGTACCGGCGATTTTTTGAGGTTGAGACTTTAATAATAGTATTTTTAATATCGATCGAAAAATAATTTTATATAAATTAAAATTCTTATATCAACGATGTTCACTCGGAAGTTAGTCAGCTATTGCTTCTCTATTTTGCCACCGAAACACCCCATGCCGTGGAGCCGGAATTATCCCTATTCAGGACATAACGCACCCAGCCGGAGCCAATCGGTCATGTCCCGCACGAATTCATCATGAGAAACCGGCACCGGTGTCCGGTTGCCTCCCGGATTCCATCCCCAGAGAACAATAGGGGCTTCGCGAACGTGTTCGAGAATCTCCTCCGGGTTTCTTCCCCCGTTTTGGGACGGGTCCTTGAATTGTTCGCATATCCGGCGGGGTGTCCTGTTCTCGAAGACCATCGGCATCTTCTCGGTCGGGAGATGCCAGTCGTGGGCGCCGGGAGGACTGTGTTCTTCTGGCTGATTTTTGTCCTGGTGGCAGCCGCTGCATGACAATCCCGCTATGCCCATGCCGTTTGGACCGCGCTGGATATTCATCGGGTGGGGAAGGCTCTGGTCGCCAGTGAGCGGGTGGTCGCCCTCGGGGTGGCAGTTCACGCACCGGGGGTGGAGGAGCACCCGGGAGGCCCGGAGAAAAGCCCGGGCGGATTCCGCCGGGTCCTCTTGGGTTTGGGCGAAGGCGCACTCACTCAGCATCAAAAGCATGAAGGAGAGGAGGACGCCTGAAAAGGCCGATTTCATCCCGTCCCTCCGTTCCCGGACAAGATCGAAAGGATGCGGTCCGGAGTGAGGGGCAGATCGCGAACGCGATGTCCGAGCGCATTGCTCACTGCATTGACGACAGCCGCGGCAGTCGGACCCATGGATGCCTCGCCGGCGCCAAGAGACGGTTCTTCCGGACGCCCTATCAGGTGGACCTCTACCTTGGGAATTTCCGGAAATCTCAGAATCGGGTAGGCGATCCAGTCGCGGGAAGTCACCTTTTCCCGGTCGAACTGTACCGCCTCCTTCATGGTCCAGCTCACGGACTGGATTATTCCGCCCTCGATCTGCATTTCGAGCCCTTTGGGGTTGACGATCTGACCGGCGTCCGCCGCAGCCACAACCCGCGTTACGGCTATCTCTCCCGTCTTGCGGTCTATAGACGCTTCGGCCGCGCAGGCCACGTAGCAGGAGAGATTTTTATATCTGGCAAAACCGAATCCTCGACCCGTCCGTCCATCGCTCTTGAAACCCTTTTCCCAAGACGCCCTTGCGGCTGCCGCTTCGATTACGGCCCGGGCGCGCGGGTCTTTCAGGTGCCGGAGTCTGAATGCGACCGGGTCCGCGCCGGAGGCGGCGGCCAGTTCGTCCATGAAGGATTCGATAGCGAAGACATTTCCATAGGCCCCGAGAGAGCGCAGGGCGGAGGTCCTCAGGGGCATCTTCTTTACGAGATGCCGCGTGATTTTCCGGTTCGGGAAGTCATAGAGAGGGATTTCATTCCTGTCTGCGCCTCCGTATGGCTGAGGGATCGGCCGGACAGGGGCGGGGTTCAATGGTTTGTCCAGATTCCATGCTGCCAGGAGATTGACGCCTCCAGGAAGGCCCGGCCGGCAGCTGTGCGTGTTGCTCCACACCTCGTGCCTCCATTCGGCGATGGCGCCGTCCGGCGTGAGCCCCGCGTAGAGCTTCATCACCATCGCCGAACCGAAGGGCTCCCAGGCGAACTCGTCGTCACGCATCCACTGCACCTTTACCGGTCGGCCCGGAACTGCCCGGGCCAGGAGGGCGGCATCCAGCGCAACGTCGTCGGCTCCGTTGTGCCCGTAGCACCCGGCCCCCTCGACATGGGAAACGACGACGGCTTCGGGCGCCATCTCCATAACGGCCGCAAGATCGGTCCGAAGCGGATACACTCCCTGAGTATGGGACCATACCCGGAGTTTTTTGTCCTTAAGCTCCGCCACGGCGCAGGAAGGTCCGATCGAGCCGTGGGCGGCATAAAACTTCGTGTAGACAGCGTCGAACCTCCGGACGATTTCGAGCTTCGTCCCGGATTTTGCTTCATCGATAATACTATCTTCGGCCGGCTGACTTTGCAGCCAGCGAGAAATGCCGCCGGCATCCGGAAGGTCTGCCCCGGAGTGCCATTTCGCGCTCCCAAGCAAAGCTTCGCGGGCTGCGATAGCCTGTTCCTCGCGCACCGCAACCACTCCGAGAAAACTCCCGTCCTTCACCACCGCAAGAACCCCGGGCATTGCCTTTACCGCCGAAAGATCCACCTCCAGCAGTCGGTCGCGCGGGCCCGGCGGACGCACGACACGGCCGAAAACCATTCCGGGGAGCCTCAGGTCCTGAACATAGACGGAACCGCCCGTTGCCTTGGCCGGAATATCGATCCGGGGGACCGGCTTTCCGACGATAGTATGTTCGGCCGCCGGCTTCACTCGAGTTCCGCCGGCAGCCGGCCGGTGAAGCAGGCCGTCCTTCGCAAGCTCGCCATAGGAAAGTTTCGAGCCGGAAGGGGAGATAATCGCGCCCCCGGCCGTCCTGAGCTTCTCGGGTGCCGAGCCGAATCGTGCCGAGGCCTTCTCGATCATGAGAGCGCGGGCCTGCGCGCAGGCATACCGGAGTGCAGCGCCGCTGTGTTCGATGGACTGGCTGCCGGTGGTGTACCGTTCGTCGGGAGTCCGCTCAGTGTCTCCGGAAATGACGCGAATATCCGCGAAGGGCACTTCCAGTTCCTCGGCTGCGATCTGGATGAGTGCGGTCAGAATGCCCTGGCCCAGTTCCACCTTTCCGGTGAAGATCGTCATCTGGCCATCGGGGTCGATCCGAAGCCAGGCATCGAGCATCGGTGTCTTTTCCAGATTGTGCGGCAATTCGCTTCGAGCGGACCGGGCAAGATCCGGGGCCAGGGAGAAGGTGACGACGATGCCGGCCGATGCCCTGCAGAATTCCCTTCGCGTGAGGCCCTTCATCTTCTCATCTCCCGGGCGGCGCGACGGACCGCGCGTATGATGTTCCGGTGCGTGCCGCACCTGCACAGATTCGGCGAAAGAGCGATCCGTATCTGCTCGTCGGTCGGGTCCGGCACCCTGTCCAGGAGCGCCTTGCTCCTGATGATCATGCCGTTCATGCAAAATCCGCATTGTGCCGCCTGCTCCTCGATGAATGCCTTCTGCAGGGGATGGGGATTATCGAGCGTCCCAAGCCCTTCCAGCGTCGTGATGACCTTTCCCTCGGCCTTCCCGGCGGGAGTGACGCAGGAGGCGACGGCGGAACCGTCCATCAGGATCATGCAGGCGCCGCACTGGGCAAGGCCGCAGCCGAACTTGGGCCCGTTCAGTCCGAGGTCGTTTCGAAGGACATAGAGAAGTGGAGTATCGCGGCCGGCTTCCGTTACCGCAGTTTTTCCGTTTACGATCAGGGTGATCATGGAGGCCCTCGCTTGTGGTGGAAGGCTGTTGCTACGGGCAGGAGGCTGACAGGAACAAAAGTAGTGATCGCGGTGCTGCAAGTCAAAAGGCCGGTGCTTTTTGACGACGCGCATCGGGGATTTTTCGTGGGATGATCTTATTCGGCAGATTGAAAGATCGCAGCTCAAGCCGCTCCGCCGGACACACACCTTCTAGCCGGGCTGGCCGGGGCACTGGGGACAGTCTTTCGTGAGGAAGGCCGTAATCCTGGAGCGAAGTTCGTTTCCGAATTCCCAGTAGAAATGATCGCAGTAAGGGAATATTTCCAGCGTGACGCGGCTCTTTGCCTGCCCGGAAAGCCATTTCCTGAGGGATTCGACCGAGCAGAAATCATCCTGGTTCCCCAGGGTAATGAGGATGGGAATATCCGGAAGCGCCAGCCCCTCGAACGACATGAAATCGAGCGGTGGAGAAAAAAGGCAGAGAAGGTCCGGGTCGAGTCCGTTCCGGATTGCTTTGAGCGCGGCCCATGCCCCGTAGGAATAGCCTGCGATATCGAGCGGCGCCCCGGGCTTTTGCGAATGAAGGTGCCGTGCAACGGCCAGCAGGTCTTCTCCCGCCCTCTCATCCTGCCCAGGCCCGCCCTGGCTGCGGCCCACTCCACGGAAATTGAACCGCAGGGTTCCCCATCCGCAGGCCGCGAATGCGTTCCGGGCGGCGATGACGACATTGTTGTCCATATTGCCCCCGTACAGCGGGTGCGGATGGCACAGGACCGCATTCCTCGACGCCGTTCCTTCATGAAAGAGGCCTTCCAGGAATATTTGCCCGTCGTCTGCCGGAATGCGAGTGGGGTTTTCCTGCATTTTTCACTCCCGAAATTGAATTACAAATACGGGTTTGTATTTCGCTCATTGAATGCCACAGCCGGAATAGCTACTTTTATACCGTTCCTTGGGGAGCCAGTCCATGGACAGTTGTCGAGATATGAATATGAATAGGAATAAAAATAGTGACACACTTCTATGCTCCTGAACGCAGTCTGTCGAATAGCCTTTTTGAAGGGATCGATATGCCCGGAAGAGGATTCACTCCCGCCCTGGTCCTGAGCGGCGGCTCCGCCAGGGGCCTTGCGCACCTGGGGGTGCTCGAGGAAATAGAGCGGCGGCACATGAAATTCGGCCTGATTGTGGGTTCCAGCATGGGGGCGATCGTCGGCGGCCTCTATGCCTACTACCGCGATGCGGAAACCGTCACAGCCAGGCTGCGCAGTCTTTTCGGGAGCGAGTCCTTCCTCAAAGTCGCCTCGAGCATAGTGGACGACAGCGTCTCTCAACTCAGTGTGGACGGATTTTTCAACCGCTTTATGTGGCTCTTTCGGAAGGGCGTCTACTACACTCATTCCATGCTGAAAACCGAACTGGTGTCGGAAGATGCCTACCGCCAGATCATCGGCAGGCTGGTGCCGGACACGAGGATAGAGGATCTGCCGATCCCCTTTGCCGCTGTGGCAATGGACCTGACAACGGGCGAAGAGATCGTGATTACAAAGGGTTCGCTGCGCGACGCGGTGGCGGCCAGTTCGGCGATTCCGGGCCTTTTCCCCGCGGTGGAGATGAATGGGCGGATCCTGATCGACGGTGGGTGGGTCGACAATGTGCCCGTCGCTCCGGCCATCGCGTTGGGAGCGCATTTTGTCCTGGCCGTGGACACGACCCTTGAGGTTCCTGGCTTGGCCGTGTACCCGCAGTCGGCTCTCGAAATCGTGTTCCGGTGCAACGAATTGACGCGGATTTGGCTGACGCGGCAAAGAAAATCCCGTGCCGACGTCCTGATCACCCCGGAAATAGGGAAGTTGTTCTGGGCGGATTACACGGGGCTGGAAAAATGCCTTCTGGCCGGGCGGAAGGCGTTTGTCGACAACGTGGGCACGATCTACAGGAGACTGGCGCTCAGGCGTTTGCTCACGCTCCGAGGCGCGCTGCATCCGGCCCGCCGCGGCCAATGGCGGCACCCGTTTTCCATCGTGTAAGCGGCTACCAGTATTCTTTGAGGACGGAGACGATCATCTCGCTTGGCATCATCTTCATTCGGGGCATCCCACGCCTGTAGGATTCGGGATTCGCGATGAAGGCGCTGATCGTTTCCGGGTCGAATTTAGAGAGCACCACATTTTCTCCCAGCCCTTCCGTCCGCTCCGTTCTGTGGCGGAGCAGAAGGCAGGGATGCCCCAGGTAGTAGCACTCTTCCTGATTGCTCCCTCCGTCGGTGATGACGAACCGGCTCTTCTCCAGCAGCCGTATGAACCGGAAGTAATCGTAGCGGGGCCGAAGTTCCACTCGCGGATTACCCGCCAGGGTTTCATAGTATCCGAGCTGCCTCAAGGCCTCCTGCGTGGGCGGATGGAGGATGAAGAGGAGCTTTATCCGCTTCGTGATCCGGTCGATGATGCCCATCACTTCTTCCATCCTTTGCCGGTTCGACAGGGTTTCGAACCGGTGCAGGGTCACGATTCCGTACTGCTCCGAAGGGATGAGAGCCTGCTCGCCTTCCAGTTTGAAGTCGAGCGCCATGCGGAGCGAGTCGAACAAAGTGTTGCATTCGGTATTGAATTTTTCCCCAGGGTAGGGGGAAACATTGCCCAGCGCCCAGGCGTTCGGGCAGAAGTAGCAGTCCGCCAGGTGGAGTTTCCAGATGAGGACCCGGATGAGTTCCTCGGGGAAGGGGTGTCGATAGTTGAAAGAGCGCAGGCCGGCTTCGAGGTGGGCAACCCGGAGTCCGGCGACCCTGGCAAGGACCGCCCCGAGCAGGGCCGGCAGAGCGTCCCCGTGGACAATGGCCACTCCTTTTTTATCATTTCGGAAAATCCTGCGCCTGCCGGTGATCCCGGTCCAAAAGACCCCCGAAGCCCACCGGAGGAGGGTCTTTACATCCGTCAGGTCCTGCCCGGTATCCCCGATGACGCAGTCCGGGCGTTTGATTCCGAACAGGTCGATGATTTCGTAAATGGTCTGCCTGTGCTGCGCAAAGAAGATGAAATTGTACGGAATACCCCGCCGTGCGCACTCCGCCATTACGGGCGCGGTTTTTATGAGCTGAGCGCGGGTCCCGATTATGAAATGGATCATGTCCTTCCTTCCTGCCCGGCATTTCTCATCGCGGCTGAAAGCCGCTCAGACTGTTGAAAAAGCCCGCAATCCGTCACCCCGACGAACCCCGGATCGGGTCCGGGCAGGCATCGGGGTCCAGAAGTGCTTGAAAAAAATGGATTCCGGCTTTCGCCGGAATAACGATCGCGATGATTTTAGTGTTTGTCATCAATCAGCGCGGCTGAAAGCCGCTCCCACAGGTCATTGATCCGCTCTGCCGGACATTGTTATCTAACTCATAACGTGCTTCGCTCATACGTGCCTCCCTGTTTAATACGGAAGCTCGGCCCTACCCCATGAGTCAATTTACGGCAATCCCCGGTCCCCTTGTGCCAATTTGCGTCACCTGGACTGACAATTTTTGTCAGCTCGCTCCCCGCAAACTCCCCGGACGGAATTTTGGCGGGTATGCCGCCATGCGTGCAAATGTCAACATAGGCAAGCATTTAGAGGCAAATTGGAGGATTGAAAAGGTTCGCCGGGGTTCGGGCATCGATCTTGCTCAATATGGATCCAAAAAGCAAGTGGTCAAAGAAATTTCCATCAAGGCAAAGACGATGGGCGCCGATAATTTAGAGCAAGGGGAAATGATATCCCGAATTACCCCAAGGAGTGGGAAATGTTGGTCAAAATGAGGGAAAGCAAAGGCTTTACCCTGGTCGAACTGATGGTCGTCGTTGCGGTCATCGGAATCCTGTCGGCCATTGCAGTCCCGTTTTACCAAAGGTCTATCCAGAAATCCCGCCTCTCGAGCAAGATCTTCCCCGGGGTGCACGCAATCGAAACCAACCTCGCCTCATACCACAGCTTTCACGGGACTTTTCCCCCTCAGGCGAGTTTTCCCGCTTATACGTCGGAAGCCAACATGCAGTGCTTCGACGCAGACCTGCCCGGGAAG
>JAEZXS010000312.1 GCA_023442755.1 Pseudomonadota bacterium | reverse complement strand
CCCTGGATCAGATCGCGGACCGCCCCCAGCTGCCAGAAATCGTAGGCCCTCCTGATTTCCCCTCCGATTGTTGGCGGAAGAATCTGCATTGCCGGAAAAAGAATTTCGGAACGAACCCGGCGCCAGTCCTCCAGGACGGATTGAAGCCGCCCGTCTTCCGCTTCCCACCTGCAAAGCCACGATAAGCTCCCTCTGTCGCTATACGTCTGACCAAGCGGGGTCGGAGAAAAAATATCCAGCTCGTTAAGCCCGAAAAAGCGCGCTCCGGGGTGCAGCAACAGCAGTCGTTCCAGGTAATCCAGGTCGGCGTTCACACTCGAGGCCGTCATCCAGGGATGAAACACTATATTGCCCAGGGTCACTCCGATCCCCAACCCGGCCAAAGTGCGTACCGCCCGTTCCCCCGTCGCGGAGTCGACTCCCTTGCGCATCCTGCCCAGAGCGAAATCATTCCCGGACTCGATGCCAAGAAAGACCTGCGACAGACCGGCATTCCGCAACAGCCGAAAGGCTTCCGGAAAAGCGCTGACCGTATCCGCCCTGGCCATTATACTGAACGATACACAAACATCCCGCTCACGCATTAACTCGCTTACCGCGCGCGCGCGGGACACCGCATCGGAATCTCCGAAAAAGTTGTCGTCGACGAAATTGACCCACGTCGCTCCGTATTGCCGTACAATGTCGGCCAGCCTGTCGACGATCCAGGCCGGCGAATGTCCACGCCATCCGGATGCTCCCCAGTGCCGGCTCGATATGCAGAAACTGCATGAGCCGGGACAACCGCGGCTGGTCGAAAGACTCCATTCATCGGGCTTCAGACGTGCTGCCGCCCGGGTGAAATCAATGAGGCCCAGTTTGTCCGGATCCGGCTCCGGCCTGGCCGGCGGGCCTTCATAAACTTTTCCCGAATTGTCGCGCCATTTAAGTCCGGGAATACGATCCTTCGGAAGACCGCCTTCGAGAGCCTCGAGCAATAGTTTGAAGGCCCATTCGCCTTCGCCTGCTATGACGTAATCGATCTGGGGATACCGGGTGAGCAGTTCATTTGCCTGGAATGTGGCGTAATGTCCTCCGACCGCCACTGCCGGCAGTCGGCCGCATGTTCTCTTCAGCGCCTCCAGCACAAGAAGCGCTTCCTCCCACATGCCCGGAGTATAGAGCGAAAAACCGATCAGTGCCGGGGGGCTTGGGGCCAAAATTCTCTCCGCCGCCTCCCCGGCACTCAGGTTTTCGAAATAAGCGTCAATGAGATCGCATTCCCACCCGGCACGCCGGGCCGCAGCCTCGAGATACACGAGGGCCAGGGTGAAAAGCCGGTTCGAATTATCCGGGCACCTCGGAACGTTCGGAACACACAGGACCACACGGCGCCCCGCCTGTGAAACCTCTGTATATGCCGGTCCGGCAGGGTCCATGGGCTTCCCTCTCGTCAGCGCAACCGGTTTCTTTTAGCCGGCCGCACGCTTATCTCTTTTCTTCCCAGCCGTAGCTCCGCTCGCCGCGGACCAGGGTCTCGGAGGGCGCCTCACCGGCAGCCCTGCACTTTGCGTGGACCTTTTCCAGAACGGCTATTTCCTCCGCCTCCGGCCGTCCGTTGACCTGGGAGAAAATCACATTGAAATCGCTGCAGAATGACTTGATGTTCTCGCCTTCCATAATCCAGCTCAGAGCTTCTTCGAGATGTGCGCTCATACAGATATCTCCTTTGCGAGTTTTATAACCGGGTTCTTGACGAAATGATTCTCACGTGAATACGAGTACTAAATCGGTACGATCATTTTATGCATTTGCACTTCCCTGTCAAATATTTACTCCTCCTTTACTCCTCCTTTGATACGTTCGGCACAATGAAACAATACCTTGAATCTCGGTTCCGGCGTCCGGCAAAGCACTTTCACAGCCGAAAAGCCAAACTGTGTTCTTTCTAATTTCTTTGACAAGGAAAGACCGAAAAAGTTCCCGACTTTTTAAATCAATCTTTCATGCTGAATTTCAATGTCAGGTGTACTGTGGAACCGGGCGTGGAAAAGTCTGCACCGGCTTTTTCATCTGAGATATCGCCAAGCGAACGCAAGCGCTCCAGGAGGGCCGCATAGTTTTCCGATGGTATTTCCGCTTCAAGTTCCTGAGGATGCCCGGCGACGGTTCTATCGATTATCTTTCCCCCGGAAAGAACCACCGCACGCTTTGCTTCCAAAACGGCATCACCCATGCCCGAACTCGGCTCCTTTTCCAAACCGCCCAACCCCATCGAAGCCATCTTATCTGCTGTCTTCATGCGCGGCTGCGCACTCTCCCCCTTCACTGCAGCCCGTTCAGCCGCATCATTCGAACGGGTCCGGATATTGAGAGATTCGGGCTGCCTAAGTGCAAGAGTTATTGTCTCCCGTCGCACCACCGTCGGAGCGGGCTGGGATGCGGGCGCCGGAGCGGCGGATTTTGCGGAAAATCGTTCGGCCGCGCCGCCGGCTCCACCCGGAGCAGATGGAACGGAAGGCGCCGCCGCAGGTGGGATAACCGTGGAAACGGATGCTCTGTGCCCGGGCTGACCGGTTATGGAATACAGTGATGCGATCACGAGAACCGCCGCGGTCGCAGCTCCGGCGAGCTTCATGAATTGGCCGGAATCGAAAACACTGGAAAGATATCCGAGCGCTCTTTGCACGGGACCGCCCGTCTCGACCTGCTCCCGCACGCTGTCAAGAACGGAAATCGGGGCCTTCAGCCGCGGAAGAGATTTCAGCGCCAGCATCTGGTCCTGCAGCGCCCGGAACTGAGCGGAGCACCCCTGACACCCAGCCAGATGCGACTCGATCTTTCCGCCAAGATCGGCAGGGAAATCCAGGTCGGCGTACTCAAATAGGATTTTTCTTACTTGAGAGCATTCCATCAGAGTTTCTCTACGCACCCCGCAGCTTTTTCTGAAGCAGCATCCGCGCTCGAGCAAGCTTCGACTTTAGAGTTCCAAGATTATACCCGGTAATGCTGCAGATTTCCTCATAGCTGAGTTCCTCGACGTGCCTGAGGACTATGACCGTTCTCTGATCATGTGGAAGAGAGTCTATTGCCTCCTGAAGCAGCGAATTCCGCTCGTTTTCGGCCATTTGCATGAGAACTGACGGTGCGTGATCTTCAATTTCGACATCGAGCACGCATACCTCATCATCTTCAGATCTTGGCCCCAGCCGAAAAATGTTGCGCCAAAAACGGGATTCCGCGGAACTGCGCCTGTTCTTGCAGGTATTTACGGCTATCGAATACAGCCAGGTCGTGAAACTCGATTCCAGCCTGAAACTTTTGAGGGAACGGAAGACTTTTATAAAAATCTCCTGGCAGCACTCCTCCGCATCGCTCGAGTCGCCGAGCAACCTGCAGCACAGGTTGAATATCCGGTCCTGGTGGCGCAGCACCAAAGAATCCAGGGCCTCCCGTCTGCCGGAAAGGAAATCCAGGATGTCGGCCTGGTCTTTGCCTTGTGTCTTTTCTTCAACGGGAAGAAGCATGCTGCTCCACTCAGACTATTAGACAAAGCCGGTAGCAGAAAGTTCCAAGAGGAACGACTCAATCCATCGTTCATACGTGTGGTTGGCATATTTTGAAGCCGTCCGCGAAATATTTCCAGGTTTTTCTGCCGGGTCGGGGATATACCGCATAATTTTCCGTGCAGGGTCATCCACAGGCCGGTTGCCGGAAACAGGAAAGCCCCGCAGGAATCTGCAGGGCTTCGTATGGACTGCACACCGGCCGGGCCGGTCAGGCCATTCTACATGACAACAAGAGGCCTCATCATGTCATGTTCCTCGTGTTCCAAGATGTGGCAGTGCCAGACGTACTCGTTTCCACCCGTCGCCGGACTCGGCGGCACAACGAAAGGCACAACGGGAAGGGTAAACTGCATGATTATAGCAGTTACTTCGCCCGGGTTCATTTTGATGGTTTCTTTCCACCCCTGTTCGTGGGGCGGCGGCCCCTGGGGCAAACCCGTGTAGGTGGGAACACCTGCGTAGGCGGCTGCATTGAACGGACGTCGCCAGAGCACCTGTGCATTTATGAGGTGGAAGTGCATCGGGTGCGTGTCGCCGGTGAGATTGGCAATTTCCCAGATCTCGACTGCCCCTGCAAGCGGCGTCTCGGTTGCGGGATCCGTATACGCCCTGCCGAAAGCAGGAGGGGCCGGCGGTACAGCGGCAACCGGCGGAACATTAGTACCCAGCATCTGAATGAGCCTGCCGTTGGCATCACTGGATTCATTCAGCGTGAGGCTTCTCACGGTTACCCCTGCAGGTGGCCGAGGAACTCCGGCGGCATCGTAGGCCGCAACGAAGGGGTCCAGACCGGGGGTCATATCCGTATTTACGGTGATACCCAACGGTCCATCGGCTGGAGCGGTCGCCGTCAGCCCCACGTCGAACCGCAATATCTGGCGCGTGTTCGGCCCGAAGCCGGGATTGGTTATGGTGAGATTGCCCGGAGCACCGGGGAAATAGTCATTGAGAGGATCACCGGTCGGGAATGGCGCAGGAGCGTCGTTATAGAGGATGACCTTCATTCCGGCAAAGGCGGAAAAATCGACGATGATGTCCCACCGCTCCGCAGGACCGGTAATCAGGCTGCCATCATGCGTCAGCTGGTCAAATGCTATGTTGGAGCGCCTTAGCACGGGTTTATGCAGGAAACCGCCCTCGGTGCCTATCACCAGGAAGTCGGGGCCCGGAGCATTCATCGGCGTGAATGTGACCGGGTTCAAGGTAATCCCGTCCGGACTTCCGTCGTCAACATAAAGCTGCAGGTTCAGGAATCGCGCCTGGCATGCATTGAGAATTCGGAGCCTGTACCTTCTCGGTTCCACAGTGGCTACCGGGTATACCGTCCCATTTGCCAGCATCGTGTCCCCGAACATTTCCGGTATGACCGAGGGATCGGGCAGCGGCAGTCCGCCCGCAGCTACCATCCACCTGTCATAGAGATGCGGATACCACAGGCTCCCGGTTGTTGCCGGACCTGGCCAGGTCGGATCCAGCGTCAGGATATTCGCTGCATCGACAAAGATCTTGTCCTGAATGACTATGGGTATCTCCCGTCCGCCATTTTCGATGTAATCGGGCAGCCCAATATTTCTCAGGTTGCCTTCGAAAAGGTCCCTGAGCAGGTATGCGGTTGCCAAGCCCGCATAGGCATTGAGCCTGGTGATTCCGTGAGCGTGGTCATGATACCACATGAACCGCGCACTCTGGTTGTTGGGATAATAGTGCTCCGCCTGCCCGGGCAATGCCGTGGGGTTCAGCACCTGGTTGTTTATGAAGCTTGGGCCCGTCATTCCAGCGGGATCGATCCATGCCCCCGGTACTCCATCACTGATCCAGGGGACGAAACCGCCGTGCAGATGCACCGAAGTGGTGTTTTGCATCATCATGCCCGGAGTCGTGACCGTTGTATCAACCGGGAGTATGTGGGTCGCGGGCAGCATGTTATGGAATGTCATCTGCACAGGCACGCCCTTGGTTGCAACCATGATTCCGCCCAGGTGCCGCTGCGGCTGGACCCCGCCCCCCAGGGGAACCGCAGGATCGTATCCCCACAGGGTCGTAGGTCCCAGGGCCGGATGGAGCTGATCGGTAAATTGTTTGATGTTAACGGTATAATGCTTTACCCCGGTCACCGGGGCAACAGCGACATCCGGGGCCGCTACGGGAATTCCCGTGGGCCCCACACCGCGAAGGACCTGGCCCGGGCCGAATTTCGTAAGCGCAGGGCTCTGATAGAAAGCATACGCTCTACGTGGCCACGAAAGAAGCCCCCCGGCAAATGCCCCTGCCGCTGCCCCGGACATGGCTGAAAGCTTGATGAACTGGCGCCTGGTAATCTTCATCTCTTCTCCTTCCTTTCGGATATGATCCACCGCTGAGATCGAACCCTGAGGCCAGCTGCTGCCAGGCTTGCCACCGGGCACTGACTCCCCCGGGTTGATCTACGCCTTTCACACAGAGAAATTTCCAATGAGCTGTTTCGATTCACTACCGATTTGGTCGAGAAAATCATCGGGTTGAAGCGTGGTTTTTTTGCCTCTCGTTTTCTCAGCCGACTCAAGACAACGTCGGATGCATGAATTTATCTCAACCGAACAATATTCAAGGCTGGCAAACTACTGGAAAACCCGGCTGATCTAAATACGACACCCGCCCTATTCTTGGGCCCGGCAGGCTGTAATTGTCACATTTCGTGCATGTATCATCTGGCGCTTTCGCGCCTCCGGACGGGCATCGTATGCTGCCCTTTGCGCAGAGGAAAATGATTGACAGCTACCAGGCCGAACGGTAGGGTACGAACGCATTTGGAAACCTGACCTTGAAAGGATTTCGCCATGAAACGCATCGTTTTGGCAGCCCTTTTTGTCCTGGCGGTTGCAACCTTCTGCGCTGCTGCCGACGAAAAGGCAGATGAAAAGGCAGCGGCAGCAGGAACCTATATCAACAAGGCCGACAGCAAGGAATACATCAAGCTCTACGCCGACGGCACTTTCCACCTGAGGCAGCGCAAGAAACCGGCCCAGTTGGACAATCCCTTCGCAGAGGTATCGGGCAAATACTGGCTGAACGGCGAGAACATCAACCTGATTCTGACAGACGGAGGAGAAGGATCCGGCAAGCTGAAGGCCAACATCTTCGAGGATAGTGATGGCAACAGCTGGGTCAAGGAAGGAACCGACCGTCGCCCCGTCGAAAGGCCAAAACCCATGAAACCCATAAAAGGCCTCTACTGATTACAGGCCTTCCGGCTCGACACGACCTGAATTACCTGCGAAAACGGGCCCGCAAGAGGCCCGTTTCGCATTTTATGAAGATATTTAGGTATTTAAGTCATCGCACCTGGATCGCCGCCGGTCTTGAAGCACTAAGCGGCTTTTCCCGGCGCCGCCCCCACCTTCCCCATGAGCACGGGCGCATATTCCCGGATCACTGCTTCAATATCGGCTATCGCCCGCTTTTCCCTCTCGGTAAGAAGCATCTTCTCAGCCTCGGAGGGATTATGCTTAAGCTGTTGGCAGTAAAGCCTGAAAACGTGCAGTGCGTGAACGAAATCCATGATAACAAGTGGCACAAATTCCTCCAAATGCCCCGCCGATTCCCCTTGAATACCCACCGGGTCCAGTCTATATAATCAACAGTCGTAACGTTCCAAAATGCTTACTGATCCGGCTCTTGCACTTCCCCGTTCGCCGCATTACCTCCAATGCGGCCGCCTTTCAAATCGACCCGGGCTGATGCGCTTGCGTCCGGGTTTGCAGGAGCAGACAAAATGTTCATGGAATCCATCACGCACCCGGGCCTCATACGCGAAAATAACGAGGATCGCATTCTCACCAGATCCTTCCAGGGGGGCGGCGCTCTGCTTGCGATTGCCGACGGGATGGGCGGCCATGCCGCAGGTGAAGTCGCCGCACAGCTTGCCCTGGAATGCCTTGAAAATCTGCAGCCCGATGCCGGCAACGCTTCGGAAGCGCTTCAGCGATCCGTGCAAAAAGCGCAGGAGGCCGTGCTTGCCGCTTCGGAAATGGGCGTCGATTTAAAAGGGATGGGCACGACTCTCACCGTAGCTCTTGTATACCCCGGCGTCGTGAGATGGGCCCATATCGGCGATACCCGCCTCTACCTGTTTTCCGCTGGAGAACTGGTTCAGATTACCGACGACCATACCATTCCGGGGCTTCTGTTCCGGAATGGCAAAATCTCCAAGGAACAGGCCAGGCTCCATCCCTATGGAAATATCCTGCTCCAGTGTGTCGGCTGCGAGAAATTCAATCCAGATTCCGGGACATTCGAGATACGGGAAGGAGATATGCTCTTTT
>JAEZXS010000302.1 GCA_023442755.1 Pseudomonadota bacterium | reverse complement strand
GCGTAACGACGCCCGGAAGGACGCCGGATCAAGTCTAAACAGCAAAATAAAAAGGCCGGGAATACACCGGCCTTTTTATTTTTGCGCGCCTGTCAATAAAGGCTTCTTATCGCATTATGGCGTTTTGCATAGATCATGTGACTGTTGCGATCGAGCAGCTTCATTATGCGGCGCCTTTCGTACCGCAGGCTTCCATTCGCCAATGCCCTTTCGTACTCGCCCCGAATGTAGTTGAGGTTGGCCTGCAAAGTGCCTGCTTCATGGCGGGTCAAATCGCCCCGGACAACCCCGCTGTTGATGCGTGCCTGCTGCTCCGCGATCTGATCGGGAATCCTCTGCGCCAGCGCTTCGCCCGCCAATCCCAATAGAACCAACAGCATGACCAAAACGGAAACCTTCCTTTTCATGTTACCCTCCCTCCGGACCTCGTCCGCTAATGAATAATGAAACATACACCCAAAAACCAACCTTCCGCTCCTTCCCTCGTGCCCCCGAAAGGCTTCCGGACCGGAATCTGCAGAAGAGACGTATCGGAATCCTCTTTTGTCTACCCGGCTACCGCTTCCAATGCAGAAACGGGTAGCGGCGACCAGGGTATCCCGTGCAGATTTTCTTTAGCGCTAAACAGCACTTGCACATGCAGTTTACATACTTACAGTTTAATTAATAATGGCTACCTTGCAAGTATCATTACCTGCCATCTTCTAAAGGGTTTAAATATGAGCGGCAGCGCTTATGCAACTTTTCTTGATAAAAATGGGGGCAAAGATGCTCTTCTCCTGGAAGGCACATTGCCATTGGTCATCGAAATACTTCCGGGGCAGGCTGCAGAAGGTTTGATCGACATTTACGAACCCGGAAGCTTCGAAGGGATTCCCCTCCGCGATCTGGTCCACAGAACGTTGAGCAGAAAAAATTGGAGCATAGAGGAAAAGCAGGTTTGGGATGAGATCAACAGGCAAATGTCGGGAGGCAAACTCCTGAACAGAGGCAGGGAGATTCACGGAACGGCGGGCGAAAGCGCAACGCTGGAAGAAACCGAGGAGGGGGAACGATACCTCTACGTTTCCATACGCGCGATAAGGCCACAGGAAGGCGGCTGAAAACAGCATTTTGCATGAGGATGCTTTTGAATGCGAGACGATCCAACCGCTATGACTCAGACACCCCGGCAACCAGAACTCAATTTTCGGAATCTGTGCAATGCTTCAAATACTCGAATCGGATATCGAACTTATCGTTGAATCCGGCTTCCTTTATCTTCCCCTGCCACTCGATCCATCGATAGAAAACGAAGTCCGTTCAAGCCGCTTCCAGGGTGGTCTTTCACTCCCGGGCAAGAATGCAAATATCCGTGAAATCCAGGGCAGATATTATCAGAAGTCGATAAATATCCGTTCTCTTGTCGAAAACTACAGCACATTCGACCCGCTTACTTATGAATATCTCAGGAAAGCTGTGCTCAACAAGTTTCTGAGAACTCTCAACCCGGCGGATCTCTCCATAGACGAGAAGCTCAGATCTATCGTCTTTCAGGTACTGCCCCATTTCATCCGCAAAAAGGACAGGCTGCACAGAAAGACATCCCTTGAAGAGGAAGTTCTCGACCTGATTGGCCGCAAGGTTGCCATTCCATCCCGATACTTTGCGGAAGCGAGAGGTTTTGCCGACACGGTCCGACTCCAGAGGAAGCTGCGCAACCTGGCCGGGATCAAAGCCCCCGACGCGCCCGCCTTCAGCGGACTCGTCCCGGCAAAGGTATTGCGGCAATGGTTTTTGAACGTGCTCGAGACGAGGATCATCGAGGAGGAAAAGATTCGCCTGGGCACCCTGCTCCGCAACCGCGAGC
Organism: Pseudomonadota bacterium; assembly: GCA_023442755.1. Taxonomy (GTDB): domain Bacteria; phylum Desulfobacterota; class Syntrophobacteria; order Syntrophobacterales; family Syntrophobacteraceae; genus SbD1. The sequence continues at coordinate 17,591 of JAEZXS010000302.1, read as the reverse complement.
AGTTTTCCCGGCTTCAGGAGAAGTACATTGCCATGCTGCTGTTCATCCGTGAACGCGGGGCGCTCGAGTTGAGCGGATGCGGATTTTTCAAAGCAGGCCAGTCGAGCGAATACTACGTTTACGTTCATACGGGCGAGTATGCGCTCAAGGACATCTACGGACGTGTATACCTCTTTCCCGACTGCCGGGTTGCGGTATCCACGATCGGCCCCCTGGTCCCATATGTTCTGGACAGGTACAAGCACCCCTTTCTCAAGGCGGATAACAAACTGCAGAAGATCTGCGTGCGTGGAGATTTCGTTCCAGGCTGGAAATTTTCGGCCTCGGGCGCAGTTCAGGCTCTCGAGGAGGGGCTGAACGCCCTGTTCTACGGTTACAACAGCAGGCGCGGGAATGGATACCACAGGCTGGACGGAATGAAGATCGAGGAGAACTCGGTGGTATTCGACGACCTCATGGTTCCCCGCGATCACACGAAACTGGTTTCGGGCGAAGTTGAAATCAAGAACGACTTTTACGGATAATGGAACTTTTACGGATAATGAAGCGGGAACACACCCGCAAAAAAGCAAAACGCCCCTTTCGGCGCCCGGGTTATGCAGTGGTCGTCACGATTATTGCCGAGTACGGCCTCACCGAAGACTTTCTGAAAGAACTTCAATCGGCTCCCCCATTCCCGAAGAGCAGCAATTTTCTCAAAGGTCCTCTTCGAGACAAACGTGAACTGGAAACCGTTCCTTTCCCTCTCTCAGAGCCGAAGCAATTTTACCTGGCCCGCAAAATTCTCGAACGCACGGCAAACCCTTACGTCGTTTTTGCATGCTCGCCTGACGAAATCGTCCTTTCGGCCCCGCTTTTCCGTGCCAATCCCTGGATCAGGCCCGACCTGCTCAAGAAGCGCCATTTCGAATCGCTCCTGCTCGCGGAAATAGCGAGAGCAAAGATGGCCGCGCTCCATCGCGTGATTGATTATCGTACCGCCCAAGGCAGGCTTTTGGCGGAAAATGCAGATTCCGTCCATTCCACGGTAGAACAACTCCAGGTACAGATCGCAGCGCTCAAAGAGTTTATCTTATTCGTAGAAAACATAAACGAACCCGAGGGGGAAACATGGGTGGAAAACTGACCGAAGAAACCAAACATCGCATTGCCGAAAGAATGGCCCAGTTGAAAGACGACCGCTCGACGGACGCAGTGAAACATATAATCGAGTTCAACAAGACTCCCGTGGATATCAAAAAGCACATGGACCGGTACGTGATCGGACAGGACAACGGCAAAAAGATCATCTCGACCGCGATTTCATTCCACTACAAACGGCTTGGGGATGCGCTCAAGAACTCTATCCTGGAATACCGGGGAGACCTCGGAACGGCGCTTCGCAACACCAGGACGCCGAAGGCCAATATCCTCATCATCGGTCCGACGGGATGCGGCAAGACCTACTCCAGCTCGACCGCGTCCGAACTGGTGGGCGTCCCCTTTATCGAAGAAGACCTCACCAATTTCAGCGAGGTCGGCTACGTTGGACAGAGCGCCACGGACATTCTGGTGGACTTGCTGATTTCGGCCGACGGCAATACCCACATCGCACAGATGGGAATAGTGTACCTGGATGAGATCGATAAGATCGCAAGGGAACCGTCGGCATACAAGGACGTGTCGGGCCGAGGCGTTCAGAAGGGGCTCCTGAAGCTGATAGAAGGTGTTGAAAACACGGTCAACATGGATGGGGAAAGGCTCCTTCTTTCCACTAAGCATGTGCTTTTCATCGCCGGCGGCGTTTTCGAAGACCTTGAAAATATCGTGCGCAAGTGCATGGAGGTGAAAGGGATCGAGGGAAACTGGAAAGACTTTCTGCTCACCGACGATATGGTTGTCTACGGAATGGAGAGGCAGTTGATGGGGAGGTTTCCGGTAAGGGTCATATACGACCCGCTCACCAACCAGGACCTGAAAGATATCATGCTTCGAAGCGAGGACAGTCCCGTTCGCGCCTACGTCAACGACTTCAGCGCCTGGGGAATAAACCTGAAGATGACCGACGACGCGCTCTCCGAAATTGCGGCGCGTGCCGAAATGGAAGAGACCGGTGCACGGGGGTTGATAGGCATCCTGCACCGGGTGCTGATCGACGACATGTTCGACCTGCCCGGGAAATACTCGGGCGAACTGCTCGTGGACGAGGCCTACGTGAAGGAAAAACTGCATTGAGAATCCGTAGGCTTTCAACCCTCAAACGCAAGGAACCGAAAGAAATCCTTCTTGCGAGACTGCCGGATGTCATAGCGATCACCGATTATGCAAGGTCGAGGGCCTTTGCGGTCAACCGGCTGATAAGACGAATCTTCGGAGACAGCTACGAATGGTATGGCTTTACCCTTGGCAGTAAGGCACGCCCCGAGGTCGTCGCGGATATCGGCCTACCGGTCAACGACTGCAACGTCCACCAATATACCGGGGTCGACCCGGAACACATTGCCCGGTTCCAGGAATCGCTGCCCGCCGATGTCGTCATCAACGGCTGGATTCATTCGCATGGCAGCCTCGCTTACAAGACGTTTTCGCCGGTCGATGCAGCGAATCACCGCACCGTTCTCGATTTTGTATCGCCGTTCCTGAAAAAGCCCGTCGCAAGTCGGCAGGTCGTCGTAGAGGAACTGCTGCCGCTGACCGAGGAAGAGAGCCGCTCTGCCCCACCCGGCAGAGGGAACGTGTGGGTCGTAACCGACCGCCCCGTATCCAGAGCGTCGATCTTCGAAGTCGTTTACGGCAGTTTCTGCTACGCACTCCTCGTGGGCGACGGAGGCTGGCACAGGCAGGAGATCCACTTCGAGACGCGGGGAATATTGACGGGAACGACCCACAGCGGGCACACCGAGGCGGCAATGGTGCGCGCGGAGAATGGGAGGGCTTTCGCCAAAGAGGACGAGGAGTCGCTCGAGCAGGAGATCCGGGAGAAGATAGTCCCCGGGGCGCCGGCATTTTCGGATTCGATGCACTCACGGGAAAGGGAGATCGGAAGCCTTGGCTCTAATTGAGGAAAGACTCGAAAGGCAGCTTCTCATCAAGGGCTGGAACCAGGTCGCATTGGAAAACGCACGGGTCGGTGTCGTAGGCGACGACGACCTGCTCGCCTCGCTTTTTGCCCTTTCCGCTGCCGCCCTGGGCATCAACGACCTCGTCGTCATAGCTCCCATGCTCGAGAAAGTGCTCATCAATGCCGCAATGAGAATAAACCCGCGCTTCAATCTCACGTTCCTCGAAGGCTTTTATACACATCCGGCCCTCAACGACCTTTTTGCAGGATGCAAAGTGATAGCGGACCTGAGCCTCTACGGACTCGGCAACAAGCTTCTGGTGAACAAGGCGTATCGGGACGGGACGCCCGTAGTGCGGTCTTTTGTGCTCCGCAGCGCCCGGGAGACGGGGTTCCGGATCTTCACCTACATGAAGGGACGTGAATGGGAAGAGCTGGAATCGGTTGTTTCGCAGACCGGTTTGCCGGGTAAGCATCCGGACGACGGAGTGATGGACACGATTGCTTCGGGAGTGGCCCTCGATGAAGTCAAGAACATCCTGATGGGGTGGAAAGTCACACCCGAACTCATATCCTACAGCCGGGAGGACGGCGCCGCTCCGATGAACTCTTCTCCTCGCATACTGGTAATCGGCGCCGGGGCGCTGGGGAACTTTGCGGGACTGGGGCTTGCCTATTCCGGCATAAAGGACATCACTTTTATCGATCCCGATCTGATCGAAGTTGCCAACCTGAACAGGCAGATCTTCTTCTACGACGCAGTCGGGCGAGGAAAGGCGAAGACGCTGGCTCAGCGCCTGAATGAAGGCTTCGGGACCTTCGCGAAATATCTCGCGGGCGATTTCAACGAGAAGACGGACATCTCCGGTTACGACGTCATTTTCGACTGTGTCGATAATTTCGAAACCCGCGTGCTCATAAGCGAAAGATGCAGGGCGGACCGGAAGGTACTGATCAGCGGAGGCACCAGCCACTCCGCGGGCCAGGTTACCGTGTACGACCCTGCTGCGGGCGGCCCTACGCCTTCCGAACTTCTCGGCATAAACGAAATCGTAAGAACCAGGAAAGCAGGCAGCTCCAGCCGGGTCAGGCAATCATGCAGGAACAGGCCTGACCCATCCGTCATCATGACCAACCAGATAATTGCCGGCTTCATGGTGGATGCCGTCCGGGTGCTTCTCACGGGCGGGAAGCCCGACAATATCTTCTACAATTCGGAGAGCGAAGAAAAGATTCTGCGGTGACCGGGCGAAAACTTCAGGAAGCTACAGGTTGGTTCTTTTGTTTTGGGAGCTACAGGATGCTTCCTTTGTTTTGTGGGAGCGGCTTGCAGCAGCGCAGATTGATGACAAACCCTAAAATCACCGTAATCGTCATTCCGGCGAAAGCCGGAACCCAGTGTTTTCAATTACTTATGGACCACGGTGCCTGCCCCGGACCCGATCTGGGCTTCGTCGGGGTGACGGATTGAGGACTTTTTCAACAGTGAGCGCCTTGCAGCCGCGATCAGGCAAATGAGTATCGAGGCTGAAAGCCTCTCCCGCATGATAATACTCTCCTGCGGCGAGCAGACTATAGTGATCGATCAGGGGGGATTACGGCCATAGCCATAATCCCCTCTCATTTCGCTTATCTTCTGCCGCCGGAGTTCTCGGGGTGGTAATAAGGAGGATAATGGCCCACCCGGTCGCCGTTGTCGTGCATCTTCACTTCCGGCGAACTGAATGCGGGCCCTCTTTCCTGTTTGCCGACGCGTCCGAGGGCAGCCTTGGAATCGTTGTCCTGACCCTGGGTCTGCTGCTCGTATCCGACAGGAGCGGCGACCGCAGCCATGAGAAAAAGAACGATCAGTCCCTTCTTTAGATCCATGGCCCTTCCTTTCATTCGTTCAGTTGGTTCCAAATAAAACAGTTGGTTCGAAATATAATAATACAGGCACTGAATAGATCGGACCATAATAGCAAAAACTTCATTGCATAAACACCTTTGCCTTGCGGGACACGCGAGAACTAATGACATTTCCGCCTCGGCGGTGAAATCAGCCGAATTCATCATCCCGGCGCAAGAGATTGTGTCATAAATAATGGCAGCTTCGGAGATGCCCACTCTCGCAGTCAAAACCCGGCAAATAACAACGTCGTCATCCCGGCGAAGGCCCATTGCCGTCAACAGGAACAAGCCGCGAAGAAGTACCGACCATTAAGAAATACGGAATAATTTCAGTACTTGTGGGAGCGGCTTGCAGCCGCGATCATGCGGAGCACATTGAATTCAGATAGCCATAAGTTTTTCTTTTCCCTCGCGAAGCCGCGAAGACGCGAAGAAAAGCCTGGGGAAAATGAGTTCAGTCTGCCTGAAAGTTTCTAACGGATCGAGGCTGGAAGCCTTTCCCACAGCAGTTCAGACCTCGCGGCGGTTACGAATGCTAAAGTTGACGCGCATGGGCGAAGGCCGGGAACCAGGCTTTATTCCCACTTTCTGCTTGCATTTTTCCTCGTTGTTTGGATTATGACACAATCTCGTAAGCCCATGTGCGTCAACCTGAGGGTCGGGAACCCGAATAGGAGCAAACCGAAGAACCGGAGAGACTACGGTCGACGGGAATAACGAAAGAACTCACCGCGGGGACGCGGAAGGCGGGAAGCAAGAGCGGTTCGGCTTTTCCCGGCTCACTCTTGCACGCAATGTTTGTTGGTTCAAGTCTCGAACTTGAACCCATCTGACTTTGTCGCAGCTTATGATGAGCACCTCGGAGCCGAGTGCCCGATGCGGCAACAGAGTTGCCCGAGGGTCAGCAAGGTTCAAGTCGGGAGACTTGAACCAACCTTGAGAACTTTGGATATTCATTTGTCAAAGATCTCCGGGGCAATTTGCCCCTGTATCGATCCGCGAAGCGCGGAAATCTAATTTTCAAAAGCGCGGCGGGGCGGCCCCATTGGCATAAACTCAAGGGACCAAAACCCCGAATAAGAAGGAATCGGAAAGAGCTACAGGATAGTTTCGGTCTTTTCAGTATCTTGTGGGAGCCGGCTTGCAGCCGCGCTATTTTTCCAGGGTGCAAACTGAGAAGGTCGGAAATCCCGGCCCGTGGCCGATTCGCCTCTTTCATACGGCACCCGGAAGGCACCAAAACGGCGCCGTGAAGGCACCGGATCCTTCCGGGAGTGGTACGATATTTTCCATTCGGCTTCGCTCTCCAGCTTCGATCATTTGGCAAATCCGGAAATTTTCATCCTGACTTGCCTTGCCGCTACGTCGGAAAGCCCGCCGCGTTCTCAACGCTCCCTCCCTTTTCTTCAGGATCTCCGCGGGACCCTTGCTGCAGTCCGAAGAAGCGGCATTTTCCGCACTTTTACTGCACTTTTATTGCACCGGTACTGCACCGTTACCGCACCGTTTTGTCGCTTTAAGGCCTTGATTTCGTGGAGAGTGTTCCGATCGAGGCAAAAAAAAAACCGAGAAGGCCCCTTGCGGATTTCTCCGGCGACTGCCGGGCGAACTTGGAGATAATCCGCGAGATGTCCCACTTCGATTCGCGTATCTTCCGTTCTCGGCGGACGAGCCGGTAGTAGCGTGCTATCGCTTCGTGGCTGAGTTTTTGGCCGCGTGCTCTGACCAGTTCGGCCGCCTCCGGGAGCGTGATCGCCCCGGAATCCAGCCCGGCTATGATTTCGTCCTGGAGGTCTTCCCGAAGGGACAGAAAGGCCAGTTTCGGCCGTTTTTGCGCTGAATAAACCATCTCGCGATGATGCATCACCGATCTCTTTTTTTTATCGCTGGGCGCCTCTCTTGGCGGAATACCTCCCGCGTCCAGGTTCCATATCGGAGGGGGTTTTCAGGTAAGGAAATTTTTTGGGGATGTTTCACTGGAGAGAGGGATTTTTTTATTTTTAAGGAGGGGCGTTCTCCGCGGGCGTCCACGGTCTCCGCGGCGCTGGAGAGCTTGTCCTGGGCGAAGCAATGGAGAGAAGAGGTACTATAATCTTGGACAGACCTTTGGGCGTGGAAGAATCTGCCTCACTCATCACGCTTCACGCCCCCCAAAGGGCCGCCGGACGATTTCAGTTGATTGTTGTAAACTCAAGAGGTTCCGAAGTCCTGAAGATCACATATAATCTACATCGTATCCGCGGAAACATTCAGCATCGAGAGCAGAAGTCTGTTTCTCGGCTCTTCCCCTGGCAAGGCAGGGATTCGATAATATGGGGTAAATTCGAATACGGGGTAAATGATTTCGGAATGTCAATTGCTTGATTCGGTCAGCGGCCAGACCCACCCAGACCCACAGACTGAAGCATATCATGCACGGTTCTCTTTTTGTCAGCGACAGCATGAATTGCCCAATACGCATAAAAGAACCGAGTCGCTGCTCCGATTTCCTGATAAAAGACAGTGAGTTCCTGCTCAAACTCTCAGTCAGGCGTCATTGCTTTTTCGAGGTCTCCTAAGTGCAGGTTCAGTTTTCGGGCTTCCTCATTCTCTTCTCGCGCACCAGTCCGTTTTGCTCACGTCGGCTGGCCGCCTAAAATTTCGTATCGATTAGATTGCCAAAACGGCTGTGACAAGGATAACCATTTCTGTCCTTGTGCTTGTTAAGGGATGTGTCCATTTTTTTCGACTAAATTTTTTCCCGCATAAAGAACATTGGATCACATAGGTAGGACCATATCCGGCTGCTATCGCTTTACGACCCCGTATTGCCGCACCCGCCCCCCGAACCAATCCAGAAACATTACTGGTAGATATCCCTGACCAGTCCGATTGACGAGGGGTTGGCGGAATCGATAATAGGCCTGCCGAAGAAATCTCTAGTGCAAATCTCGGGACAAAAGGAATGTTTGTAGCCTTTGCACTCTGAATCCGGTCAACTCTATATGATCTTGACTCGCCGGAATCGTGCTTGACTGCAAAAAGCAGCAGGTTTCCGTCCTGAGTCCTCCTGAGTGAGTATGGCTCTATCAAGCGTCGTGATCCCTGATATTCCAAATTCACGCATAGGCGATTTGCCGCCGCAAACCGTATGGGTTCAAGTGGGACTGAGGTGTGCCAAGCCTGTGCCATTGCCGGAGGAAACCAAGTTGCATCCACCCCTTTTCCGACAGGTATTGGTGCTGGCGGTTTAGGCGCGGGCCCTCCCTGTAACCAGTTCAGAATACCGGGAACCTGCTGCCAGAATTCATTAAATGGGGGCAAAACAGGTAGCTGGTGTGCAAGCATGTTTTCCCATTCTGACTCCAACTCTACCCGTTCCGGCCCATGGTCGAGGGCTGTCAAGGTCGGAACATTGACTCCTTTGAATTCGCATTTCTTCACCAAGGCCGCCATGACTACGCTACAGTCGGGGCGCATTGAATCATGCCGGTACAAGTGCACAACATCATATAAGTCGCGCGGTCGCTCGCGTTCGGTTAAAGCCCTGATTTTTTCAGCGAAAACCTCCTCAAAGCAATACGATTGAACGAATATTCCCGCCTTTGGCCTGTCGGAGTAGGGATGATGTATCTCTCTTATTGAAGGCTCAAAAACCAGAACTTCATCAGCAGTCAAGTCGAGCTTTATTCGCGGTGGATCACCACGTCTCTGTAGAGGCCCCCGATAACCGATCCGTCCCTCGGCCGAAACCTGACCTCGAGTATTGTCGTATACCGTGAAGCGAATCCGATCTATAGGCATTTCGATTCCGGCTTGTTCATATACCCATTCGGCGATTTCCGTGAAAGTACTAGTCAGAAAATCAGTATCTAAAATTTTCGAATCGGTTATCGTGAAATCGAGGACCTCTGAAAAGCAGTAGGTTTCGAAGTAGCACTTCTTAAGGCAAGTCCCTCCCTTGAATACCCAATCAGGGGCAATTAAGGGATGATTCGTGATCCCTGCGAGAAGCCAGCCGAGAACGTAGTCTTTCTCGATCACATTCGGGTCAAGCCCCATTTCTCTCGCGAAATCCATGATTTCTTGTCGATCAATCATGCTGCTCCTTCATCAAGCTTCCAGGAACCCAGATTTTCCACCTCGAAATGAGATTATTGACCGGCAATGTAGGATCGAGCTTAGTATTTCCCGCTGTCATTTGTGATCGGCAGGCTGCTATGATTTCGTGCTCCCCAAGATTAAGTCGCTCAATAAGGAACCCGAGTCTTTTGAAAACTGCGCCGATCCCAAGCTTTTTTGCGTGATCCACCAGCAACTTCGTATTCTTATATTCTGAACTTAGAAACTTCACGAGGATGTCAGCCGTCGGCCTTATACCTCCAGCTAAACGCGGATCTTTAAGCATATCGACAACTGTGCGTGCCGGGTCAGAGACGGAGACTTTGATTTGGCCCCTCCAAACTGATTTGAGGCCGAACAGCTCCCTTTCTTGGATCGTGTGCAATATGAATTTTGTATCCTTCAGGATAGGCGATCTGTCCCTTGGTTTTCGGGTCGTCATTACAACGACGGAGCGAAAAATCTGCTCAGTAAGCCCCCAATGCTCAGCGGCGCTCCAGCCGCCTATATAACAAGGGCTGTAAAGACGCTCGGCGATGATCCATGAATCCTGGATTGGAATATCGGAGGTAGTTGATTCCAACGGAATGGAAACGTATAACCCGCGCTGGACACGTAATATCCAGCCTTTTTTCGCCCAACTTGCCAGCATCTTTGCAGCGTCTGATGGCGGAACATGAAGTGCCTCCGCCGCGTCGCCAACCGTAATAGTTCCCTTGGTCTTACGGATAACGGCTGCGAGTCTCTTCCGATCAGATTTTCCCAATCCCAGAAGCTCTGGCATAGTACATCCTGTGCGATCATCTTCTTGGAAAACACGAATTACCTCACTCATGATATACTACGGTTAGAGTTAGTACACAACGAGTGCTGCGATTCAGTTTTTGGATGAATTACTTCGTCTAGGATATACCATCTCATTCTTCAGATCACCCTAAATTCCGTGAAAAGCCCCAAAAATCTGTTCCCGAGGATCTCCGATATGCGTAGGAAAGGTTTTGAGCCGCCTCTGTGCTGAAATATGCGGAACCTATCGGGAACAAGATATTCAGATTGAGTGTTGCCCAGTCCCGCGAACGGGAGGAATCGACGGTTCCTAAATGACATGGCTCGATTTCAATGTTGCAGAGAATGCATTAATGGGGATGTTAAAATTGGTGGGACTTAATCTGGAAAACATGGAAAATCTGGTTAAACCTGGTTCTGCTTGGAACTCATAATTTGGCTCTGCAAGCCAGTCAAGATTCTAGGAAAAAGTACTTTGCCTTTTGGGATTGGGTTGCGGAGCTTTCCGTAATCCCTTTTGGATTGAAAGGGGCTGGCAGAAAGGGTTGGCGAAATCGAAGCCAATGATCGAGCTTTTGACGCTAATGGGCTTTCGCCGGAACGACGCTTTTTGCGGCTTTCCTGGCATTCCACAGGCTAAATGCTTTTTCGGCACCCACTATGCCTGGGAGTTGCCGAGCGCTTCCAGGGCCTCCCAGCGCAGGTAGGCCTCGTCCAGCTCCTTTTCCAGTGCTTCGAGCCTTGATTTGGCTGCGGCGATATCCGCCCCATCGCCCCGGTAAAAGTCCGGATCGGCCATTTTGTTATACAGCTCAGCCTGCTCTGCCTCCAAACTCTCGATGCGTTCCGGGAGTGCTTCGAGTTCGCGGTTTTCTTTGAAGCTCAGAGTACGGCGGGGTTCCCGGGGCGGTCTTTTCTTTTCCGCGGCAGGCTTTTCCACCTTCGCTGGGGGCTCAGGAACCCTTCTTTGGCGGAGCCAGTCGTCGTAGCCTCCCACGTACTCGCCGACCCGGCCGCCGTCTTCGACAGCCAGGATGCTCGTGACGACGTTGTTCAGAAAAGCCCTGTCGTGGCTTACCAGGAGGAGGGTGCCGGTATAATCGAGAAGGAGTTCCTCCAGGAGTTCGAGGGTTTCGGTATCGAGATCGTTAGTGGGCTCGTCCATGACGAGCACGTTGGACGGCTTGGTGAAAAGCCGCGCGAGCAGGAGCCGGTTCCGCTCGCCTCCGGACAGGATGCGCACCGGGGAAAGAGCGCGCTCCGGGGAGAACAGGAAATCCTGCAGGTAGCTCATTATGTGCCGGGGCTTCCCGTTGAAGATGATCGTATCGTTTCCTTCTCCGACGTTTTCGGCAACGGAGCGGTCCTCATCCAACTGCGCACGAAGCTGGTCGAAGTAAGCAATCTCCAGGTGGACTCCGTGGCGAAGCTCGCCGGCGCGCGGCTGCAAGTCTCCGAGCAAAAGACGCAGCAGAGTGGTCTTCCCGCAGCCGTTCGGGCCGATGATGCCTATCCTGTCGCCTCGCATTATGAGGGTAGAAAAATCCCGGATGACGGCTTCCCCGCCGTTGTATCCGAAGCTCAAAGCCTCGGCTTCGATTACCAGTTTGCCCGAACTTTTCGCCTCCTGGGCCCGGAGTCGAACGGAGCCCATGCGCTCGCGCCGCTCCAACCGCGCCTGCCGCATCCGCTCGAGTTCGCGCACACGTCCCTCGTTTCGCGTGCGCCGCGCCTTTATGCCCTTCCTGATCCAGACCTCCTCCTGGGCCAGCTTCTTGTCGAACCGGACCCACTGGCCTGCTTCGGCATCGAGGGCGGCCTGCTTCCGCTCCTCGAAGGTGTCGTAATCGCACGACCAGTCGACAATGCGGCCGCGATCGATTTCCACGATCCTGGTGGCGAGCCTTCGGAGAAACATCCGGTCGTGGGTTGTGAAGACGAGGGTTCCGCCAAAGCGCAGCAGGAAGTCTTCCATCCAGCCGATAGCCTCGATATCGAGATGGTTCGTCGGTTCGTCCAGGAGCAGCAGTTCCGGGTTTCGCACCAGCCCCCGCGCCAGCAGCACCCGGCGCTTCAGGCCCGCCGACAGGCTCTCTACCGGGGCATCGGGGTCGAGATTCATGCGCGAGACGGTCTTTTCCACCTGGTGATGTCCGCGCCCCAGGAGTTCTTCATGAAAAGCGCCGGAAGAGAGATCGGAATCCCGGAGACTTCCGGCCACGACGTCGAAAGTCGTCCCGTGCAGTCCCTGGGGCACCTCCTGTTCGAGCAGGGCCGTCCGCACCCCCTGCTGCCGTACGACGTCCCCCTCGTCCGGCGCAAGGTCCCCGTGTATCAGCCGCATCAACGTGGATTTGCCCACGCCGTTCCTGCCGAGGAGGCAAACCCGTTCGCCCTGTTCGATATGCAAATCCACGCCGTCGAGAAGCGACGGCCCTCCAAAACCTATGCGCACGCCGCGCAGACTGATCAGAGCCATTCCTGATTCGGCTTTCCGTATCGTATTCAATCCCTGAAAATATGGAGCCGGCACACCGGCCGTCGTTCCAGTGTACCCGATGTGTCCCCCGGCTGGAAATACCGGCTGCCGATTTTTGGCGGCCCGAATCGATAAATATGACATCGCGGGAGGAGGTTCGCAAGCAACCGTTGCAAAAAGGCTCTGCCGCCGGGGCCGGTTGGCGCCTCGCGCGTGATTGTTGAAAGTTCACGGTCTTTGGGAATAAATATATGCGGGAAGCAACCTGGAGAGTCTCGATAATTCATGACGGAGAAAACGATGCAGAATGCAAACAAACTGTCCGAAAGACTCCTGCACAAGGACTTCGATTCGCTCGGACCTCGCGAACGCCATGTCCTCTCTCATATAGCGAAAGGAATCCACATCAGCCGAAACGTCCGGAAAGAGCATGAAGAATCCCTGACCTTCGGACAGCGGCTGGCCGACAGGGTGGCGGCCTTCGGAGGCTCCTGGCCGTTCATCATCCTCTTCATGGCGGCCCTGCTGACCTGGATCGCCCTCAATTCATACCTTCTGGCCGCGATGAGCCGGTCGTCCTTCGACCCTTACCCTTACATTCTCCTCAACCTCGTGCTCTCGATGCTCGCCGCCGCGCAGGCACCCATAATCATGATGTCCCAGAACCGCCAGGCGGCGAAAGATCGCGTGGACGCAGCCCACGACTACGAGGTGAATCTCAAGGCGGAACTCGAGATCATGTCCCTGCACCAGAAGCTGGACGCGTTTCGCTCCGAACTGTGGCCGGGGATGGTCCGCATCCAGGATGAACAGGCGAAGGCGCTGGCCGGGCTGGTTGAAGACATCCGGACCATAAAGGAGGGAATGCTTTCTCCCGGGCAGGACCGGAGCGGCGCCCGCAGGTGAGATGCATTCCCGTCCCCGTCAGATTCGCCTGTAGACCGTCGTCGTCGCAGGAGCAAGGGGCAGGTTCATACCCTGGATCGTTTCGGAATGGCCGGTAAATAGAAAACCTCCCGTGTGCAGGTGCCGGCAGAACTGGCGCAGCACCTTCTCCTGCATCTCTTTGTCGAAATAGATCAAAACGTTTCTGCAGAAGATGACGTCCATCGATTCCCGGATGTGATAATCCGGGTCCTTGAGGTTAAGCCTGCGGAAGCTAACCTGCGACCTCACCTCCGGGACTATGCGCACCAGCTTTTTGCTCTTGTCGCGGCTTCTCAGAAGATATCGCTTTCTCAGCGCCATCGGCACCGGCTCGATCCTGTCGTGGTGATAGATGGCCTGGCGCGCTGCTTCCAGCACCCGGGTCGATATATCGGTGGCAAGGAGGCTGAACCGGAATTCGGGATAGGCCCGGGCATATTCGTTCAGTACCATCGCCAGCGTGTAGGGTTCTTCCCCGGAGGAGCATCCGGCGCTCCAGATCTTCACTGTGTGCCCCGGTTTCCGGGAGCGCGCGAGTTCAGGCAGGGCGCTGCCGACGAGATACTCGAAATGATCCGATTCGCGGAAAAAATCAGTCTTGTTGGTGGTAACCACGTCCACCATATGGACCGCTTCCGCCTCCAGCCCCTGGGTGCTCATCAGGTACTTGCAGTAGGCGTTGAACGAACCGATGCCAAGGGCGCGCATCCGTTTCCGGAGCCTGCCCTCCAGCATCGTTTTTTTAGCGGGAAGCAGTTTTATGCCACACACGGTATGAATGAATTCACTCATCTGAGAGAAGTCGGAATCCGTCATGGTGGCGCGGTCCAGCGCAAATGATACTCCACGTTCTGCTTGCATCCGGCGTTTTATCCATCGGGTCCGACAGGCGTTGAGTCCATCACCTGGAGGACTGCCGCCTTCGGACCCATGAAAGCTGTTTTGTGTCAAACTGCCATGGCCTCTTCCATCTCGTGCGCAATTGCAAGTTCCTCGGCCGAAAAGACCTTGTCGATGTCGAGGAGGATAAGGAACTTGTCGTCCCGCTTGCCCATCCCTTTGATGAAAGTCGTTTTGAGGCGCGTGCCGATGCGCGGCGGCGGTTCGATGTGATCGGGATCGAGTTCAAGAACCTCCTGCACGGAATCGGCAAGTGCGCCCAGCACCGTCGTCTCTCCATCGAGTTCGATCTCGACGATGATGATACAGGTGTTGAGAGTTCTTTCTGTCTTCGAAAGGCCGAACTTCAGACGCATATCGACGACGGGCACGACACTACCCCGCAGATTGATGACCCCGAGCATAAAATCCGGCGTCTGTGGAACTTTCGTGACTTTTGTGAAGTCGAGCACCTCACGCACTTTGGATATATCGAGAGCAAAGACCTCCTCTTCCAGCTTGAAGGTGAGGTACTGCCCGGTCTCGGTTATTGTCGCCACACTCATTGATTCCTCCTAATACCTTTCAAAATCTTCATCACAGGGGTTTCCGTTGCCCCGGCTCTCCCGTCCCAACTCTAGCATGACGCCCTTGACCGGTTTGCTTTTCCCTCGACCCTGCGTAATCGAGACGGTCGCCCCGTCCACACGGCGCACAACCTCTTTACCCGGCGCATGCGTCGGAGACCCGTGGCCCAGTCCCGGCTTGAGGTCGGTTCCCCCAATCCTGAAATACGCGATGGTGCTCTTGAGCTGGTCGGCCTGGCCTGCCAGTTCTTCCGAGGTGGACGTCATCTCTTCGGATGCCGACGCATTCTGCTGGATCACCTGGTCAAGCTGCTGGATGGCCTTGTTAATCTGGTCCGCCCCCGCATTCTGCTCCCTGCTCGCGGCATTGATTTCCTGCACCAGTTCGGCCGTCCTCTGGATATCTGGGACGATCCTCGTCAGCATATCGCCGGCTTTTTCGGCTATCTGCACGCTCGAACCGGAAAGGTTGTTGATCTCGCCCGCCGCAGTCTGGCTGCGTTCGGCAAGTTTGCGAACTTCGGAGGCCACGACGGCAAATCCCTTGCCGTGCTCGCCTGCCCGGGCTGCCTCTATTGCGGCGTTGAGCGCCAGGAGGTTTGTCTGGCGGGCTATTTCCTCTATTATGGAAATCTTACCGGCAATCTGCTTCATGGCAGATACGGTCTCCGCGACCGCCGCACCACCCTCTTTGGCGTCTGTAGCCGCTTTGAGCGCGATTTTTTCCGTTTGCTGGGCATTATCGGAATTCTGATTGATGTTGGCAGCCATCTGCTCCATGGAAGACGACACTTCTTCCACCGAAGAGGACTGCTCCGCGGCGCCCTGGGACATCTGTTCCGCGCTGGCGCTCAGCTCCTGGCTTCCCGTAGCAACCTGGGCCGCAACCGCCTGGAGATTGGAAACCACCTCGGTCAGCCCGCCCACCATTTGCGACATGGCCTGCATCAACCGGTCTTCCGCGGAGCGCTCCCGGACTTTCACCGTGAGGTTCCCGCCCGCGATTTCCGTGGCGACATTGGTAACGTCGCCCATTGCGACGATCAGTTCGTTGAGGTTTTCCTTTATCTTGTTGAAGTCGCCCTTGTACTCGGCGGATATCCTGTCGGGGATATCGCCGCGGCTGATCCTGTCGACATACTCGGCCGTCATGCGAATGGGTGCTACAAAAGCCTCAACCAGTTCGTTGATGCCTTTTATCAAATCTCCCCATGCCCCCTCGTATTTGGCTGCATCCCCGCGGCTCTTCAGATCCCCGTTGCGAATGGCAGCGATGAGATCATCCGTTTCCCCGATCAGCCCGTTGATTGTCGCAAGCATCCCGTTGATGCTCTTTCCGAGCATATCCTTGTCCGACTTGACCTTCACCGCCGCGTCCATATCGCCCGCGGCAACCTTCTGAACCGCGACCGACGCTTCCCGTATGTTTTCGACCATATTGCGGAACGACTCGGCGAGCATTCCTATCTCGTCTTTGGAGTGCGACTCGACTACTACATCGACATCCCCTACTGCAAGCTTGTCGGCGGCCGCGGCAATTTCCCGCACCGGGCGGCCTATCAGCCTGGCCATCCAAAAACCCAGGAGGACCGCAACGCCCATTGCGACGGCGATCAGTATGATCATGAGCCGGCTCGCCGCGGTTGCTATAGCCGTATTGCCTTCCGCTACCTGCCGGGACACGTCGAGTTTCGACTCGAACAGTTTTTCGAAAGAAACCTGGATGGCCGTTCCAAGAGGACCGGCGTCTTTGAGCATTACCGCCTGGGCTTCGTCCTTATTCCCGGCCTCGGCCAGGCTGCAAATCTTGTCCTTGATGGGACGGTACTTCTTGAAAGCCTCGTCGAGAGCCGTGAATTCCTTGCGTCCCGCATCGGTCTGCAGAACTTTCCCGAACCGATCGAGCGACTCCTTTATCGTTTTTTCCGATTCCTGGAGCCTGGCGTCATTGGCCCTGAACTCCTCCTGGGTGCGCAGCATCAGAACGATCCGGATATTGGCGCGCATTCTTTCGAACTCCGCAAAAGCCTTGCCTATGTCGGCAACCGACTTCGTATGAACCTCATAGAGCAGGGTATCGGCGTTTTCTATCTGGCCTATCCGCGTGATTCCGGTAAATCCCACTCCCCCGGCAAAGAGAGCTACAAGAACAAACGACATCAAAAGCTTGGTACCAACTTTGAGATTCTTAAACCAGTCCATATGTATCCTCCGTTTTCACTCGTGCACTTCCGATTCGAATAGGCGATTCAGGGTACTACCTTCCTGGCTTTTGCACCTCTTAAAGCTCTTCCAAACTCGCCAGACAGACAACGTCTTGGGGCCGCCCGGGTCCTACGCCGGCCGGTAAATCCGATTGCCGAAACCATCAGTATTTTTCAAACTCGCTATCGCTCGCAGTAGCGTTCCCTTTCTTCTCACGCTCCAAATCCAGCGTGATTCCTTTACCGGCAGCGGGTTTTGCGACCATACCGATTCTCACTGCCGGCGCAGCCTTCGACCGTCCGACCTGACCGGACACGGGCCGGGTTCCGGGCGCACCGGGACCCGCATCGATTTTGAAATATGCTATGGCGCTCTGGAGCTGATCGGCCTGTCCCGCCAGTTCCTCCGAAGTGGAGGTCATTTCCTCCGATGCCGAAGCGTTTTGCTGGATTACCTGGTCCAGCTGTTGTATCGCTTTGTTTATCTGATCCGCCCCCGCATTCTGTTCGCGGCTCGCGGCATTTATCTCCTGCACCAGCTCGGCGGTCCTCTGAATATCCGGGACAATCCGCGTCAGCATCTCCCCCGCTTTTTCGGCTATCTGCACGCTGGTTCCCGAAAGGTTGTTGATCTCCCCGGCAGCCGCCTGGCTTCGCTCGGCAAGCTTGCGAACCTCGGACGCCACCACGGCGAACCC
>JAEZXS010000280.1 GCA_023442755.1 Pseudomonadota bacterium | reverse complement strand
TGGCAACCGTTCGAAACTGGCTGAGCGATACGGTTTACGACGAGGCAAGCTACACTTACGACAATGCGGGCAATCTCGCGAGCTTCACCCGGTTCAACGGCATCCGGACGGAATATTCCTATGATGACGCCAACCGGCTGACGGATATGGTGAGCACGGTTTCGGAATACCATTTGATCCTGGACGCGAACGGAAGCCGCACTTCCTCCGAACAAAGAGAGCCGCTTACGGCTCCATCTCCCGCCGTCGGCTCGACCGTTTACACCTACAACAGCCCGCAGGGAAACCGCCTGCTCAGTGCCGGACAGGCTGCATACGGCTACGACGACGAGGGGCAGCTGACGAGCGCGGGGAACACGGTTCTTGCCTTCGACTACGACCATCGCCTTGCCACGATCGGAACCGGCACGCAGTTCCGCTACGACGGGCGCGGCAACCGGTTCTCGGTCACCCGTGCCGGATCGGAAACCCTATATGTCTACGACCCGTGGGGGAACCTGCTTGCGACCTGGGATGGGACGGGACTCCGGAAGTATATCTACGGCAGGGGGCTCATTGCGATGCAGACCGGATCGGCCCGGTATTGCTATCATTTCAACCCGACAGGGAGCACCGTGGCCCTTACCGACATGAGCGGATCGGTCGTGAACAGCTATGCGTACGATCCTTTCGGGGTGATCCTTGCCCAAAACGAGTCCATATCCCAGCCCTTTACATTCGTCGGCCAGTATGGCGTCATGTTGGAATCCGAAGGCCTCTACTACATGCGCGCCCGCTACTACGACCCGAATGTTGGTAGGTTCATCAGCGAGGACCCACTGGGGTTTGCGGGTGGGGATGTTAATTTGTTTGCTTACGTAGATAGTGTCGGAAAACCCTTGGTTGGGACAAACCTTTTTGTCTACACCGAGAATAACCCGATCATGAACATTGACCCCTATGGGCTGTTCTCTTGGGGTTTCGGGGGCACAATCGGTTTTTTGACGTTCAGTTGGGATTCGGCACACCCATTCCTAACAAAAGTTGAATGGGCTACCAATCTGGAGATCGGGGGCGGTTTCTTTGTCAATGTCGATCACCCCAGTCGTTATTCAGGCGATCCGTGCGATATAAACAAAATACCAAAAGCACCAGTTACCATAAATCTTGGTCTGGGGAAATGGCTTGGCGTCTCTACCGACGGGGATGATTTTACAATCAAATTAGGACTGTCTGCAGCCTTATCACCCGTTTCAATTTCTAACGGTAAATATCGCAAAGTACCCTAATAGCTGGGAGGCTCAAGTGGATAAATTGGCCATTATATTCGGATTGACTTCCGGGCTTTGTCTTGCGGCCATTTCATTGAGGTGGTATTCGAAAAAGGACTTACCAATGATTGGGACAATAATGTCTCCTAAACTGCACGAGAAGCTTGATCCTATAGATAAGCATCTAGCTCTGCTAGCTGGTATTTCGTTTTCCTTGTGTATTCTTTTCTTCTTTCTAAGTATGTAATTAAAAATATGTTAAACCGGCACGCAGTTCCGCTACGACGGGCGCGGCAACCGGCTTTCCGTTACCCGTGCAGGATCGGAAACCCTATATGCCTACGATCCGTGGGGGAACCTGCTTGCGACCTGGGATGGGACGGGACTCCGGAAGTATATCTACGGCAGGGGGCTCATTGCGATGCAGACCGGATCGGCCCGGTACTGCTACCATTTCAATCCGACAGGGAGCACCGTGGCGCTCACCAACATGAGCGGATCGGTCGTGAACAGCTATGCATACGATCCTTTTGGGACGCTCCTTGCCCGGAACGAATTCCTATCCCAGCCGTTCATGTTCGTCGGCCAGTATGGCGTCATGTTGGAATCCGAAGGCCTCTACTACATGCGCGCCAGGTACTACGACCCGAATGTGGGAAGGTTCATCAGCGAGGACCCTCTGGGGTTTGGGGAGGGGACGTTAATTTGTTTGCTTACGTCGGCAACGACCCAATAAATTCAACTGATCCCGAGGGCCTTTCTGAATACGATCTTGGTAGTGGATGGAGAGCAAGAGTTGATACTTTTAACACAACAGGTGGACTATCATCGCATGAAATTCATGTATTTGATAATGCCGGCAATGAAACTGGTGTGTTCGGCCCCAAAGGCTGGATTAATAAACATGGTTTTCAGGGCACACCGCAGGAATTCCAAATAATGTGTACAACAGACTAAATGGCATTAATGTCGACATTTTAAGGAGACAGAGCTCTATACCTGAAAAAGGAAAATGCGATATCAAAGGTGGCAAATACATGAAGACATTTGGTGCACTAGGGATGGCATTATCGTTCTTCGACATCATTGATACTGCAAGGCGTGCGGAGCAAAGCGGTAAGACATTCCAACAACAATATATTGACGATTTGATCGGATCAGCTCATCAATCTGAACTTTAAGATAATAGATACGGAAAACTAACTTTCCATAGGGATAATATCAATGACTTTTATATTAAATAGCCAAAGAAATGAGGATGTTGCAAGGGCGTTCGAGAACTATAAGATATATTTGAATAAGAATAAAGAAATTTTCCCACCTTCAGCTTATCGCCTTGCCAGTTCAGACTGGTACTTCGATCCAAGCGATCATCGATGCCCCCATGACGCATGGCTACAGGAATTTGTAATGTCGGAATTTTCAACCGGTAAGCGACATGAAATTCGGCACACGTCTATTAAGCTCAGACTCCTGAGCGCTTATCAGGATGGATTTATAGAGTTGTATTACCCTAATGTCTTCCAGTACCGTTTCGAGGGCCAATTTGTCCAATCCGGGCATGGGGATTGGCGGTATGATGAGTTTAGACTTTCTGGAGATAACAAACTCCACCATGAAATTGAGTGGACAACCTCTCGAGAAACCTCGCATTGGTTGATCGAATCTGATGATGTGCATTTTAGCTGGTTTCATGTAGAGGAAAGCTGTCAGGATTGAGAAGGGAGTCTGGTTTCAACTGGTATGGTTGTCGCAGTTGCCACAGCGGGAGCAGCAGCTTTAGGGTATATGGTGGGAACTGTTATAAACAGTTCAATCGAATCTTTATTAGGTAAACCTATCAGAGTTGTTGCATTCGATTTTCTACATCCCGAGGCAAATAATATGATAAAAAAGTCTTCGCATGCAACATGTAAATAACTACCAAAAGCATATAGGTGAGTTATCTATGATCATTAAATACATAAAAATGATGCGTCAAACGCGCCAAATTAAGAAGTTTGAGGAAATAGGAACAATTTTATCTAGCTACATTGCCAATATTTCAAATATAATAATTCAATTTGAATCAACTCAAACTATTAGTCTTCTTGAGCAGTATATATCCTATGTTACTAAAATTGTGCAAAGCAATTGTGGCGTTGTACATCTTTTTGAGGGGGATACAGTGATAGCATATTGGCTATCAAATAATGATACTACCAGGCATGCTCAACTTGCCTTCGACTCTGCTTGTGAAATTTTGAAATTTGCGCCAAGAATTTTGCTTGACGAAGAACAGTTTACTCCTCAAATCCAGGTGGCCATTAGTACTGGATTCCTAACTGGAGACTTCTGCGGACCCTCAAATCAATTCCAAGTTGCCGGAAGGGCTATGGCCATTCTTGATAGGATTCGCCAATCTCAACAACGTCCCTCGCCCTTTGTCGTTATGTCCGCGGAGACCGTCAGACTGCTCCAAGGTCCAGAAAATATTGAAGAAATAGATGTATGCGATGGAGATGATATGGAGCCGCTAAAAACTTATACCTATTATCCTTCGAAAGGGTAAGGGTCTGGAAAGCCTAATCGGAACCTGTCGTGACTGGAAAATGGAGCGAGCCTGCATGTACGACATCGAAATCAAATATACCCTCGGACTCAGGCTGGAAGAATGGCCCTTCGACCATTCTTCCCTTAGGCAGATGCGGAGCTGAGTTGGTTGGATATGGAAAGAGAATCTTCGCACTACGACCATCGCCTTGCCACGATCGGAACCGGCACGCAGTTCCGCTACGACGGGCGCGAAAACCGGCTTTCCGTTACGCGCGCCGGATCGGACACCCTATATGTCTACGATCCGTGGGGGAACCTGCTTGCGACCTGGGATGGGACGGGATTCCGGAAGTACATCTACGGTAGGGGGCTCAATGCAGACCGGATCTGCTCGGTACTGCTATCATTTCAATCCGACCGGAAGCACCGTGGCCCTTACCGACATGAGCGGATCGGTTGTCAAGGTAGCTGCTCCTCTAATGCGTCATGATTTCTACTCGCCCAAAGCAGTCGAGATTTGAGGGGCGGTACGGAGTGATATGAAACTTCCAAGCAGGGAGACTATATGAGGCACAAATTATCTCTGACTGCGGCAGCCGCGATACTGGCTATCCTATTTGTATGCAGTATCGGGCATGCCGGAATCCAGTATGTTTACGATGAGTTGAACAGACTGGCTGAAGTTCATTATGCGGATGGGACGACTATACTTTACAGCTATGACGAGATTGGAAACAGGCAAATGCAAGTAGTCACCCATGCCCCATATATGCCTTCCAATCCGGCTCTGCCCAATGGCAGCACCGACGTCCAACCTTCAGTGGATTTGTCCTGGGCTGGGGGCGACCCGGACGGGGACACCGTAACATACAAGGTTTTATTGGACACAAGCAGCCTTCCTTCCACTCTGGTCTCCGATGGATCTTCCCTCGCTGCTTATCATGCTCAAAACCTGAATTGCGAAACCACCTACTACTGGTCGGTCAGCTCCATAGACAGCCACGGCGTCGTCACCCGGGGGCCGGTCTGGCATTTCACTACAGGCACATGCTCCGTAGTCAAGAATATGCGCAACGGTCTTTCATATTCCACCCTGACCGCTTCCTACAGGGACGCACAGGATGGAGACGAGATACGATGCCGGGGAATTCGGATAAGCGATAGCCTGACGCTCGACAGGAACATCTCCCTGACTATAGACGGCGGCTATGACTCCGCGTTTAGTTTCAACCCCGACAAGACGACGCTGGTGGGTGCGCCCGTCATAAGCAGCGGGACCATTACATGGAAGAATTTCATCATTTCGAATTAACACCATTCCGGCTCGACAATCGATTCGTCGACTGCCGCATAACATTTCCATGGATAGGGTAAAACAAGTTCCCGATTTGGGGCCCGAGCCCCCCGATCAAAGAAAAAAGGGGCACCGATTGGCAAGGCCATGCCCTTCAATTTTGGAACTCTACATCAACTAATGTGTGCTGGGGAGGGAAACATGAAATCGATTATTGCGCTGCTCATCCTCTTACTGAGTGCTCCATTCGTTTATGCTGACGGGGATTTGATAGTCACGGGCAAGATTGGAGTCGGGTCAACAGCAAGCCCCTCGAATACATTGGAAATCGCCGGTACAACCAGGTTTGCAGACGGTGCGACATGGGGTGCCGGCGGGATAGCGGACACCGGCTCATATACAACCGAAAACACCCCTGTAATTAATTTCAGCAATATCTATAATTTTTCAAGCACAACCGACCTCTCGACCATTCAGTTCAAGCCGAGGTTGGTGCCGACCGGTCCGTCAGCCGGATCAGTGAACGGAATGGCCATAACCGGAAACGTCGATAGCTCTTCAGTTAATCTTACACAGATGCGCTCGTTAAACGTCAATTCCATTGTGAGCAGCGGCTATTCCGGGACGATCGGATCCTATACCGGATTATTGGTAAACCAGTTGGCAAATAACGGAACCAAGCCGGTGACTACTTCTACAGGTATTTATGCTAATGGCCTTACGGCCAACGGAAACGCCATTACAAGCGGGAAATACTTTGAGGATCATTTTGTTATTAGCATCATATGCCCCATAAAGCCCTGCACCCGCTGATGGTTTTGTGCCGGCCCCGAATACCAGAGCCGAGCTTCCGTCACTGAGACTCGAAGTTCCTACACCCAGGTTTCCGGCAAAATAGTTGGCAGCCGTACTGGCGTTATAGATCCCGTAATTCGCCGCCGCCGCTCCGCCATTGCCGGTGATACGCAGGCCGTAGTTTGTTGTTGTCGATGATGAGCCTGTCGGAAGTGTCAAAGAGGCCGTATAATTCTTAACCACCCCTCCGGTCCCTGCCGCGGCACTGGAGCCACTGGCAAAGATCCCATAGTTGGATACAGATGAAAATGGAAACGATCATCAAGTGTCGGCTCACGCCCAGGATGCTCCCGAGTGGCTATACAACGTTGAAGATAGTGAAAGAGATTCAATATCTTCTTGGATATGTCCGCTACACCAACCAGACCCGGGCAGCCAGGCTCGCCGCGTTGACCGACAGCGAGAAGAGCAGCCTGGCCCCTCGCGAGAGAGCTTGTGTTGTCACGGAGACTTTCGCGGAGCATGAGGCCCGAACCGGCGAGAAATTCACCCTCCTGATCTGGGAGGAACACGAGGCGGCAATCAAAAAACAGAAAGATTCCGAGAGAAATACCATAATCCAAACACGGGCAGCATTATCCGATACGATTTCCGCCAAGGCTACGGAGCTCTCGGCTGCACAGGGCGATGCAAGAATGGCAAAGCAGGAGGAACTTGATACCCTCAAACAACAGATCAATGAGCTTTCCATACCGCAGGAATATCAAATGAAACCCATCCCTCCGCGCTTGGCTGCGGCCTTGGGGAAATAGCACCCGGGAAATGATTTTGAGATCTCTTTCAGACCGGAAACATTCAGTTTCCATTGAGCACCGTCGCACCGGGCGGAGAATAAAATAGAAAATACTTACGAGTTTCCCGTTCCGCGCCTAAACTGAATAAGATGAAATGGGCTGATCCACCAAGTGCTACCCCGCGAGGGCAGCTTGGAACAACTGCCCAAGGAGGACCAGCCCATGAGAAAACAGCTCAATCGGCATTGTTTCTCATACATTGCGGTTTAATAATCGATATTCAAAAACAATTGGCTGCAAAGAGCGTATGCTTCGAACTCGAGGAGAGAGGGTTTATTCCAATCCTCGTATCGCCAAATCGATGCTGAAACAGCCTCCGGTTCCTGCCGCTATTTATAGGCGTCGAAGCCGGTGAACTCGTCGATATCCCTCCTGAATGCCCGCGGCAGCAGGGTAGCCCCCTCTTTCCTATAACCGACCGCAATCAGCATGGGGATGATCTTGTCCTCGGGAATCTTGAATTCCTTCTTTATGCAGGCCTCATCGAAGCCGTCCATGGGGTGGGCCTCCAGCCCGAGCCCCTTTGCGGCGATCATGAGGGTCATGGCGAAAAGCGATGCGTTCTTCACCGCGAAGACTTTCCTGGTCAGGCTGTCCTGTTCGCCATACAGTCCGGCTATCATGCCCCGCATCGGCTCCTTCTGTTCCTCGCTCTTCATGTAGCCTAGTTCCAGCCAGCTCTGGAGCATCCGTTCCCGGTTCAGTTCCATCCCCTGCGGGTCTGCAACGATGATGAGCATAAAAGACGCTTCCTCCGCCTTCGGCTGGTTCATGGCGCAGGCGCGCAGAGTCCGCCTGAGTTCTTTGTCCCTGACGACAACCACCCGCCAGGGCTGGAGATTGAAGGAGGATGGCGCCAGGTTTGCCAGCGAGAGAAGCTCCCGGATTTTTTCCTCGGCAACTTCCCGGTCGAGTTGGAAGAAGTTGATGGACCGCCTCGTTTTTATCGCTTCGATGATTTCCATGCCGTCTCCATGTATCAGGGGGCAAAGAAATAAGATGCTTCACCTATTCGTAGCTGAAATGGAGCAGGTTCAAGTTGCACTATTAATCATCGAGATAAGTGCGCGCAGGGTTCGGGCGGATTGGCGGAGGGGTTATGCCGCAGGATTTCCAACCCTTTCCAGTACTTTCGAGGCCAGATCGAGTATGCGGAATGTTTTGAATTCCCCGTCGTCGTAAATTCGGACTTCGGAATCGTCTTGGGTGAGCAAGGAAATCAGTGGTGCGGCTGCGCCGTCGGGCATGAGGGAAGCCAGGATGCGCAGCCCCAGCGCCCTGCGCGACGGGTCGGCTGAACGGAGTTGTTTGAGGAGGACGTGAATCCACGGCTGCACCAGTTCCGGACGGACCCGGGCGAGGCGGCCGATTCCCCAGAGCGCCCCCTTTTCCAGGGCGTCGTGTTCCAGGAGGTTTCCTTCTTCATCCACGTAGGAAATCAGGATGCGGTAATATTCGCCGGCCAGCAGAGCGCTCTCGGCCATGATCTCGCCCATCGCCTCGGGGGCGCCCCAGCCGATACCGCCCGATTCGTCGTTGAGGCTCCACATGAGCCTCCGCATGATTCTGCGGGCTTCCTCCGGCACATTTTCGGCCATCCGGGCAACCGTTATCCCGACCGCGCGGACGGCCCGCCACCGGATCGTCTCGTCCGTTTCGTATAGAAACGAGAGCAGCGGATTTATGAGCTTCGAAGGCGGAAGGCCCAATTCGTCCAGGGCCTTTTCGAAATCGGTTGAGGCCAGGGCGGACCGGATGCGTTTTCTCAGGACGATGCTGCCGGCCTGCCGGTGGCTCGCGCAGTCATGCTGTGTCCCTGTCATATAAAATCCTAAAAAAAACCCTCCGGAAGGAAGTCCGCCGGGTCTCCGGCGTGGAACTCCCCTGGGAGGGCGGTTTTATGACTGTTTGCGGTCCGGTTTCTCAGACGCTGCTCAAAGCTTTTTCCAGCTCGTCCTTGTCGAATCCCACGAGCACGTTGTCCCCGACCTTGATGACGGGAACCCTCTTTGCTCCCCGGGATATCTTCCGCATCTCCTGGAGGCCTGCATCGTCTCGAGTGATATCGACAAAGTCGAACTCCACACCCTTCTCGGTCAGAAACTTCCCTGCCTGCTTGCAAAGATTGCAGTCCGGGGTCGTGTAGACTTTAACCCTGTTATCGATCATAGATCGCCACTCCATGCCGGCCGGAAAGGGGACTCTCTGTATGGGGAAGAATAGTTGCCGGCAGATGAATTACGGGAGTGGACAGCTCCCGAATGAAGCTTGCATTTTTACTTCTTCAGCTTCATCAATTCTAAGGTAAGCCGTTTGAGGTGTTCCTGCTCTTCTTTGACAAGACTTTTTATCAGTTCCCGATCGCTTTGGGTCGTGTTGTCTTCGAGGCTCAGGAAGAAAATGACTGAATCCTTTTCGAATTCGATAGCCATCTTCAAGGCGCTCTTCGTATCCGTAATCCCGGCGAGTTGCTCGTTCACTCCGGCGCTGGTGACGAATATGTGTTCATCCGCCATGGTCTTGATATACCGGTCCAGCTCGTTATCCGGATCCCATACGGTGGATGTTTTCGACCCGGCGGGAAGCTGCGCCTTGAGGGATTCGAATTTCTTCTTGTGCTCTATTTCCTGGGAGGCAAGATCAGCAAAAAGCTTCTTAACATCCTGATTGTCGATGCGTTTCTGGCTCTCATCGTAGAAAAATTTTCCATTTTCCTCGATGTGAATGGCTATATCGAATACTTCTCCCGCATTAAAACTGTAACCCATCTGCTGTTGTCCCCTTTCTCCACTCGACCCCGGTCGAGGCTTGACGAACTATTCTTTCTCAAAGTCTTCTTTCGGTGCACCACATACAGGGCAAACCCAATCATCGGGTAGATCTTCGAATTTCGTTCCGGGAGCGACGCCATTGTCGGGATCGCCCTGGGCCGGATCGTAGACATACCCGCAGACCGTGCACACATACTTGTCCATTGTTCCCCTCCGTTTTTAGATGTTGACCGCGGTAATTGCAATGCAAAGAGCGCATAATATAAAAATCGTTCTTCGAAAATGCAAATGGATGCGGAAAAATTGCAGATGGAGCGGCTTTGACTTTACTGCGCGTTTGCGGAGTGCTTTTTCCATACCCGCCGGAGGCGCAGCGCATTGGTGACCACGGAAACGGAGCTGAGCGCCATCGCCGCGGCCGCGAACATCGGGTTGAGCAGGACTCCGAAAAAGGGGTAGAGCACGCCGGCGGCAATTGGAATTCCTATGGTATTGTAGAAGAAGGCCCAGAAGAGATTCTGCTTGATAACGCGCATGGTGAGCGAAGAAAGATCCATTGCGGATGCCACGAGCAGCAGGTCGTCGCGGATGAGCGTGATGTCGCTCGCCTCGATCGCCACATCGGTTCCTGCCCCGATTGCAACTCCTATGTCGGCTGCGGCCAGGGCGGGTGCATCGTTGATGCCGTCCCCGACCATGGCCGTCGTCCTTCCTTCCTGCTGAAGGCGGCGGATTTCCCCGGCCTTTTCCCCGGGCAGGACTTCCGACAGAACGCGGTCTATCCCGGCCTGCCGTGCGATCGCCTCCGCGGTCTCCTTCCGGTCGCCGGTTATCATGACCACGTCGAGGCCTTTTTTCTTCAGCAGCCTTACGGCCTCCGACGCCGAAGGCCTGATCGTGTCGGCAAGGGCCACCAGCCCGGCGGTCTTCCCGTCCGAACCGACAAAGACGCATGTCTTCCCGGACCTTTCCAGCTTTTCAGCCGCTTCCCCGAGGTTGACCTCGATCCCTCTCGATTCGAGGAACTTCCGGCTTCCGATGACAACCGTCTTTCCTTCGACCATCGCCGAAGACCCGAAGCCGGAAACGGCTTCGAAATCCCTGGCCGGCTCGAATTCGATGCTCCTCTCGCGGGCTTCTTTTACGACCGCCCCGGCAAGAGGATGCTCCGACAGGCTTTCGACCGCCGCCGCCAGGCGCAGCACGCCGGCCTCGTCGTTTCCTTCACCCGCAAGGACGTCTGTCACGTCCGGCTTTCCCACCGTAATGGTGCCCGTCTTGTCGAATACGACCGTATCCAGGGCGTGTGCCCGTTCCAGGCTCTCCCCGCCCTTGATCAGGATCCCGTTTTCCGCCCCGACGCCCGTTCCGACCATGACAGCCGTCGGGGTGGCGAGCCCCATCGCGCAGGGGCAGGATATGATGAGAACGGAGACGAAGTTCAACAGGGCGCGGCTCAACACGTGGCCGGGCACGGCAAAATACCAGATGAGAAAAGTCACGACCGCGATGGCGATTACCGCGGGCGCAAAAATCGAAGCGACCTTGTCGGCAAAATTCTGAATCGGGGCCTTCGAGCCCTGGGCCTCTTCGACAAGCCTGATAATCTGGGCCAGTGCGGTTTCGCTCCCCACCTTCGTCGCGGTGTAGGTGAAACTTCCGCTCTGGTTTATCGTTCCGGCAAAGACGTCGTTTCCGGGTTCCTTGGCGACCGGCATGCTCTCGCCCGTGAGCATCGATTCGTCAACGGCGGAGCTTCCCTCCGAAACTGTCCCGTCCGTGGGGATGAGTCCGCCAGGGCGCACCAGGATCGAATCGCCCTTCCCCACCTCTTCGACGGGAATGTCCATTTCCGCGCCGCCACGGATGACCCGTGCCGTTTTCGGCGTGAGTTTGATCAGTTTTTTGATCGCTTCCGACGTCTTGCCCCGCGCCTTCAGTTCGAGAAGCCTCCCGAGCAGGACCAGGGTGACGATCATCGCCGCCCCGTCGAAATAGACATAGGCTTCGATCCCCGCTTCCGAGAAAAAGCCCGGAAACAAAGTCGCCAGGGCGGAATAGACATAGGCGGAAAGCGAACCGATGGCCACCAGGGTGTTCATGTCGGCGGTTTTCTGGCGCGTGACCTTGACGGCGCCGACGATGAACCGGCTCCCGACCCAGAACACCACGGGGGTGGTCAGGACCAGCAGGATGAAAAACATCGTCCGTTGCGGGATCGCGTGCAGAAACGGAATGGAGTGCGGCATGCTGCCGGCCATGACGAGGATGCTCAGAACGGCCCCGACGATCACCTTGCGCGTCAGGTCGCCGGCCTCCCGCTGCCTTGCCGCTTCGGCCGGGTCTCCGGCCTCCTCCCGATGGATGCCGAGGTATTCGTACCCGGCGTCTTCTATGGATTTTCTCAGGGCGGACCAGTCGGCCAGTTGCGGGGAGTACTCGACGGAGGCGCGGGAGGTCGCCAGGTTGACCGAAGCGTTCTCCACGCCCGGAACGGATTTCAGGGCGTTTTCCACCCTGCGGACGCACGCCGCGCAGGTCATCCCGCCCACCATGACGGTCGTCTTCCTGGTTCCCGAATCCGTTTGCGGTTCAGGCTGCGCTTCGTATCCGATCTCTTCGATCTTCTTCCTGATGCCGTCTTCACCCAGGATAGACGGGTCGAATTCGACCGTCGCCTTCGAGGTCGCAAAGTTCACGGAAGCCCGGTTCATGCCCGGAAGGGCGTTAAGCCCCTCCTCGACTCGCCGTACGCATGCCGCGCAGCTCATTCCCCCGATGCGTATGACCTTCTTAGCCAAGTTCATAGCCTGCTTTTTTGATCTTCTCCTGCAGGGTGCTCATGTCCACCGGGTGGTCTTCTTCGAAGGATACCAAGCCATTGGAAAGGTCTATGTTGACCCCGGAAACCCCCTGGATTTCCTCCAGGGCTTTTGTAACAGCTTTTGCGCAGTGCTGGCACGACATGCCGTTGACCTTTATCGTCCTCATGATTTTGCGTCCTGTAAAATGGGGTTGTTTCGAACGGTGAAAAAACTCAACCGACCTGTAGTTCCAGGTAGACGTCGCCCCTGCGGCCGGGGTCTCCCGCAAAGGAGTTCCCCATTTCCCGGAGCCGGAGCTTGGTCCCGGACCTGACGCCGGCCGGGATGCGCACCGCCACCTGCTTTCCGTCGACAAGGTGGGGCAGGGACACCATCACAACGGCCCCCGCATCGGCCTGGTCGCGAGAGATCGCAAGCTGATAGGTGAGATCGTGTTCGTTACGGCCGCCTGCCATCCCGCTGCTTCCCGGAAGAGACGGATTCTGTATCCCCAGGGCTTTTTTCAGGATGTACTCTCCCGCTTTCTTCCCTGCCCTGGCCAGGAACGAGAGAAATTTGCCGGGCTTTGGCGATTCCACCGGCTGGCCGGCTCCCGGCCATGACGGCCTCTGCCGGGCTTGCGGCGCACCGTAGCGGACTATGCGCACCTTGCCGGGACCGAAAATGAAGCCCTGAAAGAATACGTTCCTGCCGCCGAAGAACAGGTTATTGATGAACGTAGGATCGAAACGCATCCCCATACGTTCGAATTCCCGCTGCATTTCCGAAAAAACGTCCTGAGAACGGCCGCCCGTGAAAAAATCACGGAAAATGTCTTCCTGCGAATATCCGAAACCCGCACCCGGCTGTCTTCCGGGCTGGTAGCCAATGCGGCGATATTCGTCGTACTGGGAGCGTTTCTGCGGATCGGAAAGGACGCCGTAGGCTTCGTTGATCTTCTTGAACCGCTCTTCCGCCCGGGTATCACCCGGGTTTCTGTCCGGGTGAGTTTCCAGGGCGAGTTTGCGATACGCCTTCTTGATCTCTTCCGCGGAGGCAGTCTGATTGACCGATAAAACTTCGTAATAATCGAAACTGGACATTTGTCAGCTATCTTCCCTGAGTTAAGAATGATTTTTCACTAATTATACCAATATAGAACAGAGAAATCTCCCCGCGCAACACCCAATGATTCCGGACAAAAACGAATCGCCCGGAATCCGAGGCCCTTGGCGCCTGCGCATTTTCGTTCCTTTTCCCGGTAAATTGGGATATTCATCATCCAAATTCAGTCAAGGGGGTTCAAATATTCCGATGAGAAAACTTCCGGCAGCTATACTGCTTTTAATCCTCGTATTGTCGGGTGCGTATTGCGCTGCGAGCTACTGGGTCGGCGCCCAGGCCCAAAAGCAGTACGAAATCCTGCTCGCGCAGGTCTCCCGTCCCAATTCCGTCGAAATTGCCACGACAAAGTACGATCGGGGCATTTTCCTTTCCACCGCGCAGACTTCGGTGACCGTCACACTACAGGGTAAAGAAGAGCCCTTGAATTTCACCCTGGTCAATACGATCCAGCACGGACCGCTTGCCATGCTGTCCAACCCGCACGCAACACGCCGCTTTCAACCGGTCCAGGCGGTAATTACCACTCGCCTGGCCCCCGCCGCGGAAAACGGGAACATGGTCAGGAAGGCCCTGGAAGAAGTTCCGGAACTCGCGTCTTCCGAAATATGGACTGTACTGTATCTCGACGGGAGCGGCGAGTCGTACGCGGATGTGCCCGCCTTTCAGAAAAAATTCAAGGATGCGCAGGGCGCGGAGACCTTCCTGGACTGGGGAGGCTTTCATTCCCGCTCGCACTTCGATATCGCCTTGAACGAGGGGGCTGGGACGTTCAACGCCCCCTGGATCAAGCTGAATGAGAAGGGCGAATGGCTGAATGTTCGCGAAACGCGCGGCGAGTTCAGCGCGCGCGCCGACCGGAACGATGTCACCGTAGGGGATATGAGCATCGCGTGCAAAGGGGTCGATTTCACTTCCGGCGATGGAAATGTGCCGTTCAGGCTGGAGAGCCCGGGCATCGAGACGGGATCGGGAGGCTCGGGCGATACGGTAAACGGTTTTGTCCGCTTCCATTTCGATAAGCTGGCGGCAGAAGGAGGCGCGTACGGCCCGTTTTCCATGGAACTCGAAGCCAGGAAGCTCGACGCGGCGGCCCTGTCCCGCTTTCAGAAGAACCTGAGAGAGATCGGGGCTTCGGAAAAATCGGGAAAGGATGTCACGAAGGCGCTCAATTCCTGCTACATGCAGCTTCTCACCGGGCTGGCGGCCAAGTCGCCCGAAATCGAGCTGAAAGAGCTTCGGCTGGGTTCGGACAAGGGCGATTTCACCGCAACGGCGAAAATTGTCGTTGCCGGTTCGGGATTTTCGCTCGACAACCCGATTCTGCTCCTCCTGAGCGGAATCAGCGCCAATGCGGATGTGTTCGTGGCCGAGCCTCTGCTGAGCTTTGCCGTGGAAAAGAGTCTGACGGGGGCGCTGAAAGTCGAGGGTGGTCCCTCCGATGACGAGGCGGCATCCCTGGCGAAGCAGAGGACCGCGAAAACGATCGAACAGCTCCTGGCGCAAAACTACCTGGTGCGGGACGGCGCATCCATGAAGGTGAGCGCAGCCTACAAAGCCGGCCGGATAACCGTCAACGGGCGCAAGATACCCATAACCGACCTGCTGAAGGGCGGGCCGGCGCTTAACTGATATTAGGGTTATCCGGTATTCGCAGCAATTGCATCGCGGCTGGAAGCCGCTCTCACAAAGGCAAAGGATTTAGTCTTTGTGGGAGCGGCTTCCAGCCGCGATTTTTGTCAAATCAGCGCGATCGCTCTGTGGGAATCGGACCGGACGCGGTTTCAGCCGGGGACCGACTGAGCAACGTACGTCACCTCCCCGCCAGGAAAAACATCCGCCCCACCCCGATATCGTCGGCAATCTGAAGATCCCGCCGCGCATCGTAGACCAGCACGTCCTTGAACCCGGCTTCATCCAGGGAGGCCAGGACTTCTTCGGGACTGTAGCACCTCTGGTGCAGTACCGTATCCGCACGCCTCCAGCCGTCCACGAGCCGGAAGGTGGTGATCTCGGTCCGGCCCAGCCGCTCTTCCGCCAGGTACCGGCCCCGGACGATGCACACGTTGTCCGGTTCCACTTCCGCCGACATCCTTCCCCACATCGTGCGGTACGCTTCTTCCATGTTGAGGTCGAACAGGAACTCTCCGCCCGGGCGGAGCGCCGCCCGTACATTTTTGAAGACCGCTGTCAGAGCTTCCCTTTCCAGCACGTGGTTGAGGCTGTCGAAGGTGCAGAGCACTGCCTGGAACGTCCCGGGCATGCTGAACCGGCGTGCGTCTCCCGCCAGGAAGCGCCCGGCCGGGACGTTTGCACGCGCATATTTCAGCAGCTCTTCCGACCCGTCCAGTCCCGTGACGATGAAGCCTCTTCCGGCAAGGTGGCGCGAGAGGTGTCCCGACCCGCAGCACAGGTCGAGCACCGGTGAGCCGGGCAAAAGCCGTGCAAGGAGGAGTTTTTCCAGGGCAGGTATCGCCACCTTGTGGTAGCGGCACGCCCAGTACCGGTCGTAGAACCAGGCGAAGCCGTCGTAGTCGGTATGGCGCTTCTCATTTTCGAAGCAGCGAGTCGAGTTCACCATTTTTTGCCAGTTCGTACAGGTGAAAATAATCTTTGATCATCCGGCCGGATGAAAACCGATCCTCGGCAGCCCTTCTGCATTCCGCGGGATCGATTCGGGAGGTCTTTGCGATGGCTTCGGCCATCTCCCGCACATCCCGGACGAGAAACCCCGTTTTCCCGTCTTCGACGATTTCGGGGATTGCCCCCGACGGGAACGCCACCACGGGAGTGCCGCAGGCAAGCGCCTCCATCGCCGCAAGAGAACTGGTTTCAGCGGCAAGGCTCGGCGCCAGCAGACATTTGGCAGAAGCAAGAAGGCGCGATTTTTTCTCGAAATCCAGGGACCCGAGAAACATGTTGTTCCCCCGGTTCAATCTCGGGACCATCTCCTCTTGAAAATACCGCTCGTGCTCCCCGTAGCCGAATACCTCGCCGGCAAGAAAGAGCGGCACTCCGGCCATCGCAGCCGCATCCAGGGCAAGGTGGAAGCCCTTCTCCGGGCAAATCCTGCCCAGGCACAGAACGTATTCTCCTTTTTTCCTGCTGAACGGGAATCGGTGGACGGGCACGCCGTTTTCGATCACCGGAAGAAGATTTACACCGGGCGGGCAGGCTCTTTCCTGGGACCGGGAGACACAGTGCAGGTAGGTGCGTTTCCGGTCGGGCCGGAAGATCTCCTTCCGGTACCAGCCGGGAGGCAGGTGGAGGGTGACGAGTGCGGGGGAGCCGGGGCCGGGCAGGAACGTCTCGAAATCGAGGCCATGCATGTGAACCAGGTCAATCGGCCACTTGTCGAGCGCCCGCGCGACTGCGCGCCTGTGCTGCTCGTTGGCGAGACGTCGAGTCCCGCCGTCGAGCGCGCCGGACAGGTCGGCGCTTTCGACAAGGGTTCCGGAAACGGACGAGCCTTTGCAGGCAACTACGATCGACCGGTGGCCGGCCTCGACCAGGGCGGAATCTATCTGCCCCAGGACTTGCTCGGCCCCTCCCGCGGTAGCCGGGTGAACCGGTGCGAGCGCATACGCTACGCTCAGAATGGTAAGCATCATATCGATCCGGACAATGCGAGCTGCGTCAGCGCCTCGGCAGCCATCGCCCGCCACGTGCTCCCGTTCACTCCCCAGTCGAATTTCTCATAGTAGAGCAATTCGGGATGCGGCGGCCGGGTGAAGTTGTACCTCGGCGCCAGGCGGAAGGCCTCGACCGAGAGCGGGAACTGCATCAGCACTTTCCGCTGCGTTTTGAAGCAGCCTATCATCCGCTGTTTCAGACTGCGCTCCCCCGCAGACAGCGGCAGGAGTATCCAGGGACAATTCTCGGCGGGCAAAAACCGCAGCGCCGCCATTCCATCGGGAGAAGCATGATACAGTGCGAATTCCATCAGCAAAGGGTCGCGCCGCCCTTCGCGTCGCAAAAGGGTCAGGGCGGCGTGCGCGGCAAACGAGGTGGCG
This sequence comes from Pseudomonadota bacterium, assembly GCA_023442755.1. Classification (GTDB taxonomy): domain Bacteria; phylum Desulfobacterota; class Syntrophobacteria; order Syntrophobacterales; family Syntrophobacteraceae; genus SbD1. The sequence continues at coordinate 1,582 of JAEZXS010000280.1, read as the reverse complement.
TCGTGGTCGGGATGCCCCCCCTCATATGCGTGGCACAATACAAGGTCGGGATTGAGTTCTCTTATGGTCTCGGCAAGCCGGACGGTCAGGTCGACGAGGCGGAACGAGGCTTCCTGGTCCGCAAAACCGAGCTGCAGAAGCCGGGAGGACGGAATTCCGCAATGATCGAGAGCTGCCTGGAGTTCCCGGCGCCGCACTGCGGCGTAGTCCTCTCTTTTTGAAAACCCGTTTGCCGAGGCATCCGCCATGTTGCGCGGGGCGCCGTCGGTCACGTGAAGGATGTGAATGCCTTCGAGTTTTGGCAGCTGCCCGCCGGCGCCGATGACCTCATCGTCGGGGTGTGCTGCCACTACCAGGGTCTCCGCCAGGACATTCTCGTCCCGCAGCGACAAGCAGAACCTCAGGAAGGGATCGTAGGACATGGTGTCTATCCTGCATAGCGCCTGACCATCCTGGCGCAGAAATCGGCAAATTGTTCGGGACATGCCGGGGGGCTTGTATGATGCGGACGGATGCCGCACGCTTCGGGCGTAAAGCAGAAAGTGAGAGTGACCCTGACGTTTTCCAGGACCTTCATCTGGCGATCGAACCAGGCTTCCGCATTGGGACGGAAACTGTCCGCCCAGCTCAAACCCGTTCTCAGGTACTTGACACCGAGACGCCGCAGCCACTTGGCGGCATGGTCCAGTCGATGGTCCTCGAAATGGAACCACTGGCAGATTCCCATCTCGGGCGTGTATTCGGGAAAGATTGACATGGCCGGCTTCGGGGTTCCGTCTTCTCGTATGAGGCCCATGTAGAAATGACGGTAATAGGACGACCCCTCCGCTTCGCGATGCCGGGTCGTCGCCGGCCAGGCGCGCGGCAAATCGTAGAGGCTATACCAGTGTATGCGATTGGCGCGGCCGATGAGAAGCTGGGCGGTGCGCTTGAGACCGAACACCTGGACCTCTTCGGCCCCGAAAGAAGAAACTCCGACCTCCGAAACCCACACGGGAAGATCCGTCACCGCGCGGATCTCTTTCAGCTTGCATGGCCATTCGTGAATGGTCCAGTGATTCCAGTCCAGGGGAAAGCCGTGGACGGCTACCATATCGAGTTCATCCAGAACGCCCTTGTCCCGCATGTTTCCGATAAACCCGGGGTCTATCGGCGAGATGCCGCCCAGAACGCGAGGCATTTTCGGGTTCTCGGCCTTCACGGCCTGCGCGGCAAGCCTGGTCATTTCGGCAAATATGCTCCAATCCGGATCCAGTTCGAAATCCCAGTGGGAATAGTTATTGGGTTCGTTCCAGAACATCACTGCTTCGACCACGAAAGCTCCTCCTCCAATATAGTAATAACAGTTGCGCCCCTTTTAACTGCAGGTTGCCCGTCAAAGCATCGAGGCTGGAGGCCTCTCCCACAACATTGTGTGAGGCAGATTACCGGACCCCGGGCAGTGCGGCCTCCATATCCTTTCCGCCCCACCCTTCCGTATCCACCCGGCGGCAGGTGAAGACCTCTTCTTCGGGATTTGCAACTATCTCGAACCCCGCATTTCGCAGCAGCGCCTCGACGCACGCCTTGTTGGGAATCCACC
>JAEZXS010000277.1 GCA_023442755.1 Pseudomonadota bacterium | reverse complement strand
GGAGACGACTCCCCCGCTCTTTTCTCTTCTCACTCCGGCCCCGCCGGGAGGCGGAAGCGTTGTGCGAGTTGTTCCCGGCTGAAGTCGAAACCGATTTCCGACAGGATCTTGTAGACTTCGGCGAGGGCGCGCAGGTCTTCCGGCGGTTCGCACAGGAACCGGAACCGGGGCACGGGAGCGTCCCAGCCGAAGTTGAAGCCGACGAGCGGTCTCAGGACCTGGCGGGTAATGGTTTTTGCCAGTGCTTTGCAGTCCGCTTCCACCAGGTCGTGCCGCACTTCCGAGTGCACGCGTCCCAGGGCGAAGGAGCCCTGCCCTTTGCCGCCTCCCGGCTCCGAGGTGAGGGTCTGGCCCAGGATGGCTTTGGACATCTGTGCGTCGCAGAAGGAGGCAAGGCTCTCGTAGACGTTCACGGAGGAGCCTTTCTGGGCCTCGATGAACTGGATTTCCGTCGATTTGGATATGATTCCCGCGGCATCGGACCCGAGGGAGCGCACGGCCCGGATGAGGGCTTCGCGGTCCGCCTTGCTTGCGCCCGGTTCGTATTTGCCAACCCGGAGCGGCATGCCGTAGACTTCCGCAAAGCCAATCCAGTCCTTGACCGCGTAGTTTTTGAACAGGTACATCCAGGCGCAGACGCGCATGATGCCGGCGCGCGTGTCGTAGCCCGACCGGACCCGGCAGCGGTGGTAGACGAATTTGAAGGGAAGGAGGTCCAGGCCGCGGATGGGTTCCTCGTCGGTGAGGACACGGGGGGTGAGGGAGTCCCAGAAGGTCACTTTCTTGGGGTGCACCCAGCGCAGGCCGCCGATGCGGGCTTCTTTTTCCGAGGCTTCCCAGAGAATTTCCATGAGTGAGTAGCCCTTGGCCAGGGCATCCAGCATGTCGAGCAGGTGTTCGTCGAGGTCTGAGAGGTTTTCCAGGGCAGTGCGGCAGTACCGGGCCGTTTCGGCGGCGGGGCCGGTCTGCGTTGAGGGAACGATGTCCCAGGCAAGGCCCTGGACAGCCAGTTTTCGGATCTGAAACTGGCTGGCCAGGTGAGCGTCTTTTTCTTCCATTTCTTCGAACAGTTCGGCCTGGCGCGAAACGTCGCCGTTGTCGGCCTCCCGCAGGACCCGGGCGAGCCGTTCCGGGGTAAGGCCGCTCGACGGGTAGGTGCTCCACCTGTCCCGTACCGTTACGGTGGAAATATCGCGTATAACCGGCCGGATAGTTTCGGATTGCTGAATCGGACGGAAAAACTGGTCATAGAGCATGGTCATCTTCCCGAGCCTGGATTTGGGTGCATTTTTCGGTTTCGCATTGCCGTTGCTTCAAAACGGATTGCTGCAAGTCGGGCAGGGATATATCAGGCGTTTTTTTCAGGTAGGGATAAAAAATCGGAAGAGAATTTTACTGCAAAATTGGAAGACGCTGCGGTCAAGCCACACTCAATCCCGTGGGCCGGATAGGGGGCAGAACCGTAAAAGCTCTTTATTTCAAGTGTATAGGCCAGATGGCGCAGCTCTGCAGCGTAAGAAGATTTTGGGGTTCAGTCGGAAGGCAAGATCAAACCTTGTCCTGCCGTTCCGAGTTCCTGCCCCGCTTGTCAGTCCGAACGAAAGTGTAGTCAAAACCCTACAGTTGCCATCAAAAAGCATACACTCGCCAAGACCTGCCCCGGACGTTCATTCATACTGTTTACTAACATACTTCTAGATCACCTTATCCCATCCAACATTTCCGACAATTGGAAAAACCGCATATTGTCGTAGTATCAGCGTACTAGCTCTTTTGGGATAATAATTAGCATAGGCATCTATTTTGCAACCGAGAGATACTCTATTCTAATTGCCTCCATCTGATCATAACTAGTTAACACTGGCAATTACCGCAGCACTGGCCAGCAGGATTCATTCAGCCGGTCAGACTCAAAAGAACGAGCATGAGGGTCGTCTTCCCAAGCGCGCAGCCGGCAAGACGCACCATGCAAGAATCCAGGAGTGAACGGGGGTGATTTGAAATCCTGGCCAAACCGGTATTAACGGGAGTTTTCGCTTAACGGTGCCGGACCGGCGGAAATCCGCGGGTTCGCTTCGGTCGGCCTGGGCGCGCAGACGCTCTGGGAACCAGCCGGTTCAGCGTGAACCCATCAGGACAGAACCTGTCGGTAACTTTGAGGGATGGGGATTTTTTATGAGACTGAAGCCTTTCTTGGTGAGTACTTTGGCTTGCATGATCTTGATGCAGGCTTCGTTTGCATTGGCCAGACCCGGAATTACGGGTTACTCCGGCAAGAACGGATCGACCTGTACGAGCTGCCACAGCGGAGGAACGGCTCCCACAATCGTCATTACGGGTCCGACGAGCGCAACCCCCGGGTCCGTAAGCAATTATACCTTTACGATCACGGGTGGTGCGATGACATCCAGCACCGCCGCCGGACGAGGTGGGGCCTGTGATATTGCGGTATCGGGTGGAACTTTCGTCGCCGGATCAGGCGACCAGCTGAGCAGCAGTGAGATTGTGGGCGGGCCTACAGCCCCTTCCGGCACGTCGGTATCGTTTCCTTTTACCTGGACAGCTCCCGCCACTGCCGGCACGTATACGCTCTACGCTGCCGGAAATTCCGTCAACGGCAATGCCAGCACATCCGGAGACGGGGTATCGGTTACAAAATTGACCGTCACGGTAGGCAGCACTCCCACGAATGCAACGCTGAGCGGGCTCGCCATTCAGGGCCCGAGTTCGGTAACTGGCGGTTCGACGGCGACTTATACCGCGCAGGCATCTTACAGCAACGGAACGTCCAAGGCCGTAACCCCGACCTGGTCGGTGACTCCGACCACTTATGCAAGCATCAGCGCGGGCGGGGTACTTTCCACAAAGACTGTGACCTCGAACCAGACGGTCACGGTAAACGCAAGTTATACCGAAAGCGGCATCACGAAAACCGCAACCCAGAGCGTCACAATCACGAACGGTCCGACCACGGTCACATTGACCGGCCTTACCATCCAGGGTCCCGGTTCGGTAACCGGCGGTTCGACAGCGACTTATACCGCGCAGGCTTCCTACAGCAACGGGACCTCCAAGGCTATAACACCGACCTGGTCGGTGACTCCGGCCACTTACGCCAGCATCAGCACGGGCGGTGTCCTCACCACAAAGACTGTGACCTCCAATCAGACGGTAACCGTGAGTGCAAGTTACACCGAGAGCGGCGTCACAAAGACCGCATCCACAAACGTCACGATCACTCCCTCCGGCACCGGCTCCCTTAAGCCGACCAGCCTTGAGGTACGGGGCCCGGCTTCGGTCAATGGAGGTTCGACCGGAACCTACACGGCCCTGGCATCATTCAACGACGGCACCTCCAAGAATGTGACCGCTGCGTGGTCTGTGGGTTCGACCGCGTATGCAACCATCGGCACTGGCGGCGTGCTGACCGCAAAAACGGTGACCACGAATCAGTCGGTCAAGGTGAATGCAAGCTATACAATGAACGGCGTGACCAAAACTGCCTTCCTGGACGTGGTCATCAATGGAGGCGCAAAACCTTCTATCGGGAGTGTAAGTAATTCGGGAGTCATAGTCCTTGCCAGCAACGATCTCGGCATGCACTGCGTCTGCCCGAGCTTTTCCAAGTTCATGATTCTTCCGCCGTACAACACCATCCGCGCCCAGGTAATCCGGAAAAACGGCGAAGACCCGCATGTACTGGGTGCTTCGTCGGGTATAAGGGTAGCGTATAGTTTCACCGAAAATACCGACGCAAGCCTCAGCGCCGACCCCAACTACCAGGACTGGATGACGAACGCTCCCAAGCTGGGCTTCAAAGCATACCCGGTGAAGGACTCCAGCGGCCATATCCAGAGCCCCATAACCGGCGCGAAGCTTGCCGGAAATATGACGGCTAAATCTCCCGGATGGTGGGAAGCGGCCGGCATTCCGGTCTACCCGGATGCGAGCGCCCTTTCGACTGCAAAACCCATGGTCGACCCGTTGGGCGGGCCGAACCGGAACCCGTACCTCACCGGGAATATCAAGGTATACAATAGCAGCAACACGCTTCTGGCTCAAACCAGCATCACCGTACCAAGCGCATTCGGCGGGTGCTGCAGCTGCCATCTCAGCGTAGCGACAGAACTGGGCTATCCCGGTACATCTCAGGGGTCCTTTGAAGCGATGGGCTTCCTGCATTCCACCAACGCAAGCGGGATCGACATCTCCCAAATCGACCCGGACGGCGACGGCGTTCCGGGCCCGATTCGCTGCTCGCAGTGCCACGTCGACCCCGCGATGGGCGAAAAGACCGCTCCCGGCGGGTACAAGCTGAATGGCAAGACGCTTCCCGTTTCCCGGTACACCTTTTCGGATGTGCTGCACAGGTTCCACGCTCAGGACGGCATGGTACTGGGCCAGTACGATCCGAACATCGCGAAGAACTGCTATCAGTGCCACCCCGGCAACGGCATCAACTGCTATCGAGACCATCATACGAACAAGTCCATGAACGGCACGACGAAGCTCTGGTGTACGGACTGCCATGGAGACCTGAACCAGCGCGTGGCCCAGAACCAGTTGACCAATCCCTGGTCGGTTGCCACGCTTCCGAAGTGTACTCAATGCCACACCGGCACCGGTGAAAAACCGACGCTCGGCGTGTTCGGCGGAAGTTTCCTCAACAGCATGACCCACGGCGGACCGCTTCTTTGCTCGAGCTGCCATGGATCCCCTCATGCTTTGAACCCGTCGATGCTGGGTCACGACAACATGCAGAATGCGGCGCTCCAGGGTGGAGACTCCAGGGCCATAGGTATCTGTAACGTCTGCCACACCGGCAAAAGTTCCAGCTACGGCACTCCGCCCCACTCCAGAAACCTGGACTAATGGCAAACAGTCGAACCGAATAGCCGGCTGCGGGGAGGGACCGCCACGGTCCCTCCTCTTCTGCCGCACCACTCCCCGTTTATGTGGACGGGATTCGATGCAGCCGGGAAAAGTTTTGGACGGGATTTTGGCAATATGAGATCGCACAGAAGCAGAGGCCTGATTTGCCTCATTGTCGTATTCGTCCTGCTTTCGTTCTCCTCCTGGGAAAGGAGTGGAGCCGAAGAAGCAGGGAAGATGGATCTTTCGGCTACCTTGAAGTACGTTGAAGATTGGGCTTCGAGAGATTCTTTTCCCGATTCGCCCTCCTTCGCATATATGAATGTGTTCTCCCGACTGGCGCTTGGCGCCCGGTTGAGCGATGCCGAAAAAAGCAGGGTAGTCGATTACCTGAAAAAATGTCAGAAACCCGACGGCGGCTTTGTAAACGACCCGGAAATCAGGGAAGGAGCAGCGGCTGGTTCGAATATTATCTCGACTTGCTTCGCCCTGTCCGCCCTTGACCTGGTCAATGCCTTATCCGCCGTCGACAGGGAAAAGGCCGTCGATTTCGTCCTGTCCCTGGTACAAAACGATGGTGCGATAAAACTATCCGGGGTCGGCGTGTCTGCAAACCTCGGGACAACCTATTATGGAATTCGTTCGCTCCACTTGTTGAAAGCCCTCGACAAAATCGATAGGGACCGCGCAATCGAGTACATAAAATCGCATCGGGCAGGTGACCGGGGGTTCGGAGTGCTTCCCGGCAAACCTTCCGCCCTGCAGGCAACATTCATGGCAGTAAAAAGCCTGAGCCTGCTGGACGCGCTTTCCGATGACATCAGGGCGGAAGTCGGCCGCTATCTTGGTGAGCCCCCTTACTCGAGTTTGAGCGAACTGGGAAACATCGCATTGATGAATATGGAAAACATGGCCTGCGTTCTCGAAACGGCAGCTTTGGTAGCAGCTCTGCCGCAATTCAATACGGATAAGATCAAGGAATTTGTTGAATCCCGGTATGTACCCGACAACGGCGGGTTTGGGCCGAGTGCAGGATTGGGAACGACCCCTCCGAGCACCTTCTACGCTGTTCGATGCCTGGTGGAGCTGGGCTTGCTGGCAGATCCCTTTCCCGCGGGGCGGTAGCCGGTAATTGACCCTCCAGAATTCCGGAGCGAAATGAGTGAAGTGTGGTATTGTGAAAATGCCGGCTCCCGGCTGTACTTGTATTACTCGTCTCCAAATCCCATCAGTCCACAGGCTCATCTATAGTTAACCGCGGTTCCATATGGAGGGGTGCCATGAAAAGAATCCTGTCCATCGACGGAGGAGGAATCAGAGGGATTATACCGGCCGTTGTGCTCGCCGAGATCGAGAATCGAACAGGCAAGCCGGTTTCTCAGCTTTTCGATTTGGTCGCGGGGACCTCCACGGGGGGGATCCTGGCGCTGGGGCTCTGCAAGAGCGACGGAAGCGGCAACCCGCAGTTTTCAGCGGAAAAGCTCATGGAGCTGTACACGGAACGAGGCGGAGAGATCTTCAGCAGGTCTTTCTGGCACGGAGTTTCGAGCGTTGCCGGATTGCTCGAAGAGGTATACCCGGCGGAACCTTTGGAGACGGTTTTAAAGGATTATTTCGGAACCGATCTTCTCAAGAATGCTCTCAAGCCCGTACTCATAAGCAGCTACGATATCGAACACCGTCAGCCTTTCTTTTTCAAAAGCTGGAGAGAGGACGTGAACACGGTCGAAATGAGACTGGTCGCGCGGGCGACATCGGCCGCTCCCACCTATTTCGAGCCGTTGAAGCTGGCTCTCGACACGGGAGAGGCAACACTGATAGACGGCGGTGTTTTCGTAAACAATCCGGCTACTTCCGCCTATGTGGAAGCAAAGAAGCTGTACCCGCAAGAAAACGACTTTCTGCTATTATCGCTGGGGACCGGCGCGCATACGCGGCCTATTCATTACGAAGAGGCGAAAGACTGGGGAAAGGCGGCCTGGGCGCTTCCGATTCTCAGCGTCGTCTTCGACGGGGTTGCCGGAGCGGTGGACTACCAGATGAAGCAGCTTCTGGGCGACAGCTACTTCAGGTTCCAGCAGGAATTGATGACGGCGAGCGACGATATGGACAATGCTTCCAAGTCGAATATGCTCGCGCTGCGATTTGAGGCCAGGCAGATGATCGGTGCGAAGACTGCGGAACTGGACAGACTGTGCTCGCTGCTTGCGCCCGAGGCTCCCGCCTACAGGCGATGAGTCTTTGCAGTGGTCAGTTTGCCAGGCCCAGGAGTGAGAGCAACTCGAAACAGACTGCCGCGACCAGGGCCGAAGCCGGGATGGTGAGTATCCAGGCGGTCGCCATGCTCCCGGCCACGCCCCAACGCACGGCGGATAGCCGCTTGGACGAACCGACTCCGAGAATCGACGCGGAAATGACATGGGTCGTGCTGATCGGGGCTCCGAAATAGGAAGCAACGGAGATGACCCCGGCCGCGGAGGTCTCCGCCGAGAAGCCGTGCACCGCTTCGAGGTGGAAGATCTTGTGCCCCATGGTTTTGATGATTTTCCAGCCCCCGATGGCCGTGCCCATGGCCATGCAAACGGCACAGGCCGTTTTTACCCAGAAAGGCACCGTCATATCGGGCACTTGATGTCCGATGAAGAGCGCCAGGGTTATGAGCCCCATGGTCTTCTGGGCGTCGTTCGTGCCGTGGCTGGTGGCCATGAAGGCCGAAGACAGGATCTGGAGCTTTCTAAACCCCCTGTTGACCTTCCGGGGATTCGCATTGCAGAAGATCCAGGACAGGGCAAGCATCATCAGGTAGCCCGCAATGAAGCCGGCAATGGGAGAAAGGACCAGCGGCATCAGGACCTTGTTGAAAATGGAGGAGAAATGGAGGGCATCCGGACCGGCATAGGCGAGGGTTGCACCGATCAGACCGCCGATGAGGGCGTGGGAGGAGGAAGACGGTAATCCCAGGTACCACGTCAGAAGGTTCCAGGCGATGGCGCCGAAAAGCCCGGCAAGCGTCAGGGCCTGGCAGCCCTTAATCATCTCCGGGTTAACGATGCCGCCGCCGACCGTCTGGGCCACGTGGGTGCCGATGAACGCCCCGATCATGTTGAGCAGGGCGGCCATCATTACCGCCACAGCGGGTGACAGAACCTTCGTGGAAACAACGGTCGCAATGGCATTTGCCGTATCGTGCGCCCCGTTGGTAAAATCGAACGCGAGTGCCACGACAATGACCACCAACAGGAGCAAAGGCATATCAGGCATTCTTGAGCACGATCCCTTCGATGGATTTGGTCAGCTGCCATGTCCTGTTGAACAGTTTGTCGATGCGGTCGTAAACCTGGGCCCACTTGATGATGTCCACTACTTCCGCCGGCCCGGGGGACGGATTGTCGTAAAGCTCGCCCAGGCCGCTCAGCAGGAGCATCTCGCACTCCTTCTTGAGCTGTTTGACCTGCTTGACGGTGTCGGAGACTTCCTTTCCGCTGCCAAGCTTACCGAGCATCACTCCGATACCCGTAACCATACCCTTGACGTCGGAAATCATCTTCCTGGCCGGGAACTGCATCCGTGAGAACCCGTAGACCCCGATCCGGTTGCTGACGGCCTGGATGTGATTCAGGATGGTTTCCTGGGACGAGTTGATTTCATGGATATCCTCGCGGTCGATCGGAGTGATGAAAGTGGTGGACAGCTCCCGGCGAATAGTCCGGTTAATAACGTCGCCTTCGGCTTCCAGCTTATTGATTTCCTGGCACAGGTTTTCGCAGTTTGCAAATTCCTGAGCCACCTTATCGAGCACTGTCGCCGCGTTTACGATGATTCGGTTCTGTTCGCGGAACAGTTCGAAAAACTTTGGTGATTTGGGAAAAAGACTGAAGGACATGGTTCCCTCTACAGAGTATTGGCGTTCGGATCATACCCCTGCCCGGTCCCGGGCAACATCCGGACGAAAAAAGCGGGCTATTTTTTGACAGGGGATCCGTTTTTCGGTTGCGCACACTACCACATCGGTCGGCGGTCGCTCAACGGCTTATATTAACAGACCGGAGAGCACACGGAAACAGCTTCCCGCCCCATCGGCTCCACCCCGATTGACATCCGGGAAAAGCGCCTTAAATCCTGCCGGCAGGAACTCAACGGGGAGAACGCGAATGAGCGGAATAGAGAGCGCTGGAACACACGGAACGGCAGCCGCACGGGAATATACGGCAGGCACCGCAGAAAGGCCCCTCGACATCATAAACCTCCACGACCTGGCAGCCCAGGCGGGGAGGATCATTCCAACGGGACCGTTCGAATACATCGCCGGGGGCGCCGGGGATGAGTGGACACTGAGGGAGAATACGCGCGCATTCGACGACGTGCAGATAATCCCGCAATTCCTCACCGGCATTGGGACCCCGGACACCCGGATCGAACTTCTCGGTTCGAAGCCGGCCATGCCCATTATCGTGTCGCCGACAGCGGCGCACGGCCTGGCTCATTCCAGCGCCGAGGGCGGCACCGCCCGGGGAGCAGCCGAATCGGGCGCCCTCATGTGCGTGCCCACTCTTGCCAACATGCCGTTCGAACAGATCGGGAAAGCCGCATCCGGCCCGAAGTGGTTCCAGCTCTATTATACCGCCGATCCGTCCGTTAACCGGGAAATGATTCAGCGCGCCAAGGCCATCGGGTGCACGGCCGTGGTCCTGACAGTCGATGCGGAGTGGGCCGGCAATCGCGAAGCGGACCGTCGAACCGGGTTTGTCTATCCGACTGCCCTGGCTTTCCCGAACGTACCGGGTGCGAGAACCGGAATCAGTTTCCCGGAGTTGATGAAAACGTTCAAATCCAACCTGGAGTTATCCGACATCGAATTCATTCGAAAAGAAGCGGATTTGCCGGTCATAGTCAAGGGTATTCTGTCGCCGGAAAATGCGATGCAGTGCGTGGAACGCGGAGCCTCGGCAATCCAGGTGTCCAATCACGGAGGACGCCAACTCGACGGCGCCCCTGCCTCTTTCAAAGCCCTGCGGGGCATCGTGGAGGCTTTGGGCGGGCGGGTTCCCGTAATACTAGACAGCGGCATCCGACGAGGCAGTCACGTATTCAAGGCCCTGGCGATGGGGGCGAGCGCCGTCGCAATCGGGCGCCCGGTGCAGTACGGGTTGGCTTTGGGAGGCTGGATGGGGGTAAAATCGGTGCTGGAAACCCTGAACTCCGAATTGCGGCTTACCATGAAACTTGCCGGCTGTGAAAACATTGCCGGGATTTCGAGCAGATATCTCGGCTGAGCAGATCGGCTCCGACACCTGTTTTAATCAGGTTAAGGAATAGGACGCTGAAGTATGGTATCTGGTCGGTTGGAGCAATCGCGAGAGATCCGTTGAGACTTCAGCGCCCCGGCTTGCGCCGGGGCGGCAACTCTCAGGATATTTGGCTTAGTGCACTAGTTGAGGCTTTCCGACTTCGCGAACATTATTCTCCCTTCGGGATCGTTCGACGGCACGTGCACACGGCTCTCCAGCCTGCTGTCGTCATCGACGCACCTGTCTATTTCCCCGGCCCTGACAAAGTTCGCGTCATCCAGTTCGTTCATGGGACAAAGATGCCTCCGTCCCTCGCTGTCTTTTGCCCAAATCAACACATCCGGCTTCATCAGTAATCCCTCCGAAACAGGTCTACATATAATAATGGTTACTTAGTCCTCTACATTATCTTGAACTCATTATAAGTCCTGCAAGGCAGGCATGACATAGAGTCTATTCTTTAAAATTGTCCTAATAGCCGCCCAGGTCCCTCCTGCCGCAGGCGGATTCGTACTCCACGGGACCGCCCTTGATCTGCCGCGCCGCATGCCAGGCGAGCGCCAGGGCTATCGCCGCGTCCCCGTGCCGCTGCCCGCCGTCTCGCCCCTTGCCCCTGTGGCTTTCGGGGACTTTCCCAATTCCCTTCTCCATGCGCACGGCGCGCAGGTCGTCCAGGATGTCGGGGTCTTTCGGGATGGCGATGCTTCGGTCCTCGAAAGCCGCACGACAGGAAGGCATATTCTCCATGTACCACTTGTCCGAAAGCATCACCTGCCTGATGCGCCAGGCACCGTAGCGCTGCATGGCAACCTCTGCGAGATAATGTCCGTTGCCCCGCGCATCGAGCGCTCCGCCCGAAAAGTGCGGCAGCCTGTCCGCAATGTAAAAAAGGATTTGTTCCTGCTGGCGGAAGGGGACGTTTCGGAGTTCGACGGCAAAGGGGGCCCGGTACTTGAGCGCGCCGGTTTCCTGAAGGGGGATGATCACCGTGAGGTCGCCACTTCGGCCGAAGTCTTCTCCGAAAAAGGATGGCATGTCTTCCGGCAGGGAATCAAGCAGCCGATCGAGATTGGACCGGCACCATCCTTCGGTTTCGGCGTTCCTGACGGATTCGGGCAGCTCGGCAAATTCGGGCCGGCACACCCAACGGACCACGGGAGCGCTTTCATCCATGCAGCTTTCGATAAGCGCGCGGGGCAGCCACGCACCGGAACCGCGGCCGGGAATGCAGAAAAGCTCTTCGTCTGCGAACTCGCCGTAGAATTCGACCAGTTCTCGCCGCCACGCCGCCTCGGCCTCTTCGGACCACTCCTTTCCCGATGCAAGGCAGATCCGGCTGAACAGCCCCTCCTTCAGGGCATCATCAAGGGCAATCCTGTGGAGGGTGTAGGGCTTCTTTCCCGAGCGGATATCGCCGACAAGTTCGTTGAACGGGTTTTCGTCGCCGTTGTGCGTGCTGATCACGGCAAGCCGCCCGCCCCACATGAGAAGAGCTACAGCGGCCTTGAGGAGCTGGGGCAGTTCGTTGTGGAAGGCGGCTTCGTCTATCACCACCTTGCCCTGCTTTCCCCTGAGGTTGTTCGGGCGACTCGAAAGGGCCGTTACCCGGAACCCCGTTGCAAAACGGATGCGATAGCCGAGGATGTCTTTTCCCCTGTTCCGGATAAGCACCTGTTTGTTTTCGCCCGCCGCGATGCCGAGGTATTTCGCCCAGAATGCCGTGTCATTTATGAATTCAAGTGCCATTTCCCGGTTGTAGCCGAGGTACCAGACGTTCATGCCGGAGAGAGACCCCGCAGTCATTGCACCGTCGGCAGCCTCGCACCATGAAATCCCGACACGGCGCGACTTTTCACATACCTTGACGGGCGACTTGTCCGCAATCCAATTCCGCTGGTATGGAAGGAGAACGCGTGTAACCTTCATTCGATGCCCAGGATTTTGCGCCGTATTTCCTCGGCGACCTCATCCGTCAGGCCGCCTGGTGTGCTTTCCTCGGCTTCCTGCGCGGCCTTCGCCTTCCATTCGCGGCGCAGCTTTTCGCGCTGAACGTTGGAAGACTGGAGCCGCGCAAAATCCGCAAGAAGCCTGGGCAGGCCCTTCAAATCGATTTTTCCGTCCAGTTGCGCCTCGACGATCATCCAGGCAAAGGCCCGCGATGCGGCTTCCTCGATGACCAGTTCGTTTTCCTCATCGGCACTGAGGGCGCGCGATTTTTCCTCGACTATCTTTAGCCGGCGGTAGTTTTCGAGAAAATCGGCGCCGTACCGGCCGAGCACCGTCTTCTCGAAGTCGTAGCCCAGGCCGGCGAGAAAATCCCGGATTTCCTCGCCGGATTTCCCGTCCACCAGGAGTTCGTTCACCTGCACGAGGACCTCGGGCGGGAGATCGCCCGATCGCGTCGCTTTCTTTTTCGGAGCTTCGGACATCGACACAACTCCTGATCTGTCTTTTCACCCCGGCAAAGCGCCGGCCCGCTCATCCCACTTCCGTCCCGCTAGCCTGCTTCTTGAGCCTGACCATCGGGCAGAACTGATTCCGGTCTATCTGGTCGCTCAGCCGGGCAAAGCCCTGTGCATTCATGATGAGAACGTCCTTCTGGTCGGAAGCGAGGCTCGCATACGCTTTCACCAGGTCCGCGTTGTCCTCGTACATGCGCCGCACTTCGGCCAGGCCGTCCTGGAATACCTTCTGCTGGCGCAGCGTATCCTCCCGGTAGGCCTGGATCGTTCTCTCATGGCTTCTCTCGCTGAAGTACCAGACAACGAAAATTATTCCCGGAATCCCGAACGAGGAGGCCAGCTTTACGGCCAGGTCCAGTGCAAGCTGATCCATTCCGCCCTCCTATTGCTGCTTCCATGCGTTCACACTCTTTTCCACCGTGCGGCCGATGATGTAGCCGCCCATACCCAGCTTGAGCAGTTCCCACATGTCCGGGGGGACGTCGAGGCGGGGGAGGGTAAAAAGGGG
>JAEZXS010000110.1 GCA_023442755.1 Pseudomonadota bacterium | reverse complement strand
ACGTAGATGCGCGTCGGTTCAAGCATCTCTTCTGCAACCGTGCGGTTGAATTCCGGTACGAAGCTGTCGGGCTTGAGCCCCAGTTTGTCGAAAATGATCTTCCTTGCCAGACTGTATCCGTTCGAGTGCAGCCCGCTCGAAGCCAGGCCCAGTATCCGGTGGCCGACGCGGATCGTGGAACCGTCGATGATCTGGGAATTGTCGACCAGCCCGACCGAGAAGCCGGCCATGTCGTATTCGCCTTCCTTGTAGAAATCGGGCATTTCGGCGGTCTCACCGCCGATCAGCGCGCAGCCGGCCTGTCTGCACCCCGCGGCGATGCCGCTCACGAGCTGTTCGACTACGTCGAGCCGCATATGGCCGAGAGCGATATAGTCCAGAAAGAAGAGCGGGCGTGCGCCCTGAACCACGATATCGTTGACCGACATGGCGACCAGGTCGATTCCGACCGTATCGTGTTTGTCCGCCAAAAAGGCAATCCGCAGCTTGGTGCCGACCCCGTCGGTAGAGCTGACCAGCACAGGATTTTTCAGATCGCTGCAATTGAGCGAGAACAGCCCGCCAAAACCGCCGATATCGGTGATGACTCCACCACGAAATGTGGAGCGCACGATCGGCCGTATCCGCTGAACCAGCTCGTTGGCCTTACCGAGGTCTACCCCTGCCTGCCTGTATAGATCTCCAGCCATGAAACTCCCGACCCCTTCCTGTACTGGGAAAATAGCGAGCGGATGAACGCTCCGGGTAATGAAACGAACAAACGCGAAAAACTCTGCCCCGCCGCTGGATGGACGTGTTCCGCCTTCCGCATGAGCTGTAAATATATCACTTGCCTGGCTTTTTACAATCTATTTGCCGATGAAGTTGCCAAAGTCTCCGGTCTCGTGTTAAACGAAACCACTCTCGGAGGTTGGAATGTCGCGCTTGAAAAGGGCTGTTGCGGCGGTCCTCATATCCTTTACCGTACTCGTCTGCCTGTGCGTTCTGGCGGCAATTCCGGCCGTCTTTCAATTCTGGCTGTTTCTGCACCTGCCCGCAAAACCGGCGGTCGAGACGAAACAATTTTTTATTCCGCCCAAAACCGGCGCACTGGGCGTTGCCCGTCTGCTCGAATCCCAGGGTGTCGTTCGCGATGCCCGGGCTTTTTACGCACTCGGCTGGCTGAGAAACTCCCTGCACAGGTTCCAGGCCGGCGAATATGCGTTCTCCACCCTTTGGACTCCGGAACAGGTGCTCGACCAGATCGTCAACGGAAGGGTCGTCATCCATACGGCAACCCTGCCGGAAGGCTCCACCCTGTGGGATATCGCCCGGATACTCGAGCAAAAGGACCTTGCGCAGGGCAGTGAAATCATCGAACTGGCGAAAAGCGCCGAATTTATAAAATCCCTCGGCATCAAAGCCGTCTCCCTGGAAGGATACCTCTTCCCCGATACCTATCATTTCAAAAAACCGCTCGACGGCTCGACCATCGTCAGAGCGATGGTGCAGCAGTTCAGGCAGCGCCTGCCCAAAGAATGGAACGGACGGGCGCGGGAACTGGGGCTTTCCCTGAACGAAATAATGACAATGGCTTCCATAGTGGAAAAAGAGGCCGTCGTCGATTCCGAGCGACCCATCATCGCGGGCGTATTCTACAACCGGCTGAAAATCAATATGCCCCTGCAAAGCGATCCAACGGCGGTCTACGACATTCCCGGCTTTTCAGGGCCGGTCACGGCCGCCCACCTTACGCGACAAACCCCCTATAACACCTATCGCATAAAAGGGCTGCCGCCCGGCCCCATCTGCAATCCCGGGATCAAGTCCATCCTGGCGGCACTCTACCCGGAAAAGGTTCCCTATCTTTACTTTGTGAGCAACAATGACGGGACCCACCATTTTTCCGCAACCGTCGACGAACACCGCAAGGCCGTTTCGCATTACTATGAACTGAAGAAGAAATCATCGCCGGCCGATTCCGCGGAATCATCCGATTCGAAACCGGCCGGTTCCGATCCGGGAGCGAAGGAAGCCGAGCCGCCTGCGGCAAAGCCGCAATAACCAGGAGAGAACCGAAATGACAGGAACAGCCGGCATCGTATTCGCCGCAGGAAAAGGATCGCGCATGACGGGCTATGGCGGGAACAAGACGCTCCTGCCCCTTCTCGCGGGAGATTCGCTATTCGAGGGAAGCCGCCCGCTCATCGGCGAAGTCCTCGACAACCTGCCTCCCGGGCCGAAGGGCATCGTCGTCAACCACTGCGCCGACGAGGTGCGCAAAGCGACGGAAGGCCCCGGAATTTCCTTCATATTGCAGCCGGAAACAAACGGCACGGGCGGCGCGCTCCTCGCCGCCCGGGACTTTATCCGGTCTATCGATACGGACCGGGTGATCATCACGATGGGAGACGTCCCACTTATCCTCGCGTCCACGTACCGGAAGCTTCTTGAAATGCTGGGCGCATTCGACCTGGCCCTCCTCGCCTTCAAGCCCGAAGACCGGGCCCAGTACGGCATGCTCGAGATGGAAGGAGAGCGCGTTGCCCGGATCGTCGAGTGGAAGTACTGGAGCAAATTCCCGCCGGAAAAACAGGAAAAACTCACCTACTGCAATGCGGGGGTCTATGCGGCAGGGCGGGAAGTTCTGCTCCGATACCTCGAACGGCTGGCGCTCCGGCCGCACGAAGTCAGGAAAGAGCGCGGCGGACAGATGGTCACTATCCGCGAATACTTCCTCACCGACCTGGTCGAAATGATGCACGCGGACGGCCTGTCGACCGGAATGGCGCTCGCTTCCGAAGAAGAAGTGCGCGGCGTCGACACCCCCGAATCGCTCAAAGAGGTGCAGAAAGCCTATGCGCTTCGCTCGGCCGAAAAAGAGGGATAACCCAGCCGCCTGCAACCCTGATGTTTCCGATTTCACCGTCTTGAAAGTTACCGTTCATCCCGTATAATCAGGAGGCTGATGTGATCTTTCCTGTTTTTCTTTGAATATTGGTATTCAATGGCATGAAATCGGCTCTACGCTTCGGCATTATCTTTCTTCTGTCCGTTTCCTTACTATCCGTTTCCCTTCCCTCGATCCGGCAGACGGGCGAAAACGCGGCAGCGGCTCTTAAAGGATGGATTTCCGCTCACTTCGAGCTGCCCCGGATAATCGTCATGCCATACCGATACTCGACCCTGTTGCTTTCGCCGGCCCCCGAGCACCTCCCCGTTCCGGTCGACGGCGTGGCGGCTGCGAGGCTCTACAATTCCTGGGGCGCACCGCGGCCGGGTCGAAGAACACACCAGGGAATAGACATCTTTGCCGCCCGCAACACGCCGGTGCGAAGCACGACTGACGGGATTGTCGTACGAGTGGGTACCAACACCCTGGGCGGGAGAATCGTATCGGTTGCCGGCCCGGGAGGCCAGGTTCACTACTATGCGCACCTTGAACGCTACGGGGACCGCAAGGTTTTCGACTGGGTTAAGCAGGGGGACATCATCGGATATGTGGGCAACTCCGGGAATGCGCGCACGACGCCGCCCCACCTGCATTACGGAATATACACGGTGGGAGGGGCAATCGATCCGTACCCGCTGCTGGCGAGGTCGAAAAGCAAAAATCTGAATGCAACAAGCCGAGTATCCCGGCCGTCAGCCAAACAGCTATAGGTCGTATAAGTCATATACGACTTATAGTTTTTTCATAGGTATTTTTCCCCACCAGTTTTTCTTTTCGCCGCTCACCAGTTCGGTCCCTTCCCCGGGAAAGATGTCGCGGTCGCCCGGGTGCGAGACCGCGGGCCATATTCCCGGCACGGGCTCGGGCCCTTCGAGCGCCGCCGCCACGGGATCCGTATCCACCAGGGCGGGGTTTTCGCCAAGGTCGACGCTTTCCACGCGGGCGCTGAACTCTATCGGTATTCCGTTCGGGTCGAAGCAATAGATGGAATGAATAAAACCATGGTCGATCATATCGGAAACCCAGAACCCCGCCGCATCGATTTTGTCCCGCAGTTCCCATAATCCTTCGTCATTATCGACAGCAAACGAGACGTGGTCGAAAACGAAAGGTCCGGAAACCGGGTAGCCGTGGTCCTTTTCTTCAACCGGTTGGACGTCCGGCCACTCGAAGAACACGATGTAGTTGTTTGCGGACATTTCGAACAGGTAGAGCTTGTATCCCTTTTTCCCCAGCCCGGCTACCATTCTCATGCCCAGCAGATCCCGCCAGAACCGGATCGTACCGTCCATGTCCCTGGTTGCCAGGGCCAGGTGATGAATGCCCCTGAGCTTGAACATCCTTTGCCTCCCCGGCGCTAAACAGTGGTTGCAAAACAGTGGTCGTCAGGAATATATCAGTTTCCGCCGAATAAGGGTACAGGCGGAGCAAAAGGCCGATGAAACGGTCACGGCAGGTGTTCGTGAAACCCGTTATGCCCTTATGCAAAACTCGAATATGCACAAATCATTTCAGCTTATTAGTTGTTGAAAACCCTTATTTTTCATGATATTGGGAAGCGTTCGTGCAAGTTGAAAGTCCAGGGTACCGGCGTCTGACGATTTCATCCTCGCGTTGTAGCTTTTGAAGCGGTTGGTTGCCGGGAGAACACGCACATTTCTCCCCAGCTCTCATCAAAGGTCTGCTCTGGCGTAAAAACAAACCGAACGAAAGTATCCGATATATTTCGGTAATCATTCTGGAATTACAGCGCTTTTCGTTGACTATTTTCCTGAGCCGAATGCCGTCTCGACGATTAGCCTGTTCTTACTGTGAATCGGGAGAAGCTCCGTTGTGCATACTGCAGTTACGGATTCTAACCGATTCGGAATATACGAGGCATTTCCCGTATGAGTCTTGAGAGTTTTCTTTTAAAGCAAAAAAAAGCCGTCTGGCAGGAATGGTTCGACTTTCTGGTCGCTACCTATCCTCCCGAAACGACGCGCATGCTGAAGAAGGAGTCCAACCAGTTCGCAAACCCTGTCGGACACACCTTTCACAGCGCCATCGGCGAGATCCTGGACCAGTTTCTCGGGGAAAACGATCCGGGCAAACTGGCTCCCCTTCTCGACAGAATCATCCGTATCCGGGCGGTCCAGGATTTCCCCCCTTCCCGGGCGCTCGCCTTCATCTATTTTCTGAAGCGCATAGCCCGCGAGATGCTGAGCACCGAACTGGAAGAAGGGCGGATTCCCTGGAAAGAGATGCTCGAATTCGAAGCAAAAGTGGACGAGCTTGCGCTTCTAGCCTTCGACGTATATGTACGCTGCCGCGAAAACCTTTTCGACATCAAGGTTAACGAGATAAAGAACAGGACACAGAGGCTCCTGCGCCTGGCGGAGATCATCGGGGATCTCCCCCCGGAGGAGCCCGAGGACAAGTAACCGTAAACCAATTCAACCAAACTTACTGAAACGAGGTTTGTAAATGGGCATCAGGTTTTCCTTAGCTGCAGTCGTTGCGCTCGTTTTGGCTGTTTTTCTGGGAGTGAAGGCGGCTGGATTGAGTCATTTCTTCGGCGTGACCATTCCATACATTGCCCTCTTCGCTTTCCTGGTCGGCGTTGTGTACCGGATCCTTGTGTGGGGGCGCGTACCCGTTCCCTTCCGGATCGCAACCACGGCCGGCCAGCAGAAATCCTTGCCATGGATCAAGCAGAACAAGCTTGACAATCCCACCGACAAAAAGAGCGTCATTGGCAGGATGCTTCTGGAAGTGCTTCTTTTCAGGTCGCTCTTCCGGAACACCAAGTTCGAATTCGAAAATGGGCCCAAGATTTACTACCAATGGGAAAAATGGCTCTGGCTTGCCGGCCTTGCTTTCCATTACACCTTTTTCGTGATTCTGATCCGCCACCTGCGCTTCTTCACCACGCCTGTGCCCTTTTTCGTGGAAGCCATCGAACGGGCTGACGGGTTTCTCCAGGTGGGGCTGCCCGGGATCTACATCACCGATTTGGTCTTCATCGCCGCCGTCACCTATCTTTTCGTTCGCAGAGTCATCATACCGCAGGTCCGCTATATTTCGTTGCCCGCCGATTATTTTCCGTTGTTTCTGATCTTTGCAATCGGCGCAACCGGCATTCTGACCCGCTATTTCACCAAGGTTGACATCGTTAAGGTAAAGCAGCTCGCAATGGGGCTGATCACCTTTCATCCTGTGGTTCCGGAAGGAATCGGGGTCATCTTTTTCATCCATCTTTTTCTGGTGTGCACCCTGTTTGCCTACTTTCCGTTCAGCAAACTCATGCATGCCGGCGGAGTCCTGATGAGCCCGACCCGAAACCAGCCTAACGACAGCAGGATCGTACGTCACATCAACCCTTGGAATTACCCTGTAAAGGTTCATACCTATGCAGAATATGAAGACCATTTCAGGGAAAAGATGATCGAAGCCGGCTTACCTGTTGAGAAGGAGTTATAGAAACAATGGCAAAGGTTCCTAAACCAAACGAACTCGTAATCAATCATACATTCCCGCAAACGGGATGGATGGATACTCCGGTCGATTTCCGGCCGGGCACCTGGAGCCATCCCGGGAAGGCAAAGAACCTCAACGCGATCGGGTTGGCCAACCCCCGCGAGTGGACCCCCACCGATGAGGACTGGAAGCTGCCTTCCGACTGGAAAAAGATCATCCTCGAAGGCATCAGGGAACGGCTCCACAAGTATCGCTCCCTCCAGATCTTCATGGATATCTGCGTACGCTGCGGCGCCTGCGCCGACAAGTGCCATTTCTATATCGGTTCCGGCGATCCGAAGAACATGCCGGTCCTTCGCGCCGAACTGCTCAGGTCCATCTACCGGAAGGAATACACCCTGGCCGGCAAGATCATGGGCAGGATGGCCGGTGCGCGCGACCTTACCGAGGACGTCATAAAGGAGTGGTTCTACTACTTCTTCCAGTGCACGGAGTGCCGGCGCTGCTCGCTCTTCTGCCCCTACGGCATCGATACGGCGGAAATCACGATGATCGGCCGGGAACTGCTCAACCTCATCGGCTGCAACATCGACTGGGTAGTCGGACCGGTTGCCAACTGCTACCACAACGGAAACCACCTCGGAATCCAGCCGCACGCCTTCAAGGACATGATCGAATTTTTCGTCGACGAGATCGAGGCGGTCAACGGCATCCGCGTGGAACCGACCTTCAACCGCAAGGGCGCGGAAGTTCTGTTCATCACCCCTTCGGGCGACGTTTTCGCCGACCCCGGCACCTACACCCTCATGGGCTATCTGATGCTGTTCCATGAGATCGGGCTGGACTACACCTGGAGCACCTACGCTTCCGAGGGTGGAAACTTCGGCATGTTCACCTCTCACGAGATGATGAAGCGCCTCAACGCCAAGATGTATGCCGAAGCCAAAAGACTCGGGGTCAAGTATATCATTGGCGGGGAATGCGGCCACATGTGGCGCGTCATCAACCAGTACATGGATACGATGAACGGCCCCGCCGATTTTCTCGAAGTACCCGTATCCCCCATCACCGGCACAAAGTTCGACAATGCCGCATCGACCAAGATGGTGCACCTCGTGGAATTTACCGCCGACCTTATCCGCAACGGCAAGCTCAAACTGGATCCGAGCCGCAACGACAACCTGAACATGACATTTCATGATTCGTGCAACACGTCCCGCGGCATGGGATTTTTCGAGGAACCCCGCTACGTTCTCAAGCACGTGGTGAACAACTTCCACGAAATGCCCGCCAACACGATCCGGGAACAGACCTTCTGCTGCGGCAGCGGTTCGGGCCTCAATAACGACGAATTCATGGAAATGAGAATGCGCGGCGGCCTGCCCAGGGCAAACGCCGTCAAGCACGTCCACGACAAGCACGGCGTAAACGCACTCTCGTGTATCTGCGCAATCGACCGCGCGGTGCTCACGGCATCGATGAACTACTGGGTCCCCGACGTTACCGTTTACGGAATTCACGAACTGGTTGGGAACGCCCTTGTAATGGAAGGTGAACAGGAGAGGACCACCGATCTGCGTGGCGAGCCTCTGCCTGGAATGGAGGATAGCGAGAATGAAGATATATGATGGTAAATATATCCTTGTCGGCCTTCTTGTGTTCATCGGGCTGGCAACGTTCCCGATATGGTTCAATCACGGTAAGGCCGCTCCCCCGCCCGATCCGAAGCTGGACACGCCGGAAATCATGAAGATGGCTCAGAAGCAGTGCATCCTGCCCAAAGAGCAGATGATCACCCAGCATATGCAGATCCTCAACCAGTGGAGAACGGATGTTGTCCGCAACGACAAGAGGATGTACGTGGCCCCTGACGGCAAGACTTACGAGATGAGTCTTCAGAACGAGTGCATGAAGTGCCACTCGAACAAAACTCAGTTCTGCGACCAGTGCCATACCTATGCAGGGCTAAAGGCGGACACGACGCCTTACTGCTGGAGTTGTCACATTCCCCCGAAGGAGACCAAGTAATGGAGACTAGCAGAAGGAATCTTTTGAAAATCGGCGGCGTTTGCGCTTTGGGGCTGGGGACCCTGCCGCTTGTCGATGCGTTGGCCGCCGGCCAGCCGAAGGTCACGGAAAACG
Source organism: Pseudomonadota bacterium (assembly GCA_023442755.1). Lineage (GTDB taxonomy): Bacteria > Desulfobacterota > Syntrophobacteria > Syntrophobacterales > Syntrophobacteraceae > SbD1. The sequence continues at coordinate 9,514 of JAEZXS010000110.1, read as the reverse complement.
CCCAGGCCCTCAAGGCAAAACGCTGGGGCATGGTCATCGATATGAGGAAGTGCTGGGAAAAGGGCAAACCCGGCTGCAAGGACTGCATCCTGGCCTGCCACACCTTCCACAACGTGCCGGATATCGGAACGGTCAAAGAAGAAATCAAGTGGCTCTGGGCGGAAAAATATGAAAACGTTTTTCCCGGCCAGGAAAGCCACTACGGACCGGAAGACATCAAGGAGAAGCCGTTTCTGGTCACGTGCAACCACTGTGCGAAGGCCCCCTGCACCCGGGTGTGCCCGACCAAGGCAACTTTCAAAAGGGCCGACGGGATCACGGTGATGGACTTCCATCGCTGCATCGGCTGCCGGTACTGCATGGCCGCCTGCCCCTACGGATCGAGAAGCTTCAACTTCAGGGACCCGCGCGATTATATCAAAACCGAGCTGAATCCGACTTTCCCGACCCGCGAACGCGGTGTTGTCGAGAAGTGCAATCTCTGTGAAGAACGGCTCGCGGTCGGAAAGATTCCGGCGTGTGTTGAGGCATGCAAGTGCAAGGCGCTCATCTTTGGAGATCTCGAAGATCCCAAATCCGAGGTACGAAAGGTCCTTGCCGAGCATTTTTCGATCAGGCGCAAACCCGAACTCGGGACGGATCCCGGCGTTTACTACATAATCTAAGAGGTGGGATATGCTTGAAAGGGCACTTACTGGAAACTCAAGATACTACAAGCTGCTTGGGGTCCTCCTCGTCTTTATGGGGCTGGGTTTCGCGGCATGGCTCACTCAGTTGAACCGAGGCCTCACGATCACGGGCCTGAGCAGGGACGTCTCCTGGGGAATCTACATCGCGCAGTTTACGTTCCTCGTCGGCGTGGCCGCATCCGCTGTGATGGTGGTGCTTCCCTATTACCTGCATAACGTGAAGGCTTTCGGAAAAATCACCATCCTGGGTGAATTCCTGGCCATAGCTTCGGTTACCATGTGTCTTCTTTTCATCGTCGTCGATCTTGGTAAACCGATGCGCCTTCTCAACGTGCTTCTCTATCCGACCCCTAACTCGATCCTGTTCTGGGACATGATCGTTCTGAACGGCTATCTGCTCCTGAATGTGCTGATCGGGTGGAACGTCCTGGAGGCGGAGCGCAAGGGAACCCATTATCCTAAATGGGTAAAACCGCTCATCTACATTTCCATTCCCTGGGCCGTCAGCATTCACACGGTTACGGCCTTCCTGTATGCCGGTCTTCCCGCAAGGCACTACTGGCTGACCGCCATCATGGCCGCCCGCTTTCTTGCCTCCGCGTTCTGTTCCGGCCCGGCGCTTCTCATTTTGCTCTCCTTCCTGGTGAAGAAATATTCCAAGTTCGACCCGGGCAAGGAAGCAATCAACAAGCTGACCACCGTCATGACCTACGCCATGATCATCAGCATATTTTTTGTGGGGCTGGAATTCTTCACGGCCTTCTACAGCAACGTACCCGGCCACATGCATGCCCTGCAGTATCTTTTCGTGGGACTCGAAGGACACCATAACCTGGTTCCGTTCATGTGGCTCTTTGCCATCCTGGCCGTTACCGCCCTTGGCCTGCTTCTCAACCCGGGCACCCGCGATAATGAGAAACTGCTCAAGATCGCGTGCGCTTCGGTTTTCTTCTCCATGTGGCTCGAAAAGGGCGTTGGGCTCATCGTCGCCGGTTTTATTCCCAACCCGCTGGATCAGGTCCGCGAATACGCTCCGAGCATTCCGGAAATCATGATCGCGCTGGGAATATGGGCTACCGGAGCCTTTGTCCTGTGCGTGCTCTACAAGATCGCAATTTCGGTCAAGGAAGAGGTGGCAGGCTAGCCGCTTTCTCGATGCCCGATCTCAAAGCCCATGCCGAAAGGTATGGGCTTTTTCTTTTCTGCGACGGGTACTTTTCATGGACGGCGCTAGAGCTTGAGCCCTATTTCACTAACAGGAGACCCTGAATGTCCGCGCAGTCAGCGAAACTTTTTGACATAGTTCGAAATTTCCGCTAAGTAACTGACGTTGCTCCTGTGGTTTTTCCGGCATTTTCCGGCACACTCCGGGAGACATTTGTGAACAAAAGGTGGCCGAATTTTGAAAATGTTTCGGATTTGCGAATAGTGGATGCCTCTGCCCTCCCCAGCACTTATCCCTCTGACACAGGCTGTCTCAAAGAGAGAATTTACGCCCGCGTCCGCCCCGATTTGTCCAGAATCGAAGGTGAAATCAACCGCCTTCTGAGTACGGATATTCCGCTCATTTCCGTGGTGGGCAGGCATATCATGGGCAGCGGCGGCAAAAGGCTGCGTCCTCTTCTCATGGTCCTCGCCGCAAGACTTTGCGGCTACACCGGCCAGAATGACGCTTCGCTTGCCGTGGTATTCGAATTCCTGCATGCGGCAACCCTTCTGCACGACGACGTCGTGGACCATGCCGAACTCCGAAGAAACCGCCCCGCGGCCAACACCGTATGGGGAAATCCCGCCGCTGTGCTCGTTGGCGACTTTCTCTATTCCAAAGCCATCATGATGGCCGTCGCCTACCGGAACATCCGCATTCTCGAAGTGCTGACCGAGGCCACAACCAAGATGGCCGAAGGCGAGGTGCTCCAGCTTATCCATTCAGGCGATCTCGAACTCGACGACAGAGAATACCTTGAAGTCATCACCCGGAAGACCGCGATTATCATCAGCGCGGCGTGCCAGGTCGGGGCCATTTTCGGAGGAGGAAGCACCGAGCAGGAAGATGCTCTGAAAAAGTACGGGCTGCACTTGGGCATTGCCTTCCAGCTTGTCGACGATACGCTCGATTTCACCGGAGACGCCGAGGAACTCGGTAAGCCCGTGGGCAACGATATTCAGGAAGGGAAGGCGACCCTGCCGCTCATTCGCGCTCTTCGTTCGGCCTGCCCCGAGGATCGGCTGCGACTCCAGCAAATATTCAGCTCCGAGGAAGTCTCTCCTGCGGAAGTCTCTGAAGTCCGAAACATCGTCATTCGCACGCACGGAATAGAGCACACGCTCGGCCTTGCCGCCACCCACTCCTCGCTGGCCCGGGAAGCGCTTCGCGTATTTCCCGACAGTCCGTTGAAGGAGCTTTTGGACGACATGGCCGGCTACGTTGTCGAGAGAAGGACCTGAGGCGCCGGACCGCCTTGGTTTCTCCCCCTTTTTCCCGTTTTCCCGCCAATACTTGTCTTAAATTCATATCAATGTTAGATTGAGCGTGTGACGGACTTTATAGGCCGTTGAACGATCTTTCTTTTTTGCAGCCATTCACAAACCCCGTTTCCGTAAGAAAGCTCCGCCGGGCTGCGATACCGGCGCTGGAGCTTTTGACGCAGATCGAAACAGTTCCTCATGGACGAATTAGGGAAAAAGCCGGGACGCTACTATCCCCTTTTCCTGTCGATCGAGGGCAGGACTTGCCTGGTCGTAGGCGGAGGTGCGGTCGGAGAGCGAAAGGTTCGCAGTCTCCTCAGGTACGGAGCCTGCATCCGGCTTGTCGCCCGTGAACTCACACCCTGGCTCCACGAGCAATGCTCCGGGAGGCGTGTTTGTCTTGCCGGAACCCGGTACGAAAAGGCTCACATCGATGGCGTGAGCCTGGTGTTTGCTGCAACCAGCGACCTGGAGTTGAACCGCACCGTTGCGGCGGACGCCCATGAACGCGGCCTGTGGTGCAATATGGCAACCGATCCCGAACTGGGCTCTTTCATTGTGCCTTCGGTTGTCGAAAGGGGTTCTTTGAGTATAGCGGTCAGTACGGCCGGTCTCAGTCCCGCCGTTTCGAAGGCGCTCAGGCAGAGGCTTGAAAACGAATTCGGCGCAGAGTGGGAGTTTTTTATTGAATTGCTTGGCGAATTGCGGAAATATTTCAGGTCCAGGCAAATTCAGGAGAAGGACTGCCGGCGCGTATTCGGCGATCTCGCCGCCCTGCCCGTTCCGCGGTGGCTACGGGAAGGCTGCCGCGAGAAAGCTCTTCTGAAGGTATCCGAAATATGCAGCCCTCTGGTACACCGGGAGGAGTTGCAGCCTATCTGGGACAATTTATGGAATCCCTTTTTCTCGTAATCGCAACGATTTGCTACATGTGCGCCACGGTGGGCTACCTGGTCTATCTGTTTCGGGACAGGGAGCAGATCCACCGGATTTCCTGGACCATAATGCTGCTGGGGGCACTTTTTCACGGAGGGGCGATCCTTCTGCGCTCCATAAAGCTTGGAGAGCTGGCGGTAACTTCGGGTCAGGAAGCGCTGTCCCTGTTTGCCTGGGTCTTCGTCGTTACTTATCTTATCGTACAGCTCCGGTTGCAGCTGCGGATACTGGGCTCGTTCGTCTCGCCCCTTGCGGTTGTTTTCATGCTATCCTCCTCGCTGCTGCCGACACAGATCATGGCCAAGAGCCAGTTTGTGAAAAGCGGCTGGGTCATTCTACATGTTTCGAGCCTCTTTTTGGCCAATGCGCTTTTCGCGCTCGCCTTCAGCCTCGGCGTTATGTACCTGCTGCAGGAGAGGCAGATCAAGCGGAAGAATTTCGGGTTCCTCTACCCCCGCCTCCCCTCGCTCGAACGGATCGACTCAATCGCACACAGCTGCCTGATAGCCGGTTTTCCGCTCATGACAGGCGGCCTGCTGGCCGGTTTCGCTTATGCGAGCATCGTCTGGCATTCACCCTGGAACTGGGATCCCAAAGAGATTCTTTCCCTTGTTACCTGGATCATTTACGCAATTCTCGTTCATGAACGCCTCGCTGTCGGTTGGCGGGGACGCAGGGCCGCATGGCTGGCAATTTTCGGATTTGCGGCGATTCTACTCACATTCCTTGGAGCCAACCTCCTGTTGAAGGGACACCACTCGATTCTGGCAGGGGCAATGTAATGTTCCATATCGTCCTATTAGGCATGAACCACAAGACGGCTCCCGTGGAGATCAGGGAGCAGCTTGCGGTTGCATGCAGGCAAGAAGTTAATCCGCTCCACATGCTGCCTCAGCTCAAGCATGTCGAGGAGTTGCTCTTTCTTTCCACCTGCAACCGGGTGGAGGTCCTGTTTACGTGCAGCGATCTGCAGGACGGCATCAAAGAAGTGAAAACGCTTCTGCGCATGCACGTCGGCCTCAGCCAGTCGGTGCCGCTCGATTCATACCTCTATTTGCATGAAGACCTGGAGGCGGTGAAACACCTTTTCATGGTGGCGTCCAGCCTCGATTCCATGGTGCTGGGAGAGCCGCAGATTCTCGGCCAGCTCAAAACCGCCTACCGCGACTCCGTGGAAAACAGGGCTGTAAAGACCATCCTCAACAGGCTTCTCCACAAGGCTTTTTCCGTCGCCAAGCGGGTCCGTACGGAAACCTGCATCGGGTCCTGCGCCGTATCGGTAAGCTATGCGGCGGTGGAGCTTGCCCGAAAGATTTTCGGAGACATCCGGGACAAGCGGGTATTGCTGATCGGCGCCGGCGAAATGGCCGAACTGGCCGCCGAACATCTCCTGGCACAGGGAGTCCGCCAGATGACGGTTGCCAACCGGACCCTGGAAAGGGCGATCGAGCTTGCCGGCCGGTTCAGGGCGGAGACAGTCGCTTTCGATCGAATTCTGGAAGCGATGAAGGGAATGGATATAGTGATTTCCTCAACGGGCGCGCAGGAGCCTGTCATCAGGTACCAGGACGTCCGGTCGAGGATGCGGGAGCGGCGCAATAAGCCTCTTTTCTTCATAGATATTGCGGTCCCGAGGGACATCGAACCAAAGGTCAACGAGATAGACAACGTCTATGTCTACGACATCGACGACCTTCAGGGAGTTATTGAGTTGAACCGCGAAGAACGCCGCAACCAGGCGCAGCTCGCCGAGCACATAATCAACGAGGAAACCATCAAGTTCCAGAAATGGATGAACAGCCTGAGCGCAGTGCCGACCATCGTTTCCATCCGTGAAAAGGCTGAAACGATCCGGCAGAATGAACTGCGCAAGACCTTTTCCCAGCTCTCCAACTTGGGCGAGAGGGAAAGGGTGGCGATCGAAGTCCTTACCGAATCGATCATAAAGAAACTGCTCCACGACCCGATCGTTTTTTTGAAAAACAAGGCACAAAGAGGCACGCAGGCCACCTTTATGGACTATGCCCAGCAATTGTTCAATCTCTCAGATGGAAACGGGGTTGATTCCGCATCCCTTGAAAATCGAACTCCAGAAGTCCAGGAGGAAGCCGGCTTCCTGAAAACCGCTAAAGAATAGGGGTTGGAAATGGCCGACATTCTCGAATTCGGGAAGAAAATAGAGAACCTCAAGACCGAGAGGGAAACGTCTCTGCGGCAGCGCAAGATAGAGGCGCTTCGGAAAATATTCCAATGCACGCGATGCGTCATGAAGTGCTCGAAATGCGGTTCGCAGATCGAGGCCCAGTCGGAGGACTGTACCAAGTTCGCGGCGCCGTATACCTTCTGCAAATCCTGCCAGGAGGAATACGAGGAGTACAGGAAAAGGACGAGCGGAGACAAGTCCGATTCAATCTGCTATTGGCACAATGCGGCATGGATGAAGGTGTGGGAAAGTTGGCTCAATCACCAGAAATATCTCGACCAGTACAGGCAGTCCAAGGAATTCCTGCAACTCCTGGAAGAGGTTGAGCACCTGCTCGGCAAGTAAGCGGGCGTATCGGAGAAAGATATGATTGGAAGTTTCGGAATCGGCAAGATAATCGTAATCCTGGTGGTGCTCATAGTGCTTTTTGGAGCGAAGAAGCTGCCCGAACTTGGCTCCGGGTTCGGCAAAGCCATCAAGAATTTCAAAAAAGAGTCCAAGGACATCATGGATGGGCTCAAGGGCGGAACGGAAAAGTAGGGCTCCGCTTCCCCGCTGCTTTTGCCTCGGAATGAACTCAGGTGGACACGCATTCGTCGTGCCCACCTTTTTTGTTTCGGATACCAGCGGCCGCGGCCGGTATTAGCCTGCCCGGCAGAAGCCGTCCGAACAGGTGGAAATCCATACACCCGGCAGCGATATTTTCGCAGTACAGAACTGCCCGAATCAGAACGGGATGTCATCCTCGGGAAGCCCCGGCTGCGGAGGCAGTTCCTCGGGCATGGACCTTCCGCTCGGCGCCGAGGCCCTTTGATTCTGGCCACCGCCCTGGTAGCGGGAACCCTGCTGCGGCTGTGACTGGGGCTGGGATTGCGATTGAGACTGGCCTTCGCCGCTGCCGAGCATCTGGATGTCGCGCGCGACGATATCGACCGAGAAGCGCTTCTGTCCCTGGGCATCTTCCCACTGGTTGCTCCGGATGCTGCCCTCGACAAAAACGAGACGGCCCTTGGCGAGATAGTTTCCGCAAACCTCCGCCGTTTTCCCGAAGGCAACCACGCGATGCCATTCGGTGCGATCTTCCCAGTTCCCCTCACCTGTCGATACCCTCTCGTTGGTAGCCAGGCTGAACCGCGCCACTGCCACGCCGTTTGGACTGTAACGGATATCCGGGTCCTGTCCGAGTCTTCCAACCAAAATAACCTTGTTTACCGTACCTTTTGCCATCCATTATCCTTTCTTTGACCGATTGCTCCTCCAGGCCGGCCGTCAACTGCCGCAACACAGAAAACGCCAACCCGGATAAAACCTTTTTATCGTTTCGGCCGGCAACGTGCCGGCGCCCGTATATGCAATGTCACGCCCGAGGCTATTCCGCCCTTTGCACGCCTGGAATTGCACAATTGACTCGCCTCCGGAAACAGTTTACAGTATGGGCCTAAAAATTATCAAAGTATTTGTTTTCAATACTTTTATTACATCTCTCGGCCGTGTTGATCTGGTTAGGGAAAAAATGAAACTGCTCCGTTCCGGTTTCTTTTACATCATTCTGTTTATTTCGACCATCATAATGGGAACTCTCGCCATTATCGGGTCATTCATACACCCGAAGCTGCCCAGGCTGGCGGCAAAATGGTGGGGCAGAATGAATCTCTGCGCGGGGGGAGTGAAGGTGGCAGTAAAAGGGGCGGAAAAGATCGATCCGCATCAGGCCTATATCCTGGCCAGCAACCATCAAAGCTGGTTCGATATCTTCGCTACGCTCGGGTATATCCCCGTCCCTTTCAGCTGGCTCGCAAAGGAGGAGCTCTTCAAGCTTCCGGTTCTCGGCCGGGCGATGTACTCTGCGGGCTATATTCCAATCGATCGTTCGGATCAGCGCAAATCCATCATCAGCCTGAACAAGGCTGCCGAGGAGATTCGGAAAGGAAGTTCCGTTTTCATTTTCCCGGAGGGCACGCGAACTCCTGACGGAACGGTACAGGGTTTCAAGAAGGGCGGATTCATATTGGCAGCGAAGTCCCACCAGCCTATAGTCCCCATCAGCATTAGCGGTTCCTACCGCATACTTCCCAAAGGCGGTAAGTATATCACCTCGGGAGTAATAACGATCACGATAGCCGATCCGATTCCGACCGCAGGCATGAGCCCGGACGGCAAGAGTCGCGACTTGCTGCTGCACAGGGTCCGCGAGACTATCCGGAGCAATCTGCCGCCAGAAGAAGCGGGACCCGATTCCACCGAACGGCAGGAACCGGAAAAAACAGCACGCAGCAACGGGGGTGACGCCGTCCGCAATGTTTGAGAATCAAATCGAACCTACTCTGCGAGTGATCCCTCTTGGGGGCCTGGGTGAAATCGGCCTCAACATGATGGTCCTGGAATACGACGACACCATTGTCCTCGTAGACGCAGGACTGATGTTTCCCGAAGACGAGATGCTCGGGGTCGACATAGTCATTCCCGATTTCGATTACCTGCGCAAAAACAGGGATCGCGTCACTGCGCTCGTCGTGACCCACGGCCATGAAGACCACATCGGCGCCATTCCTTTCCTTCTCAAGGAATTCGCGCTTCCGATCTACGGAACGGCCCTCACCCTGGCGCTCATAAAGGAAAAGCTCAAGGAACACAATCTTCTCGACAGGGCGGACCTGGTGCAAATCTCTCCCCGCGAGATCGTGGAAATCGGCCCTTTCGAAATCGAGTTCATCCGGGTCTGTCACAGCATTCCGGATGGGGTGGCCCTCGCCATACGCACTCCCGTGGGCATAATTGTTCACTCCGGCGACTTCAAAATCGACAACACCCCTGTTGACGGCAAGAAGTTCGACATCGCCCGGCTCGGCTCCTATGGCGAAGAAGGGGTGCTGGCCCTTTTTTCCGACTCCACCAATGTCGAGCGCGAAGGATACACCCTGTCGGAAAAGGAAGTGGGCAAAACACTGCGCGAAATATTCCAGGAAAGAACCGGCCGGATAATCGTCGCGGTCTTTTCCAGCAATCTCCACCGCATCCAGCAGGTGATCCAGATCGGGCGCGAATTCGGCCGAAAAGTCCTGCTCAACGGCAAATCGATGATCACCAATGTTCGACTTGCACGGGAACTGGGCTATGTCGATTTCGCTCCGGAAGACGAAATCACCATCCAGGACCTGCCCAATATTCCCGATTCCGGGGTGCTGATGCTCACGACCGGCACCCAGGGGGAACCGAT
>JAEZXS010000144.1 GCA_023442755.1 Pseudomonadota bacterium | reverse complement strand
CTCGATAACGGGCCCGGAAGTGCTGCGCATGTTCACGCGGAGTTCGTTGCTGATGACCGCGGCGAGCGAGGTTTTCCCCAGGCCGGGAAAACCGTGGAAAAGCACGTGGTCGAGCGGTTCGGAGCGTTTCCGGGCCGCCGTGATGAACACGGTGAGATTTTCCTTCACCCGCTCCTGCCCGATGTATTCGCTAAGAGTGCGCGGCCTCAGGCTGGTCTCGACCGAAAGGTCTTCTTCATTTTGCTGGGGCGTAATAACCCGGTCCGTCATGGTTTCTCGGTCCTGCCGCTCACGCAAGCACTTTCAGGGAATGTTTCAAAAGCTTTTCCAGGGACGTCTCCCCGCCGAGCGCCTCTTTGGCCCGTGCAAGCGCCTTTTCCGCCTCGGCCGGCCGGTAGCCCAGGTTCACCAGGGCCGAGAACGCATCGGACCAGGCGTTGTCCCCTTCTCCTGCAAACGGCTGTACGGGCTCGGGCTTTTCCTTGCTCTTGCCCTTGATCTTGTCCCGAAGTTCGAGCATAACGCGGTCGGCGATCTTTTTTCCGACCCCCGGGATGTTTTTCAGCCGGCCCTGGTCCTGCCGGCTTATGACCTGCCTCAGCTCATCGGGGCTGATTCCGGACAGTATCCCTATCGCCAGCCTGGGCCCCACCCCGTTCACCCCGGTGAGGAGCAGGAACATCTCTTTTTCCGCGGCAGTGCGGAACCCGAAGAGTTGAATCGCATCCTCCCGCACGTGCGTATGGATGTTCAGGCTGACTGTCTGCCCGATGTCGGGCAGGTCGTAGAACGTGCTGAGGGGGACCTGGACATGATATCCGACCCCTCCGACATCCACAATAACGTAATCCGGGCTCTTTACCCGCAGCTTCCCTTCAAGAAATCCGATCATGGTCTTTCCGGTATCTTCCAGCGTGCGTTGGACGAACTGGTGTTAAGGTGGCAAACCGCAACGGCCAGGGCGTCCGAGGCATCGGGTTCGAGCGGGCCGTCGAGCCGGAAGAGGCTCCGGATCATGCCGGCAACCTGATCCTTGCCCGCCCTGCCGTACCCGGCAACCGCCTGTTTGATTCGAAGCGCGCTGTATTCGTGAATCGTAAGCCCGGCGCTGATGCCCGCCAGAAGCACCGCCCCCCTTGCCTGGCCGAGACTGAGAGCGCTTTTCACGTTTTTCGCGAAAAACACCTCCTCGACCGCCATGCATTGAGGCGCGTACTCCCGAATCGCGGCATTCAACTCCTCGTAGAGGACCTTGAGGCGCTCGGCAAGCGGACGGGCGGCCGGCAACCGGATAGTCCCGTGATGAACATGCTTGAGCCGGTACCCGTCTCCGTCAATAATTCCAAAACCGGTGAACCTCGATCCGGGGTCCACTCCGATAGCTCGGATCATATTCAGTGAACAACTCGCAAAAGTGAGAAGCGCCATTGGCCGATGAGAGCCTCTTCGGAACTCCGGATGCGCTCGTTACTCCAGAGATTCCATTATCTCATCCGGGATGTCGAAGTTGGCGTAGACATGCTGGACGTCGTCGGAATCTTCCAGCAGGTCCATGAGCCGCAGCGTCTGCTGGGCCACCTTCGGGTCTTCGATGCGCACCGTAGTCTGCGGGGACATGGTTATCTCGGCAAGTTCGTACTGCCAGCCTTTTTCGTCGAAAACTGTTTTGACCGACATGAAATCTTCGGGCGACACGATCACTTCGAACTGGTCCTCTTCGTCTTTGACGTCTTCCGCCCCGGCTTCCAGCGCGACTTCGAGGAGTTCTTCTTCGACAACCTTGTTCTTGTCGAAAACGATGCTGCCCTTCTTGCTGAACATCCAGGCAACGCAGCCGGCTTCGCCGAGGTTGCCGCCGTTTCTGCTGAAGATGTGCCGAATCTCGCTCGCCGCCCGGTTTCTGTTGTCGGTCATGATGTCTACGAGAACGGCCACGCCGCTTGGACCGTATCCTTCGTACATGAACTCTTCGTAATTGACTCCCTCGAGGCCGCCCGTACCCTTCTTGATCGCCCGCTCGATGTTGTCCTTGGGCATGTTCTCGGCTTTGGCGGCCAGGACCGCGGCACGCAGGCGCGGATTGGCCTCCGGGTTTCCTCCGCCCATCCGTGCCGCTACCATTAACTCCTTGATGATTTTGGTGAAGACCTTGCCGCGTTTCGCGTCAGCTGCACCTTTTTTGTGCTTGATGGTGCTCCATTTTGAATGACCCGACATGAACTGCCTCCTCTTTACTTTTGCTTTAAATTCAAGGCCAGGATGTAAATCTCCCGGCTCTGCTTTCTCGATGCTTCAGGTTTGATGACGCGAGTCTGGGCGAACTCCTTCTTGATTTCAAGCAGCAGTTCGTGGAATTCCGACCCCTGGAAGATCTTGGTTAAAAAGCTCCCTCCGGGCTTGAGCACCAGCCGGGCTATTTCGAGGGCGCGCTCGACGAGGAGCGCGGAACGCGCGCTGTCCGCCACCTTTATGCCGGAGGTGGACGGGGCCATATCGCTCATCACAACATCGAACGGAATATAGTCGCGCAGTCCGGCTTCGACGAATTCCGCGTCGAAGATGTCCCCCTGGAGTGTTTTCACATACTTGGGAAAGGCATGCTCTATGGGCTTGAGATCGATTCCCACGACCAGCCCGGAAGGCCCCACCACGCTGGAAGCAAGTTGAATCCAGGACCCGGGCGAAGCCCCCAGGTCCAACACGCGGAAGCCCGACTTCAGAAGCTTGTGTTTCTTCTGGATTTCCTCAAGCTTATAGATTGCCCTGGCAAGAAAATGTTCTTTTTTTGCCTTTCGAAAGTAGTGGTCCTTAACCGTAAAGGTCATTGCCGCCTTCTCTAAGGATACGAATTTTTTCCCGAAATTGATCGTATAACGGAAATTGGGCAATTTGTAAACCGGGCATGCACAAAACCTTGCAATACCGGGAGGTTCGATCAAGTGAGCGGCTGAAAAGAAAATAGGGCCTATTGGACTTATAAGACCTCATATTAATATTAATGGGGCCTCGGGCATCACGAAATGTCCCCTTTATCAGGTGAAGCTTTTGCGGTAAATTGAAAAATGTACCCGCTTTTTCACGCTTCTTCCGACCCGTTTTCCGGTCCATCATCCGTTTTCGACATATAGCCTGCAGGAGGAGAAATGGAAAAGGTCATCAACGGCAAAAAGATTACTCTGGTTCAGGGGGATTTGACCGAACTGGCCGTCGACGCCATTGTCAATGCCGCCAATGCCCGGCTGCAGTTAGGGGGTGGTGTGGCCGGCGCGATCCGTACCAAGGGAGGCCCTACCATCCAGGATGAGTGCAACCGGATCGGCCCGATAAAGACAGGGGAAGCCGCACTGACGAGCGGAGGCAATCTCAAAGCCTCCTACGTCATTCACGCGGTCGGCCCCATGTATGGCGAAGGCAATGACGACGAGAAACTGCGAAACGCGACCCTGAACAGCCTGGCCTGCGCCACCCGAAAGGGGCTGAAAACGATTGCCTTTCCTGCGATCAGCACCGGAATATTCGGTTTCCCCAAGGACCGCTGCGCGCAGATCATGCTAAAAACCGCATGCGAATTCCTGAAAGACGAAGAGTCCAGCGTCAACGAGATTATCTTCTGCCTCTGGTCGAGGGAGGACCTGGAGCTGTTCGAAAAAACGCTTCAAACCATCCCGGAATAGGCGATCAGCTTCCGGGCCGATGCGGCCGGAAGCCGGTTCCACAACTGATCTCTGCATCTTCCTCGCGGCCAGGTTGTCCTTGAAGTTTACGGTGCACTAATTGGTAATGGTGAGCATAGTCCTGCGGTTGGCGTGCCTGCCGTCCTCGGTAGCATTGGATGCTACAGGTTTCGATTCGCCCCAGCCGCGGGCGTTGATCCGGGCGCTCTGCACCCCGTTGCTGGTGAGGACATCTTTCACCGCCGCAGCCTGGTCGTCCGAAGTCGTGAGATTTTCTTCCTCCGAGCGCAGGCAATCAGTGTGCACGTCTATGACTATTTTCGAATCCGGGTATTTTTTCAGGACCTCGGCAATCTCGTGCAGTTCCTTCGCGGCGGAAGGTCTGATCCGGGCGGAATTTGACTCGAAGAGCGTATCGCAGTGGAATTGAAGGGCGACGCCGAGGTCTCCGCAACGTTCGACCATGACGTCATCGGTGCGCAAAAGGGAGTGGCGGAGTTCGGCTTCCTGCTTCTGCGCTATGCTGTCGGTTGCCGGGACATGGAGCGCACCCGCGCTATTGCTCATAGTGCCCGCACATCCGGCGAGCGCAAGAACCCCGAAAAGTAGAATAAAAGTCCAGATCTTCCTCATGCCGCCCCCCGTCCGACATTCGGATACGTGCAACCAGCCCGCGGATATTCATGCGAAATCAGATATCAGAATCGATGACTTATTGCAACCGAACATGCGACGGGAAGGCGAGGATTCGAAATAATTCAGCAACACCCTGACGGTTACGCCGATTCCGGCGGGAAAGCGACTACGGAATCCAGGTCGTCGGCGCCGGTGACGAGCATTACGAATCTGTCCACGCCGAAGGCAATCCCGGCGCAGGGGCCCAGGGTGTGGAGGGACTGCAGAAACGCCTCCGGCAAAGGGTAATAGATGCCTGTAATCTGTTGCTTGTGCGCGAGTGCGATCTCGAAACGGGCACGCTGCTCGGCGGGGTCAGTCAGTTCGCTGAAACCGTTGGCGAGTTCCACCCCCGCCCAGTACAGCTCAAACCTTTCCGCCACTTCCGGGTCGTCCGGCTTTACCCGGGCGAGGGCCGCCTGGCTGACAGGATAGTCTTCGAGAAAACAGGGACGGGGAAACCCGAGGTTCGGCTCCACCTTCTCCACCATGTCCAGGTCGAACCGATCCTGATCCGGATCTGGTCCCGGTTCCCATCCCGCAAACGTCGCGAAGGCGCTCCGGACCGTATGCCGCATCCATTCGCCTTCGAAATCGAGCCGATCCCCCCCGCGGTGCAGGCATGAAACGAGTCCGGGAGCCGAACAAACGGCCCTGACGAGCCTTTGACAGTCTTCCTGTAAATACTTATAATCAGCACCTGACCGGTACCATTCCAGGATTGAGAACTCGGGATGGTGTAAGCGCCCGCGCTCGCCGGAGCGAAAAGCGGGAGTGATCTGGTATATTTTCTCAAAACCTGCAGCAAGCAGGCGTTTCATGTAGAGTTCCGGGCTTGTTACGAGGAACTTGCCGCTGCCTGCCGGAACGGGTTCGATGTGGGGCTCGGGAGCCGGCGCACTGGTGAGTACGGGAGTATCCACCTCCAGGAATCCCTCCTTATCGAAGAATTCCCGGATGAGCCGGACAATGCGGAATCGCATCTCCAAAAAGCGCCGCTTGCCGGAAAGGACCTCCTGCTCGCAGCCGACCATTATAATTTGACGCGTTCCACGTAGGCGCCTGTTCTGGTATCTATCCGGACGACTTCTCCCTCTTCGACGAACAGGGGAACCTGGATTACATAGCCCGTCTGGAGCGTGGCGGGTTTGGTCGCCCCGGAGGCCGTGTCGCCCTTGATTCCGGGATCGGATTTGGTGATCTGCAGTTCCACGAAATTGGGAAGCGTAATCCCGATCGGACGGCCCTGGAACAGGAGAACGTTCACATTCAGGTTCTCTATGAGAAAATTGGCTGCATCTCCAACCTGATCGGCATGCATTTCAATCTGCTCGTAGCTCGATGTATTCATCAGATGATATATCTTGCCGTCATTATACAGATATTGCATTTCCTGCTCTTCGAGATCGGCCGCGGTGAATTTGTCACCCGAACGATACGTGCGGTCAAACTGCGAGCCGGTAATCATATTACGAAGCCGGCAGCGATAGAGGGCCTGTCCCTTGCCCGGTTTGGAGAACTCGAAGTCCACGATCAGGTACGGTTCCCCGTCTATTTCGAGTTTGGCCCCCTTCCTCAAATCCCCTGCTGTCAAAACGGCTCCCATTGGCTGGTCCTTTCTTCCAAAATAGTTGTATTGTTGAAAACTTTTATTGTAATAGCAGATTCTTCAGCCGGTCAATATAGTTTTACACCAGCCGGTTTGCAACAAACCTGTTTCGGTGCCGGTCGGACCGGCTGCCTTTTCCGGGACCAGTCCCGGTGTTGATGCTCAAGGAGGAAACCTGATGAGTGAGATTTTATCCGTTAAAGCAAGGGAAATCCTGGATTCACGCGGATTTCCCACAGTAGAAACCGAAGTGCTTCTGGACAGCGGCTATGCCGAAACTGCAGCAGTCCCTTCCGGGGCTTCCACCGGTTCTAGAGAAGCTCTCGAACTCCGCGACAAGGACCCCGACCGCTACATGGGAAAGGGCGTGCTTCAGGCCGTCAATAATGTGAACGAAGAGATCGGCCCCAAAATCATCGGTTTCGATGCGATGGACCAGAGCGGCATCGATATGTACATGCTGAAATTAGACGGAACGGAGAACAAGAGCAAGCTCGGCGCAAACGCCATCCTGTCCGTCAGCATCGCTGTTGCCAAGGCCGCGGCGGCCGAAGCCAACCTGCCGCTCTATCGCTACCTGGGCGGAGTATCCGCCTTCCTGCTCCCGGTGCCGATGATGAATGTCATCAACGGAGGAGCCCACGCCGACAACAATCTCGACATCCAGGAATTCATGATCGTGCCGGCCGGTGCTCCGACTTTTCGGGAAGCCCTGAGGATGGGATCGGAAACCTTCCACAGTCTGAAAAAGGTCCTTAAATCCAAAGGACTGAATACCGCAGTCGGCGA
Source organism: Pseudomonadota bacterium (assembly GCA_023442755.1). Classification (GTDB taxonomy): domain Bacteria; phylum Desulfobacterota; class Syntrophobacteria; order Syntrophobacterales; family Syntrophobacteraceae; genus SbD1. The sequence continues at coordinate 6,695 of JAEZXS010000144.1, read as the reverse complement.
CGAAGGGGGATTCGCTCCGAACCTCAAGTCAAACGAAGAGGCTATGGAAATGCTGTTGCAGGCCATCGAAGCAGCTGGCTACAGGCCGGGCGAAGACATTTTCATAGCCTTGGATGCGGCGGCAAGCGAATTTTACAAGGACGGCGATTATGTCCTGGCCAACGAAGCAAAACCGCGGAAAAACGCCGAAGAGCTCATCCAGTATTACGCCGCCCTGGCCGATCGCTACCCGCTGATCTCCCTGGAAGACGGTATGGAGGAAAGCGACTGGGCAGGGTGGAAATCCCTGACCGACAAGCTCGGCGGAACCCTGCAGCTGGTTGGCGACGATGTCTTCGTAACGAATCCGAAAATAATCTCGCGGGGGATTTCGGAGGGCGTGGCGAACTCCGTCCTGATCAAGCTCAACCAGATCGGCACGGTTACGGAAACCATCCAGGCCGTCAACATGGCCCACAAGGCGGGCTACACCGCCGTTATTTCGCACAGGTCGGGCGAGACCGAAGATACCACCATAGCGGATTTGGCCGTTGCGGTCGGGAGCGGCCAGATCAAGACGGGCTCTCTCTCGCGCTCCGACAGGCTTGCAAAATACAACCAGCTGCTGCGGATCGAGGAAGAACTTGATGAGTCCGGATGCTATGCCGGCCTTTCCGCCTTCCAGCTGGTCCAGAGCTGATTGAAAAAACGGGAGGCGCGCGGTCGAGCTTTTCCGGCTTGACTCCGCCTGTCTTTTCCTTTACAAATGGATGATTGTGAACGGGGCGGCATACCCAAGTGGCAAGGGAGTGGTCTGCAAAACCATTATACAGCGGTTCAAATCCGCTTGCCGCCTCCAGAAAATTCAAGGGGTCGGCCCATACGGGCCGGCCCCTTTTTAGTTTCGCATTCACCGCCTGTCCACCCGGCGACCGTGTTCGATCCTGCTGTTTTACCAGCGTGCCGTGGAAAATGCTGCCATCGGCGAAATTTTTCCCTTTGACCCACATCGTAATGTGAGAAGAGCTGCCTCCAACCTTGTTCGTCTTGAGGGCTGAAGAGCGCCATCCATGGCCTTCGATCCCTTCGGAACCGATGATTCTTGCGTTAATGGAGTAGTTGACGGCCGACAATTCTATAAAATCGTCGTTGGAGACGATTCCCGAGAAGGCAATCGACGGGTCGGAAAAGGTCCCGCTGATCGCGCAGTTATCCTGGCATGAAAGGTCAGCGTGGTCCCGGTTATAGTCTGGACGCTGCCGTTCGCCGACACAACGCAAAGATCTCCGGTCCACGTGGTGCTGACCAGGATGTTATTCGCGGCCGGGTTGGCGATTGGAGTAGGGAGTATTCGCGTGTGATGAGGCGGAATTAATGCTGCGATCGAGTATGGGATAGTTGCGCCCCGCAGATTGCGGAAACCGGTCGGCCCGTTGCGGACAGCCCCTGGTTCCCCCTCCAAACCAGGGGGTTCCAGCCCTAAAAGCTCCATTCATTCCTCCCCCCAAATCCTTTTTTCACTACTCTGAAAACCGGCTCCCGGTGGGGATTTGGAAGCTTTTTTTGCGTATTTTTGCCCATTTGAAATACCGAAGGAAAACGGTAGCATGCCGCACTTAAAACTAGGGGAGAACCAGGGAACCCCACAAACAAAAGGAGGCTTTGCTATGGTCAAATTTTTGAAGGTTTTCGGCATTGGTGCTTTCTTCCTGCTGTTCCTCGGCGTTGCTCATGCACAAACACCGGCATGTTTTCTCGGAACGGAATGGGACGGAAACATCACCCTGATAAGAACCGACGGTACAACCGAAACCCTTACCGACTGCGACGTAGTCTTTGAGAATGAGAGGGGAAATTTCTTCAGCGGGACGATCGAACACTGCGGTGACCTCACGATGGACTTTTCCGGTTATCGTGTGGGCGAGCCCGATTCCGGGTCCGATATAATTCTGCAGATCGGAGCGCCGAACTTCGCCATCGTCGGCACGGCAAAGAATTTCTTCATCGAGCATAACGTTCGGTCTCAGGCCGTAGTCCCACTCAAGGCGAGACTGACGATTTCCGGGACCAACGTAACGGACGGCACCACCTTCAATGGCACGCTGCATTACGATGCCGACTAGAAGGCGGCCGGTTCCCGTTCAACCGGATTCGAGTATTATGCCTTTCAGGTCCGGGGCGCTCCGGTTCAATCGACCGGAACGGGGTGTCCCGGGCGAAATTCAGGGGTTGTCCACAATAGTTTTCAATCCGGACAATCAGGGGAGAGTCCCTGGCCTCTCCCGAAAGAGTGGCACATTCCCCTGAAAACCTGCCGTATTCTCGCTGAAGTCGGGTGCCGGTTCGCCTGGCGAACCGAATGCAGTGAAGCACGCACCCTCACGTATGATCCCGTTTTCAATACTGAACTTTTTGCGGGAGTTTCTTCTGCGACCTGCATTCCGGCCTCCGCAAAGGGGTCGGAATCCCCACCCCGCCAACCGATTCTCATCCTCTTCACCGAGCAAGAATTCTCTTTCATGGAACCGGTTGCCCTCGGCCGCCAATATTGATTTGAGGACTACCCGGGAAGTTGCCATGCGTGGGAATGCAGGCGGACCGCGGCTTCCGTCCCTGACCGACATGCCCGGTTCCCGTGATGCTTAATGCTTATATTATCTGGCGAAGAGCCGGAAACAGGCCCGCGTCCGGCTCCTGAGGCAGCGAGAAGAGGCGCCCGTGCGCAAAAGATATGAGGTACGAGCAGATGCAAAAGGCGATTACGGATTCCGATACATACAAGTACCTATTATTTCTTCCCAACAACTATGGAACCAGAGGGAAATGGCCGGCCATCCTCTTCCTCCATGGGGTCGGAGGGAACGGAAATTACCTGGAAATACTGAAGGCAAACGGTCTCCCGAAGCTCCTGGAAGAGCATGAAGATTTTCCCTTCATTGTGATTTCGCCGCAATGCCCGGAAGGGGAAGACTGGTCGCCCGAAAAGCTGGGCAAACTGATCGATCGCGCGGTGCAGGATTACAGGATCGACACGGACCGAATCTATCTCACGGGAATCCACACCGGAGGTTCTGCGGCCTGGGACCTTGCGATGGCGCAGCCGGACCGGTTCGCCGCGATCGCGCCGGTATGCGGTGGCGGCAAGCCCCAGGAAGTTTGCTACCTTCGGGATATTCCCGTTTGGATTTTCCATGCGGCGGGAGACCGAATCGTACCGGTTTCGGAGGCACAGAGCCTGGTGCTCGCACTGAAGCTGTGCGGAGGAAATGTGACATCGACCTTCTACCCGCAGTCGGACGTCGAATACCTGACGACCACCTATGAGAACCCGGGGCTCTACGCCTGGTTCCTGCAGCACAGCAAGTCCGGTTTTCACGAACCGGCCTTCGATCCCGTAGCGGAGGACCTGGATTGATGCGGGAAGCCTCTCATACAGATCAACTTAGATGAGAGGGAATTTAGCACGCGAAGAAAAACGAACTCAATGGAGTCTCCGATATGTCGTGGGAGCGGCTTGCAGCCGCGATTGGGCGGTCGAAGCACATGGAGTCACCCCGGGTGTGGGGTGTATTTTGCCGTGCGATTTCCGGGGGAGCAAAGGCATGAAGGGGAGATCTTGCCGGATCGGACCGGCCCGGAAATTTTCAAACCCGTTGAAGTTGTTGAAATGCGTTGAGAATGGTTGATTAGGGTTGCTTAAGGTTGAATTTCAAAGTTGAAAAACGTTGAAGAAGGTTGACGAGGGTTGAATTTCGTTGATTGTGTGAAGGAGCAGGTTCGCGGGTTAACGGACAAGCCAAATAGTTCACCGCGGGGACGCGGAATGCGGGAATCGTGAGCGGTTCAGCTTTCCTCTGCGCACTCCACGTCCGGCGATATCCGTCTTTGGTTACCCGAACTCGGATATTTTTTTGTCAAAGATCTCCGGGGCAATTTGCCCCTGATTCGAGGGGATTTCTGCCCGCGGGTCAGACTCATATCAGGTGTTTTTTTCAGGCAGGGATATTTTTTGGTATGGGCATTTTTCGAGCGAGAGGATTTTTTAAGTTAAGTTGACGGAATGCGCCTCGGCGGGACTAGAAGTCTCTCCCACAACAATTATGAATGTTTGCAGGCAGGAACTGCGGATTCGCTGCCAGGTCAATGTCCCGGGCACAGGCAAGTTCTTACCCCTTCTTCGGAGAAATTTGCGGCTTTATTGACAAAGCCTCTCGGCTGTGATACCCAAGGCTTCGCGGTTCGGGATGCGTCCCGAACGCCCACCTTTATGAGGGCGACTAGCTCAGTGGATAGAGCGTTGGTCTCCGGAACCAAAGGTCCCGGGTTCGATCCCCGGGTCGCCCTCCACAAAATCCCCAACGAAATTAAGCTACTAAGACTAGGTCAGTCCGACTAAGGTTGGCCGTTATTTTTGCCACGCTAACACCATGCTAACACCGTATTAGCTTACGGGCGTGGCGCACCGTGGGTCCCTTCAACTCTGAAGCAGGATCGGAGTCTCCCCAGCAAATTCTGCGGCCTTTGCTACCCGTCCACATTAAAGGACAAACGTCCGTGAATCTGCGAAGCAGAGCAAGACATAGCAACTCGTAATCGAAGATGTTGAAGGGATAGTGAGGGGAAGAAAGACTGAGAAGTGAGGAGGGGGGCCGAGTGAGTGATACTTTTGTGATGCCGATGCAATACTGATGCGGATCGGCGGGCGCCGGCAAAATTAGAAATGAGGCAGATTTCTCATTTTATCTGCATACTGAAAACGATGAAAATTCGGGACGATTTGCAGATAGAGTGAGAAGCCAAGTGGGAGCCGCCAGGCGATCGATTATTGTGCTTTGCGTGGCTGATCGGCGATACGATTTTCCGAGCCGGCCGCAGCTCCGGTTGTAGCACCAACATTGATGTCGGATGCCGTATAGGACGCAAGCTTGCCATCTGAGCCAAAGGTGAAGATTACAGTATTCCCACGAGTGTCAGCGCCACCGGCCATCATTCCGACCACAGGAATGAAAGTTTCCGGCCTGGTCTGCACATGGACATACGAGTAAGAAACCATTCGATTTCCGTTAGAGTTTACGATGTTTGTGGTGGGGGTTCCGAAGCGGGAAATAACTTCCTGATAGGTGGTCTCGCCAACTTTCAATGACTGAAGTTGGTCCGGTTGAATGCGTACGCCGGCAGATGCACAACCAGCCAGTAGAAACATAAGCAGCAGTAACCGACAGAATTTCATGAATATCCCTTTCTGCTAGTCAAACTCCTTCCCTACCCATCGGACCCGGCCGAGGACATAATGAGTAACTGGGCGGCCAGGGTCAAGATCGAACTCGAACGGCTCATAATCTGTTACATTATCCGAGAAGCAAACAAGCTTCACCTTATCACCGGACTGGCTAATTGCCAAACGTTTCAACGAGGTGGCACCGTCCGGCTGCCTGACAATATAGATGCGGCCGGTACGCACGTTCAGACGCTCGGCTTCCCAGGTGTCGATCATGGCAAGTTCGCCCTGGTTTATAGTCGGGCTCATTGAATCCCCGCGCACCTTTATCAAAACCAAGCATTGCTTTCTCTCTTCACTTTTTCCTACTAACCTTTCAATCCACCATTTCTTGAAGGGATAGTATTCAACTATCCCTTCATAGAGAATTTCACCTTCCGGGCCGGCTACGACCTTTGATTCAGACAGAGGAATAAGCTCGAAGTCTCCTTCGGATAAGGCTTCATAGCGGGCCTGGTCTTCCTGGACATCGGAGCCGATCCGGCGCCTCGGGCCGATTCCATACCTCAACCAATCAAGTGATACATTAAACTTATCCGCAACAGTAATCATCCACCCGGGCGGGATAAAGCCTCGTTTCCTGGCCGCAATGATGGACTGAGTTTTTAGCTCAAGGATGTTAGCTAATTGCGAATCCTTGGAAACATTAGCAGCTTCCATCAGGCGGCCGAAAATCTCGTCGAAACTGGTTGAAGGCAAACGCCGCCTGCCTTCAACCGGATCACCTATTTTATCTTGCATGCCATCAACCGAGTAAGTAGTCGAATTTACGAAGTATAAATCTTTGAGCCTTACCAGAGGGGCAGTTAGTGCCATCAACCAGCGAGAAGCGGCCAAACTGGGAATCGAACAATTATCAGGTAAGATGCTTTATCCCACAATCCCCAGCGACATTTTTTACTACTCAATCCTAAGTTTAATATTGACTTTCCGTAACTTTTAGCTTACAGATTGAATAGTGCAACTTGAAGGTACACAAGAAACACGGTCAACACAAGGGGAAGTTTCAGATTATGGCAAAGCAGCTCTATATTTTCGGACCGAGCCTCAATACAGGGCCAAGAATCAAGGCGGCCATGCGTGAGGCAATCCGAAAATCCTCCATGAGCAGACAGGTGATTGCCGAGAAAATGAAACATGCCGCCGAAGTCGACGGCCTGGGCGGAGGGAGAGGCAGTACAATTAGCTTAGCCAACCTCGACGCCTGGTGTTCTGAGACTCACTCCAACCTTATTCCGGTGAATCTGCTGACGATCTTCTGCAAAGTCACGGGTTGCATGGACCCCTTACGAGTCATGGCAAATCCGCTAGGAGGAACTTTTATCGACGAGGGGGACGCCAAACTGCTCGCCTGCGCAAAGTTGGATATTCAGATGAAAGAGCTGGCGACGAAAAAGAAGAAAATCCTCTCTGAGATCAAAGGAGAATGGAATGGCAA
>JAEZXS010000098.1 GCA_023442755.1 Pseudomonadota bacterium | reverse complement strand
CACAGGCGAGAGCCCGGGAGGCTGGGTAGAGCTGAAGGCATGGCCGCAGGTAATCGCCGAGATCAATGACAGCCTGCGGATGCTCCCCGTTGCAGCCGAGGAAGGAAGTGTGGAGGAAACCCTCGACATCCGCCGCGGAGAAGACCGGGAGCGAATCGAACGCCGGCTCGATCGCATGAAGTCGGAATGGCTCCAGTCCCGCGGAAACATCGACGTGCACTTCCTTTTCCTCGAACGCTGCCTGCACGGGTTTTCCCACATCCGGGCCGAAATCGGAGAAGATGTCTGCCGAACCGTTTTCGAAAAGGCATCCCTTGCCGGCCACCAACTCTACGTAGGAGATGAGAGCCGGTCGGTCTACGTTCGGGACATCGAACTCCATTATCCCGTCCCATGGCTGGGAGACCGCATGGAGATCGCCGACTGCCAGGGGAGCGACTCGCCAAATCCGGCCCACTTCGCCCTCCTCCAGCAGTACCTGCTCTCGTCGCATTTCATCATCTACGTCATAAGCAGCCGCACCGGGCTCCGCGAAGCAGATTTCAAACTGCTCGACCTCATAAAGACCTTGAGGATGTTTCCTCAGACGCTCTTTGTCCTGAACCTGGACTACGATATTCACGACGACAGGGACGACATCGAACGTATTACGGAACGGGTGAGGTCGGAGCTTGGCTGGGTAGTTCCCGAACCGCGGCTTTTTGCCTTCTCCGCCCTCTACCAGCTTCTGAGGCAGCTTGGAGACAAATCGTCCAAGTTTGAGCGCCGTCGTTTGAAGCTCTGGAAAGAATCCAAGGCGCTTTCCAAAACGACGTCTACGGGGTTCGCCGCTTTCAAAACGGAACTGGAAAGCCGGATCTGCGCGCAGAGGTCACAGGTGCTGCTGGGCAGCGGCCTGAGCCGGCTCGGGATGGTAGCCTCCAGCATCCTGGACTCCATGCGCCTGCGCCAGTCCATGCTGGAATCAAACCTGGAAGGGATCCGGGACACGGGCGAGAAACTGCGCGCCAGGCATATCGCCCTCCAGTCCTCCCTGCAAAACATGGGGGACACCGTATCCGGCCTCAACCAGTCGCTCAGGCGCGATCTGATCGCACGGGTCGACGCATGGTTCGATTCCGTTCACGGCCCGATCGTCCGGGAAGCCCTCGAAATGGTCTCATACTTTGCCCTGGACATGGAGAACCGTCGAAACATTTCCGACTACGCCAGGCTGATCCGGGAATACTATGCGTTCTATCTCGAATTCCGCAAAAACATCTCACGCTACCTGATCGACAAAATCAACGTGCGGATCATGGAATTCGCCAAGAATGAAGAGGATCTCATCCGGGAGCAGTTGCAGGAAGCCTCCGAGGCGCTGTGGGCCTTCTTCGAAGCAGCCCTGACCGACTACAGGCGAGATCTGCCGGGCAACGACGGCGCCGGCCGGCCCCGAAGGTTCGCTTTTGTCCCGGGAAACGCGGAAAGACTCGTCCCGCCCTCTTTCAGCTCCTTTTTCGAAAGAAACGGCCTTGGGCGTGGGATTCTTTTCCTGAAGTTCGGCGTGAGTTCCCTGGGAACCATTCTCTCCGGGATTCGAGCGAAAATGCGCAGAAGCATTCCCGGTTTTTCGGGCACTCACTCCAACCCAGAGGAAGACCTTTTCGCCCAGGCCCAGGACCTGGCTCGAAGAGAAGCGAGATCGGAACTTCTGCGCGCTTTTGCCGCCTTCCGGGAAAATCTCAAAACCGCCTACCTGTTCAGGATAGTGGATGATGGATGCATCTCCCTGCTGAGGGAATTCAAGACCCGGGCATCCCTGGCCCAGGTGGATTTCGCCAACCTGCTCCGGCAGAGCGAGCTGGGCGCGGAAGAGCGCAACCGGGCGATGGAAGCAGTGACCCATGCGCGGCAGATGACCTCGGCGATGCTCGCGGAACTCGACGACATCAGGCAGGCTGTGCAGGAGGGAATTGCAGACCGGGAGGAAGCCGCCACTCCGGTGGAACGGGCGCTTCTACGATAAGGTTCGACCGGCGTGCGGGATGCCGGATGGACAGGCGCAGAGCGTGCAGGAAAAGGCGCTTTTGGGGCTTTGCGCCGTACATGCGGTCCCCGAGCACCGGATGCCCTTCCGCGGAAAGATGAATGCGTATCTGGTGCGTGCGGCCGGTAAGCGGCTGCGCAAGTACCAGGAACCTTCCGGGTTCCCGGTACAACACACGGAAAGACGTTTCCGCCTTCTTGCCTTTGCCCTTCCCGACGGCGGCGTATTTGCCCCCGATCTTGCCTATCTCCCGGTCGGACATCCACGCATCTTTTTCCAGCTCCCCTTCGGCCCAGGCAAGGTACTCCTTAATCGCGCGCTTTTCCTGGAATGCCTGGCCCAGCTTGCGGTTCACTTCCCTGTCCAGGGCGAACAGCATCACCCCGCTGGTTTCCCGGTCGAGCCTATGGTGCAGCGCGGCATAGGGGTTTTCGACTTTCTCCGAAGCGAGGCGCCTAAGGAGCGCCGCATAGATGTTGTTGTAGGCGTCATAGGGCGTCTGCTGGCTCGGGATGCCCGCCTCCTTGTCGTAAACGAGCAGGAACCGGTCCCGGAAGAGGATGCGGGCGGGGTCAAGTTCGTAGAATCTGCGCGTCCCGTAAGGCGGAAAACTCACCGTGATTTCTTCGTCCCCGGCAAGTACCTTCGCTGGATTGCGCTCGACCCGCCCCTGCACGTAGACCGAGCCGAAATCGATAAGGGAGGCGGCTTCTTCCAATGAGACTTTCACATAACCCGATACGGCCGCATCCAACCGGCTGCCCTTTTCCTTCCCGCCCGTGCGCCAGGTGAAGGAAGATTCGAAACCGGACGCCGGCGGCCGGGATCTGCTGCTCTCAGTCATTTTCGCAGCCGGAATCGATGCCGGTGCTTTCGGGGCCGGTCGGTCCGGCCTGCTTTTCCGACATGGCCTCGTCCATCGCGGCATCCACGTCGAAGTCGTCGCCCTCCTCGCCCAATTCGTTGGACATCGACTTCATCCACTTTGCCATGCTCTTCGGATCGTCTTCATCCAGACCGGAAAGCCGGGACGGATCGGTCAGCCGCTCCATCCGGGTCTCTTCGGAAAGCCGCACCCGTACGCGGGAAGGAATTCTTTCGGTCAAGTCGCTGCCGCAGTGCCGGCAGGTGAAGTCGGCTTCCTCCGAAACCCGGAAGGTGATCACCTCCGACTTCCTGTTGCACTTGCGGCAGCGAAACTCATAAATAGGCATAAAGGCCTCCCGTCGTCCTGCCTAGACGATCACGTATTTTTTGATGGTATGCACCACCTCGTCGGGGTCGTCCAGGACGGTCACGATATCAAGATCGTCGGCGAAAATATAACCACCATCGAGCAGAGTGCTCCGAATCCAGTCGAGGAGGCCCGACCAGTAGTCCTTGCCCACAAGGATGACTGGAAAGGGCTTGATGCGGCGGGTCTGGATCAGGGTGAGCGCCTCGAAGATCTCGTCCATGGTGCCGAATCCGCCGGGCATCCCTATATAGGCCTGGGCGTATTTGACGAACATCACCTTGCGGACGAAAAAGTACTGGAAATTCAGGCTGATGGTGGAATAGGGGTTCGGGTTCTGCTCCAGCGGCAGCTCTATGTTGAGCCCCACCGACTTTGCGCCGCCCTCTTTGGCGCCCTTGTTCCCCGCTTCCATCACTCCGGGACCTCCGCCCGTTATGATGTGGAAACCGGCTTTTGCGAGCTTGCGGGCGATCGTGACCGTTTTTTCATAGGTCTCATCCCCCGGTTTCACGCGCGCCGACCCGAAAATGGATACGGCGGGGTAAAGATCACCCAGGGTTTCGAATCCGTCCACGAACTCGGAAATAATCTTGAAAAGGCGCCATGAGTCGCTGATTGTCATCGCATCGATGACATATTGTTTTTCAGACATACGAATCCTTCCAAATTGGGTCTGTGCAGTCCCGCAATTTTCATCCTTTGTTGCTCTATATTCAGACGAGAGCAGGATTATATTAATAAGTCGTGTGGGGAACAAGGATCAGTTTCTACTGCGTGTGAAACCTGGAACGGAACCGTTTCCGGTCGGACGGACGCAGGCATCGGCCCCCGCGAGCAGGAGAAATATCATTGAACGGGAAGCCCTTATGAGCTATTTTTGCCCTGCAGCGCTTTTGAAGGATCTTTTCAATTCTACCGCGCGCTTCCTTAATTCCGATGGGGAGCTGGCCGGAAATAAAGGAGGCATTTGATGGATATGAAGGAGTTTGTGAGAGCGGCACTGAAGAAGGTCAATCAGAAGATGAACGACGGCGCTCTCGATAAACGGGAGGAGGGATATGCGGACCCCGAAGAGATGCTTCTTGACTGGATTTGGATCGAATTGAAGGAGGAATCCCCGGATAAGGACGCGGTGGTCAACATGGATCTCGACGACCTGTACGAGATAATCGAAAGTTCGGCCGACATGTACGAAGATTACCACATACTGCTCGAATCGATACGAGCGGAATGACAACCGGGGGAAAGTACCTCCAGACCAATCGGAAGCGCTCTTCGCGAGCGCTTTTTTTGTTCTCTGTTTTGGCACAGGCACACATTGCTGGAAAGTGGAAATTATGAACTCTCTTCATCTTCATCCGGGCCGTGAAAGGCGCATTCTCCAGGGACATCGCTGGGTTTTCGGCAACGAAGTTGCCGACTCCCTCCACGACTACGAACCGGGGAGCTGGGTTGAGGTCCTCTCATCCAGAAACGTCTCGCTGGGGTCCGGCTACATCAACCCCGAATCCCTCATCGCCGTGCGCCTGGTATGCCCTCCCGGGAAAAAACCCGACGAGCAGTATTTCCGAAAAGCCATGGCAAATGCGGCCGCATACAGAGAATCCATCTATCCAGGCTCCCGCTGCCACAGGCTCATCTTCGGCGAATCGGACTGCCTGCCGGGCCTGGTTGTCGATCGATACGAAGATGTTCTCGTCTACCAGGTCGGAACGCTGGGGATGGCAAAGATGGAACCGCTCATGCAAGAGCTTCTCATGGACGTGTTCAAACCTTCCGCGCTCGTCTTTCGAAACGATTCCTCGACCCGGGCCTATGAAAAGCTCCCGCAGGAAAAGGGCATCGCCCGCGGCGATCTTCCGGAAGACGGCATCCCGATCGAGCTGGACGGAATAAAGTACCGGGTGGACCCGTTGCAGGGGCAGAAAACCGGAATGTATCTCGACCAGAGAGACAACCGGAAGGCAATCCGCTCGCTCGTGCAGGGAAAGCGGGTGCTCGATCTTTTCTGCTATAACGGAGCGTGGGGTCTTTCGGCCGCAGCGGGCGGCGCCGAAGAGGTGATCGGGGTCGACCAGTCCGCCGACGCGGTGCGGCAGGCGCGGGCAAATGCCGCCCTGAACCCGTTCGGCAGCCGATGCTCCTTCGTCGCGGAAGACGTTTTCGAACATCTCAAGCGCATGCCGCGCAGCCAGTTCGACATCATCGTCCTGGACCCTCCCGCCTTTGCCAAGACGAAGTCGGCCCTGCCCGAGGCCCAGAAAGGCTATACGGACATCAACCGAAGGGCGCTCCTGGCATTGAAGCCGGGCGGACTCCTTATAACCTGCTCCTGCTCCTATCACATGAACGAGGCTCTCCTGCGGGACATCCTGCTTTCAGCCGGGCAGGCAAGCGGCCGCAGGCTCAGGCTCCTGGCCGTCCGAGGACAGGCGCTCGACCACCCCGCAATTCTCGCCATGCCGGAGACACGATACCTGAAGTGTTTTGTCGTGCAGGCGATGTAAGGATTCGCGTGAAAGTTCGAGATTTCTTTTGAGCTGAACAATAAGCGGCCCCCGAAAGGTAGGGGACCGCTTATTTCACGTTAATGTTTGGTTGGGTCAACAAGGATGTATGTCTGATCTTTTTCCGGAGTAGGCGGAAGCGGTTCGTCTTTTGTTACTGTACGTTCTTTCCCGGTTCGCCCACCACGAGGCCCTATGATTTCGTACTGTCCGGAACGCGGTGCCTTTTCTCCTGGCCTAAAAGTCTTTGTCATCGATAAACCCCTTTTCTGTATTGCGGTTAATAGTTAAGGCCCCCGTTCTGTTCCCAGGCCGGGGGGAGCCCGGCCGCTACTTCAAGCGGCAGAATTCGGCTACTTCTCGTACACTGGAATTTTCCATGCACGCAAGCCGTGGTCCCGTGCGTAGTCACGGCTTCCATCTTTCCGCGTAACCCAAGTTCGGAAGATAAAGCCGATTATCCGCCGGGGATCCCGTGGAAACCACTCTGGCTTCATGAGGATTTACCCCTGATTTTAGGGGAATGATCTTGACAAGGGCGGGCAACACTGTGTATCGTTTGAAGTGAATGAGATCACAGTATGGCGGTGACCCGACTAGCTGCCCTCGCAGACAGTCTTGCCACGAGAGGGCGCCCCTAAAACGACCAAACGTGACTCGCCGCGAAACAGAAGAGGACAGTTGCAGCTGTCCTTTTCTATTCTATAATTTTCAAAGCTCGCAGCCTGGCCAGCACAAAAGGCTTGTTCACCTGAAAGATATTCGCCATATCCGAAATGCCATACCCCCTTTCGAGGGCATTAGCAATCGCTTTAGCAGGCATGAGCAATGCCCCGGCCATTCTCCAAGCTTGCCACTCAGGATTCATGTACAATGGGATAGCGTCTTCCCTGTACAACCGCAGGCTCACATGGTCAGAATCATGAATTGACCGAAGTACCGCTCTCTTCTGCCTAAATTGGCCCACATGCTGGATCGCATGGCAGCACTCATGTGCCGTTGTAGAACGGCAGAAGAATAACTGCGCAGGATCTTCTGCAAGGTCTCTTGAGATGATGCATTCTAGTTTCTCAGAATCAGTCAGCCCATGGATTCCCGGCGACAGGTCCCTGTAGTCAGGCTTAACCCCCGTTAAGTCCTCAAGATCAATCTCGAAAAGGGCTTCAACGTCAAATGCGGAAGGCTCTTCCAATGCAGCTGGATGATACCTTCTGACAAGCTCATACGCTTTTTCGTCAAGCGCTGCTCCACTCATGGGACTGGCAGGAATGAGTTTTCGGCTCACCTTGTATCGCTCTCCCTATGTTTGAGTCCTTTCAGAATCTCTTCAAGCTCCTCGTTTGTCATTTCGTCAGCTCGCAAAAGGATTTCGGACAAAATCGGCCTCATTTGAATGCGCCTGGAGAAATCCGTCGGCTTTTGACGGCGCACATCGGCTGCCAAATTCAGAAGGGAATGGTTTCGTATTCCAAGAATATTTTCTATTTTTTCGACAACGGGTAGAGGGGGCGGCCCTTTTCTATCATGCTCAATATCAGATAAATATCCGATTGATTTGCCAATTACTTCGGCAATCTTACGCAACGTAACCCTCCTCTCTTTGCGTGCCTCTCTGAACGCCTCCCCGAAGCTTTTCATCTTCTCTCCTTATAAAAGTCAGATCATAGTGCAATTTTTTTACTCCTATCCATGAGTAATAGCAATCAATATGAATATAATTCATGGGAAAGGAATGTCAAGATATTTTTACGCCATAATTGGCGTAAAAATTGGAATCAATAATTCTGCAAAATGCGAAGGACACAAAATAGCCCATACTGAACGCCGCCCTAATGCATCAGTCAAACTCCTTCCCCGCCCAGCGCACGCGGCCGAGAACATAGGTCTTCAGCGGCTTGTCCGGGTCGAGTGCGAACTCGAAGGGGCGGTAGTGGGCGGTGTTGTCGGAAAGGCACGCAAGCCTCAGGCTTCCCTGTTCGCCGCTCAAGACCAGCCGCTTCAACGCCACGGTCCCGTCGGGCAGAATCACCAGGTATATGCGGCCGGTCAGCACCTGGAGGCGCTCACCCTCGAAGGTGTCCACCAGGGCTATCTCCCCCTGGTTTATGGTAGGAGACATCGAATCCCCCCGGACCCGCATGAGAAGAAGACTCTCCTGTCGCTGCGGGCTCCTTCCCACCAGTTTTTCTACCCACCACCTCTTGAACGGATAGTGATCGGCGATTTCCTCGTAGAGGATCTCCCCTTCCGGGCCGCCCGTGACACGCGACTCCAGGAGCGGCACCAGGCTGTAGTCCTCTCCCGCCTTCCCCGCGGACTCACGCCCCCCCGTTCCCAGCAGAAGCCACTCGGGGCTGACGGAAAATTCCCTCCACAGCGTCTCCAGAAAATCCGCGGTGGGAGAGGTCTGTCCGTCGCGGTAGTTGATGAGCGTATTCTTCGATACGCCGGTTTGCTGGGCAAAACGAGACAGGGATAAACCAGAATTCTGGATCACCTTTTTCAATCTCTCCGTCAGCATACCGTTATTCCCTCTGAGATTATTCTGACCGTGCCTTCAAAACCCGGCCAAAACGTTGATGCCAAAAGCATTGAGACCTCGCATGGGTCTTTCTTGCCGTATGTTCAATTTTTTGGTTGACTCATCCAGTTTTTTGGTTGTACTATCGGCTCCATCTGACCATATGTTTCAGGAAAGGAGACCCAAAATGACGCCGTTCGAAATCAAAGTCGCACTGATGAAAGAAAACGTTTCCATGCGCTCCATCGCCCGCAAACTGGGTGTTTCCGCAAATTCCGTCTCCCTGGTCGTAAACCGGAGGATGGTGAGCCGGCGCATCATGAAAGAGATAGCCGATGCCATCCGGACGGACAAAGATTTTGTATTTCCCGAACACTGCGGCATATCCTCCCATATTGGCTCTGCATCTTGATGTCAAGGTATTCGGAACCGGTTTCAATGTCAAGCAAAATATCCAATATTATGGTCAGATGGAAAAAAACAGACAAGATATCATTAATTTTTTGGTCAGGACTATTCCTGACCCTACCCCTCGGAGGCTGCAAATGGAAAAAACCGCCGCATGTTCCCGGTGTGGAAAAGAGAAAAAACTCGTCGGCCAGGGCCTGTGCTGCGCCTGCTACCACCGCGAAAGGCGCAAAAAAATCGGCGCGAGCGAGAGCTTCAAGCACGGCAGGGGAGAATTCGTCGTCCCGGTGGATTTCGCACCGATGGCCTTTCTCCTGGAAAAGCTGCGGAAAAGGGCAGGCGCCGAACTGCGCGACATAGGACGTCAGATCCTGTGGGAGCTCAACAAGAGCGTAGGAGAGGGCAAATGCTGATCGCGAACTGGACCGATGTCGACGCGGCGCTCGAAAGGCTCGGAATGCTCGACCTCGAGATTTCGGAAGTCTCCGCCGCCCTGGGCCGCAAGCTTTACGAACTGCTCGGCGAGCACGCACAGAAACTGGCAGAGCTGAAAGAAGACCGGCATGGGATCGAATCTTCGGTCGAATCTTTCTGCCTCCTGCACAAAAGCGATTTCGCGAAGAAACGGAGCAGGAAGCTCTTCTTCGGAAAGATTGCATTCCGCGTGGCCGAACGGATCGAGATTCGGGAAGAGTTCGAAGAAGCAGCGATCGCCACACTCAAAAAGCTCGGACTTTCAGATTGCATCGAAATCCGCGAGCGGATCGACCGGAACGCCTTGAAGAGGCTCCCGGATGCCGATCTCGCTCGATGCGGCATCCGGCGCGATCGCGAGGACCATTTCAGAATCGAACCTGATATCGAGGTACTGTGCGAGAAGCTGGGGAAAAAGAACTGCTCCGCCTACACAGTGGATGTCGATAAGCTTTCGAAGCTTGTAAAGCAGAAGGGGGGCGGTGCGAACCTCACGGAGCGCACAGCCGCTCAAGCGGATGCGGAGATCGCCTGAGAAAGGAGAGGGAACATGTTCAACCCGGGGCACAGGGAAAGGATGCGGGACCATTCCGTGAAGATGTTCAAAATCCTGAAGGAGCACAAGAAGATTTCGATCCGCAGGATAGCTGAAGAACTCGGGACCAGTGAACTGACAGCCCGCCGCTGGGTGGATTCCTTCAGTTGCGTCTTTCCCATTCGTATGGAAAAAGGGATGGTTACGATGCTGCGTGAAAAGGAGTGAAGGTGAATGGCATGCCGGGGCAGCCGGGAAATCGGTCCGCATGCTGCCCCGGCCGGGATTTAATAGTAGGGACGTGGCGGAGGAGGAGGTTCGGAATAGGCTCTGTTCCGCTCTAGATTATCGACAATTGCCCCTCCGACAACTCCCGCTGCGCCGCCAATCGCCGCGCCCGCAGCCGGACTGCCCGCCATGGCGCCGAACAACGCGCCCGCGCCGGCCCCTATGGCCCCGCCGCTCAGCATTCTCTGCTCGGTAGAGTTCATCCCGGCACAGCCGGCCAGCAGAAAAGCCAATGCAAGGATCGTCAAAAGTTTCGAGATATTATACACAGTACGCCTCCCGCGAAAGGTTCCTGGTTTACTGCTAACGGCTTAACTTAGTTACATAAGGATAAGTACTTACCTTTTCGGGTCAAGGTGCACATATTTACCGGCACGATACTGTGAGCCGAATGACCGTGCCAGGATTAAATACATATGAAATCGCTGAGTTACGGGATCGCGAGATGCAATGTCCGACAGAGTATTCGTCCCGGTTCAGTCGGAGAGGTTGGAAGGAAGGTCTTTTTTGCTTATTTCTCGACTCGCCTTTTTGCTATAGTAGGCGCGCCTCGGAATTCATAGAAGGAGCAGGATATGCTGAATCTTTTGTGTGGGCGTGATTTAGTCGAATTGGGCATCAAAACGTATGAGGGTTGGAATATAACCGCGTTTCTGGATCACCTCAATTCGTGCGCCAAGTGCTCCAAGTCCAAGGAATCCCTGATAAACGAGTTGAACAAGATCATCGGCGGCGGCGATAGGGATTAGGTGAATTCCTTCGTGACTGCTCCCCGCGACCCCGGCAACTCACACCTTAGAACCCAGCGGACGTCCCACATTCACTCCCATGCAGGAAACGCGTGCCCTGTTACACGCTGTCCGCCTGTGTGTAATCCGTTCCCCGGTCCGCGTTCGTACCGGGCCAGGAAACTACGCAGGATTCAGGATCGTAGGTGGACGACGTAGCGCTCTGCCCTTTAATGATCTCCGGCAGCATCAGACAGTTGTTTACGGGCTGTTCCGCCCAGGCGGTGACGCCTGTTCCGAACCCTGCCAGCAATACCCAAAGAGACAGAAGAAAAGTCAGTTTCGAGCGCATCTTTCACTCCTTTCCCAGTCCTTCAGCCAGGAAAAGAACCCGGCGCCTTGCCCCATCAGGACTGATTTTTCCATAATAATTATACTCAACTTTAAATAATAAACATATACGAGAAAAGAGCCATGCCCGGTCCCGCTCGGAGACGCCCGCGGGGATTGTTGGCGGTTGCGGCAGTGTTTAGTTTAATAGTGATTTCAAATAGAAGTAGAACAAGGAGGAATAATATGCCCGAAGCAAAAATGCCGCATTCGGCACACGACCAGCATTTATGCTACCTGCAAAATCTCGGGTACGTGGAATCCAACCTGGAAGACTATAAATCGCTCGTGCAAAACCCGCAATTTATCTGCAAAAAATGCGGGCGCGCGGCTGCAAACGAAAAGAACCTGTGCAAGCCCGATAAGCTGTAATCGGACTCCGGTGACGGGAAGCCGGTGATTTACTGTGGGAGAGGCCTTAGCCGCCCTCCGGCTATGTCGATCGTGAGAAGATCAGGCCTACAGCGCGAAGGGACGGATAGACACAACGGCTGCAAGCCCCTCCCACCGACGATACAGGAAAGCGTTGCATGAGGGGATTGGGATGAATGCTGTGGGAAGCGCTCACAACGTGAGCCTTCCAGATATCGCAGTAAGATCGATTTCCTCACGGCCCAGGGGATCGAATCTCAGGACGCGGTCCTGGAAATCGCCTTGGTCTATCTTCGCTTTGACCCACTCTTTCCAACCGGCATTTTCGGCGGCGACTATCTGCCCGAACTCTCCCGACGGATCGAAGCGGGCAAGTGCGTCATGCGTTATCCAGACGCAGTAGCGGCATTTTTTTCTGCCGTTTTGGGACACAATGAAAAAATACTGAAAATTGGCGCTTCCGGGCTTCAGCCCTTCTTCGATATCAAATTCCTTGTAGGACCAGCCTCCCTCCATAACCACCTCCAGGCTTATATATCGAGGATCACGAAAGTCTCCCAGCCGCGATCCGTCTGCTCCACCCTGAACTTGTGCAGGGTGACGGCTTTTACATCCACAATGAGATCGTGCTTGCCGGGGTCGATGTCTTCACCGTAAGCATTGGCCTTCATGGAGTAAAGATTGTCACGATGCTCGATTGCGACATCTTCGACCCGCAGCAGGAGCATTTCCGCATCCTTATAGAAGATGAGTTCCTGGAGCAGACTGAATAAAAGCATCTCGAGCGTTTCCGACTCCAGTTCGACCTTTCGGGCGACCCTGGGTTCGATCGCGTCCAGGTCGGCCACCATTACGTTCATGGTCGCCTCCGCCGCGGCCGTGAACATCTCCTCGACCGTATCCCCCCAGGCCTCGAAAGCGACATCGGCTATCGCAACGTCTTCCAGGAATTTATAGGGCATTCACTCCACCTCGCATTGTCGAAGCCGCTCGGTTATCTCGGCGCGCACGGAATCCATGTCACGGCCGATGAAGACCAGCCGGGTCCCGTCGGCTGGAAATTCCTCGTAGTCGGCGCGCCCGACGACGTAGTTGAAAAGACGCTCGCCATCCGGAAAGCGGACAAATCCCTTGGCGCGAAACACCTGCTCGGGCAGTTCGCGCACCATGTCCTCGAACTTTTCCGCATTCAGCACTTTGGAGCTGGACCACGCAAACGACTGGAGCGGTTCTTCGTCCCTGGTGACTTCCAGCCTGGGCCTGGCACCCGTTTTCAATCCGAAAAGCGCCTGCCAGTCGACATCACACGCCGTAGTCCTGAAAAGAAACGCCCGGTCGTTGTACCTGCGCACCTGGGCTTCTACGACCTGCATCTCGTCGGCGGTAACCAGGTCGGCTTTGTTGAGAAGGATGATGTCGGCAGCCACGATTTGCGTTCTCGCCGTATAGCCGACGGAAGGATGCCGAATGCTCAGGTAGGAATCGACGATGCACACCACGAGGTCCAGACGCACTTCCGGCAGGTTGTCCTCGATCTCGTAGACAAGGGCGTCGGATTCCGCCACCCCGGTGGCTTCGACGAGGATCATGTCCGGAGCGATCTTCTCCACAATCTCCCGCATCGCGGCTTCAAATTCGCCGGTCATGGAACAACAGGCGCACCCGCCGGCCAGTTCGATGATATCGATGTTCTCCCCTTTGATTATCCGGCTGTCGATAGCGACTTCGCCGAACTCGTTCATAAGGACGGCCGTCCGGACGGCATTTTCGAGGATGTGCTTCACCAGGGTCGTCTTGCCGCTCCCAAGGCTCCCGGTGACAAGCATAACCGGAGTTTTCTGCGCAGCCATACCTTCCCCCTTTTTTTTACCCTTTTACATTGCCGACCGGCAGGAATCGCGCCACTCTTTTGCTGATCCCCGCCTCTTCGGTGGCCTCGACCACCTCGTCAATGTCTTTGTATGCCGGTCCGGCTTCCTCCGCCAGGCCGGACCAGGAAGCAGTGCGCACATAAATACCCCGCTGCTCCATATCCGCCTGGAGCTTCTTTCCGTGAAACTGCCTTTTTGCCTGGCGACGGCTCATGGTTCGGCCGCTGCCGTGCGCCGTGCTGAAGAAAGTCTGGTCGCCCGATGCCACTCCCCCGAGCAGGTAGGACCCGGTTTCCATGCTGCCTCCGATGATCACGGGCTGACCGGTGTCCCGGTATATGGCGGGAAGCCCTTCCGCTCCCGGCCCAAACGCCCTCGTCGCCCCCTTGCGGTGTACGAGAAGCTGCCGTTTTTCGCCGTCGACGACATGGGTTTCGAGCTTTGCCGTATTGTGGGCGACATCGTAGACCTGGTGCAGGCCCAAATCAGCCGGATCCTTGTGCAGAACGTCCGAAAACACTTCCCGTATCCGGTGGAGGATTACCTGCCTGTTGGTAAAAGACATGTTGATCGCGCACTTCATGGCCGCGAAATAATCCTGGCCCTCGGGCGAATGAAACGGGGCGCAGGCAAGCTCCCGATCCAGTATCTTTATGCCGTACCTGCTCTCCATCACCTTGAGAAAAATCTGCAGGTAATCCGTTGCAACCTGGTGCCCGAACCCGCGGCTGCCGCAATGAAACATCACGACCACCTGGTCGGGGATCGTAAGGCCATAGGCTTTCGCCAGCACCGGGTCCATGATGTTTTCCTGCCTGGCGACCTGGATTTCCAGGTAATGGTTTCCGGAACCAAGAGTACCGATCTGTTTGTAGCCGCGGTCAACCGCCCTCTGGCTTATCTTGGAGGCATCCGCCCCGGCAATGCACCCGAACTCTTCCGTGCGTTCCAGGTCCTCTTCCCAGCCGTAGCCATTGCGGATGCACCAGCGGCTTCCCTGCTGAACCGCTTCGCGGAACTCGTCATGGGAGATTTTAACGAAACCGCTGCTCCCGACCCCCGCGGGAACGCGCTGAAAGAGCCGGTCCACCAGGTCTTTCAAGTGTTCCTGTATTTCCGGATAGGTGAGATTCGTCAGGACGAGCCGCATGCCGCAGTTGACATCAAACCCGATCCCGCCGGGCGATATGACCCCCGAACGCGCATCCATTGCGGCAACCCCGCCGATGGGGAATCCGTATCCCCAGTGCCCGTCGGGCATACAGCAGGCATATTTGACGATGCCGGGCAGGGTGGCGACGTTGGTTACCTGGTCTATTACGCCCTCGTCCATCTCCTGGATGATCTTTTCCGTCCCGTAGAGCCGGGCGGGAACGCGCATGCCCTCTTTGTACGAAGGAGGGATTTCCCAGACTGTGCTCGAAATTCTTTTCAATTCGGCGAGAACGGCCATCTGGTCACCTCTTGGAATGTCAGGTCAAAAGTAGTTGCGATAAAGCGCCGATCGGGGTGGCAATTCAAATCGCCAGGAAGATATTGCCTGGGATCGGCATTGTCCACAAGCCGGCGATTTTCACGCGACGAACCCATCTATAACGAATTCACAAAGGTGTGCGGTTCGAGTATAAGGAAAAACAGCCAGGGGGCAATTGTATTCGAAGGTAAAGCCGAAGGGCGGCGTCATGGACGGATCATCTTCTGGAAAACCTGGAGAAAAGCGGCGCGGCGCCGACGGCGAACAGCGCCCGGACCCGCCCGCTCCGGAAACGGTTTCGCTGGGCAAACGGCTCAGGAAGAGCATGGTTCCGTGTCTCGGGATCAATGCTAACTGGAGCGACTATTCCGAAGAGGATCGGCGAAGAATCCTCGGGGCAGGAAAAATCTGCTATCCCGGGCCGGTCTATGAAGGGATCTTCCTGGCTGCCGGGAAAGAATGCTTTCCCAAAAATTACTACCACTTCCTGGGCAACAAGATTGCCCAGACAAACCTTTTCCAGCTTCTCGATATCCCCCACCCGCGAACGCGCATCTACTACGGCAGGAAGCGACAAAACGCGATAGAGGACGAGTTTGGGTATCCTTTCCTGGGGAAAACGCCTGTCGGTTCTTCGCAGGGAAAGGGAGTATTCCTGATCGGCGGCCCGGATAGACTCGCCGCGTACCTTGCCGGCCACAACCCCGCCTATATCCAGGAGTTCCTCCCGATAGACCGCGACCTGCGGGCGGTCGTCATCGGGGGCCACGTCGTCCATGCATACTGGCGCATCCACCGGGAAGGCAATTTCCGGAACAACGTCGCACAGGGGGGCGCCATCTCCTTCATGCGCATTCCGGAGGAAGCACTCCGGTTTGCACGGCACGTGGCGCACCGCTGCGGGTTCGACGAAGCGGGCCTCGATATCTGCGAATACCAGGGGACCTGGTACGTAATCGAAGCGAACATGGCCTTCGGAGTCGAAGGGTTCAGGCAGCGGGGGCTGGACATCAACGAAACGATCGGCGCTCTTTTCGATTCGGGTGTTATTGGCTAAGAGTCAGGCGACTTCGAGCTCTGTAAGGCTGAAGCCTCTCCCATCAAAACAGCTTGGGAGCCAGAACTCGGTGCCTGTAGATTTAAATCTCCGCGGGAAGTGCCGCCGTCGGCCGCTCAACCTCCGGTCTTTCCTTGCGCCTCCCACCAACCAGGGCCTCGAGTTCGGCAACGAACGCTTTTATCTGCTCGGCCTGGGCGCTCATCTCCTCCGATGCCGACGCAGACTCCTCCGCATTTGCTGCATTGCTCTGCACCACCGAATCCATCTCGCTTACGGCCTTACTGATCTGCCCTATCCCCTGGGCCTGTTCGCCGGCTGCAGTCGCTATTTCGGCCACGAGTTCCGCCATTTTCGACGCACTGTCCGATACCCTGGTAAACTCCCGACCGGTTCTTTCCACCATGGTCGAACCATTGTTGATTTTGACTACGATTTCCTGGATCAAGTCCGCCGTATGCCGGGCGGCATCGGTGGTTCGCATCGCAAGGTTGCGCACCTCGTCGGCAACCACGGCGAATCCGGATCCGGCCTCGCCTGCCCGGGCGGCTTCAACAGCCGCATTGAGCGCCAGGAGGTTGGTCTGGAAAGCGATCTCGTCTATCGTTTTGATGATCTTTGCGGTTTCGACCCCGGCAGATGAGATCTCGGACATCGAGCCCATGAGGCTGTCCATCAGTTGCCCGGCCTCAGCGACCGTGGAATGCGTCTCATTCATGAGCAGGTTGGTTCTCCCCGCATGCTCCGCGTTGTGTTTTGTCATCGAGGACATCTCCTCGAGGGAGGAGGACGTCTCTTCTATCGCGGCCGCCTGTTGCGAGGCGCCCTCCGCCACATGCACGCTGGTTCTGGCGATCTGGCCCGAAGCATCCGTAAGCTGTTTCGCTCCCCTGGCCAGCCCCTCGATGATGATCTTTATCGGCCTGGTCATGATGCGGGTGAGCAGGCAGGAAAGAACCATCCCAACCAGCAATGCCAGGGCAGCAACGGTCACGATCGTCAGCTTCGCCCCGCTGGCGCCCCGGGCCATCGCATCCTTCTCGCCAATCCGGATCGTATCGCAGATCTGCTGGACGGCGCGTGCGGAATTCACCATGGCCTCGTCGGCGACCTTTTTCCGCTCCATTATCTCGGCAAACTGGCTGAAGCCCTGTTCATACGCCCGGGCAGACCCCATGATCTGATCGATTTGAAAGATATTGGAGTTTTTCGTAAACCGCGCTTTGAGGTCCCGGCCGATATCGAGCATTCCCGCGATGCAGGATTCGGCCTGAGCTTTCTGCTTCGCCTCCCCAGAGACAACGTATTCCTTTTCGTGGCGCACTGCATCGAGCATCCACCGCGACATCCGGTGCACGTCTTCCATACGGGCCAGCTTATCCTCAAGGGCAGAGGTGGATTCACTGCCTTCTATCAGTTCGTTTGCCTGGGTCCTCAGATCAGCGATAAGGGTTTCGATCTGTTCGAGAGCCTGGCTGCATCGCCCTCCCATCTCCGCAAGGACGCCATCCTGCCGGGCTTTCAGGTCAACATACGTCCGGAACGCCAAGTAATATCTTCCGACTTCCTGAAGCGCATTTTCCAACCGTTCACGGCTTTCCCGGTCTGCTGAAAGGCTTTGGGCCTGCTCCGCCCTCCTGCGAAAATCGGCTGTCAACTCGTCCACGCTTTTCAGGTAACTCGGATCGCTTCTCAGGATGAAATTCTTTTCATGCCGCCTTGCCTCGAGCATCGTTTTCACCATATGGTCGGCGGTGTCTGCCCTGTTCCATCGTTCCACCACCAGCGACAGATTCTTGAACCCGACGCATGAAATAACCACAAACAGGGCCAGCATGATCCCAAAACCGCCAAAGATCTTTGCACCAAGCGATACATTTCGCATAAGACGATCTTCCTCTCGAATATAAGGTACGGGGATTGTCCGGCAGCTACGCGCTGATTCAGGGCATTTGCGCCATAAGAGGACTGCCGTTACATGCCATCAAATAACGGCATAAGCTCAGGGAAACTTAATATTTATTCTAGAGGTAAAGCGATTGAGTATTAGGATATGGTATCAGGAGATGTGGATTGTTATTATTTTTGTGCAGCCTTTTCGAGCAGTTCTTTTGCGTGATCGCGGACTTTATCAGAAATGGAAATGCCTCCCAGCATACGGGCAAGTTCTTCCGCACGTTCTTCCTCGCTCAGCATGTGGATGCCCGTGGCTGTTTCATCTGCTGCAGCGACTTTCTTTACGAGATAGTGCCATCGGCCGTAACAGGCTATCTGGGGAAGGTGTGTAATGCATATCACCTGGTGGCGGACAGCCAGCTCTTTCAGCTGAAGTCCAACCAGTTCGGCCGTTCTCCCCCCTATGCCCGTATCTACTTCGTCGAACACGAGCGTTTCGGCTTCTCCCTTCCGACTGAGCAGGCTCTTTACGGCAAGCAGTATCCGCGACAGCTCCCCGCCGGATGCCACCTTTGCCAGGGGCTTCAATTCCTCGCCCGGGTTTGCGGAAAGCAGGAACTCGATGCGATCGATGCCGGTGGGAGAAAAATAATCCCGCGCGTCATCGCCGCCCAGGAATCGCACGCTGAACCGGGCATGCGGCATGTCGAGTTCTGCGAGGTTTCGCTGGACGTCGGTCGAAAGCCGCTGTGCGGCCTCTGAGCGCCGGAGGGAAAGTTCGCCGGCTTTTTCCAGGTAAGCCCCGCGGAGCCGTTCGATCTCCTTCTCGGCCTCTTCTTCCCGGAACCCCGATTCCTCCTCCTGCCCTACGGCCGCCCGAAGTTCTTCGAGGCGTGCAAGCATTTCGTTCGCACTCGCCCCATACTTTTTGCCCAGCTTTCCCAGCAAAGCGAGCCGCTCCTCGACTGCAGCCAGTTTCCCGGGATCGAAAACGATCTTTCCGGCATACTGCTGCAACAGATGGACAAGTTCCTTCAGGTTTATCCGGCTCTGTTCGAGAAATTCGAAAAGGCCGATCTGGGAGGAATCGACGCGGGTGATGGAAGAGAGTTCCTTTTCTATGTCGCAGAGGCGTTCGAGCACCGCGCCTCTTTCGGAATAGAGGGCTTCGAGCGCCCGCCGGGAGGCTTCCGCCAGGACGCCTGCATTTTTCAAAATGTCGCGTTCGCGGCCGAGTTCGATATCTTCGTCGGGTTTTATTTTCGCCGCCTCGAGTTCCTGGAGCTGGAAGCGCAAAAAATCCATTTGCGCGGCCTGCTGCGCTCTGGCCCGCCGAAAACGGGCGAGTTCCTCTCTTTTCTCCTGCCAGCCGGTATGGATTTCCCGCACGGCCCCGCACATCTCTTCCAGGTCGCCGAAGGAATCGAGCAACCCAAGGTGGGTTTCGGGATCGAGCAAAAGCTGATTTTCATGCTGGCCGGATATCGAAATCAGAAGAGGTGAAAGCTGCTGAAGCTGCTGTACCGAGGCAGCCTGGTCGTTTATGAAGACCCGGTTGCGCCCGTTTCGGTTTATGCTTCTCCGTATAATAAGCTCCGGAC
>JAEZXS010000096.1 GCA_023442755.1 Pseudomonadota bacterium | reverse complement strand
GGATGAACAGGTCCGTTGGACACTGCTATTGTCAAGTATATTGCGCTTCACCGGTCTTTGGGTCCACCTTCGCGTTCGAATCGACAGCAGAGTTGAGGAGAGAAAAATATGAAGGAGAAGATTCGATTCGAAAAACACATACAAAAATCCACGTTCAACAACCCCCTGCTTGGAGGCTCGCCGGACACCCAGGTGCTTGAAATCCGCAGAGACCCGCTCACGGCTCGTCAAAGCATCTTCAATCCCAGCCTCGAGGATAAGGCGAACATTCTCTTCGGCAAATCGGACCCTGTCCTGATCGAGCGACTGGCCCGGGAAAGCGAATCGAAGTGCTTCCTTTGCGGAGACCGCTGGAAGCAAACCACGCCCACGTATCCCGAGACGGTCGTCCCCGGCGGACGCGTACAGGTGGGCGAGTCGGTCCTTTTCCCGAACCTCTTCCCGATTTCCCAGGTGCACGCCGTCATCCGCGTGGGTTCCAGGCACTCCATTCCGCTGGAAGATTTTTCACCCGCCCTGGTGCAGGAAGCACTCCATGCAGCCCGAGAGTTCATCACCGCATTTTTCCGGACAGACCGAACCGTCCGGTACTTCACGGTAAACGGCAACTATCTCGGACCGGCCGGCGCGAGCATTCCCCACCCTCATTTCCAGGTGCTCGGGAGCGATATTCCCTTCACCCACCTCGAGGAACTGCTCGACCGCGGCGCTCGGTACCGGAACGAAAACGGCACCACGTACTGGATGGACCTGCTCGAAAAGGAACGGGAACTCGAAGCCCGCTTCATAGCGAATACCGGAGGCATTTCCTGGCTAACCAGCTTCTCGCCCCAGGGCACCAACGAGGTGCTGGGGATTTTCCCCGAGAAGCGCGATTTCACGGAATTGGGAGACCGGGATATATCGGACTTGGCCTCGGGGCTTTCGGCCGTCCTTCGAGGCTATGGCTCTCTCGGGATTTCCACCTTCAACTTTTCCCTCTACTCCGGCCCCCTGGCAGGAGCGGACGACACGTTCCGCTGCATCCTGCGCATCATTTCCCGGCAGAACCTGTACGAGAACTACCGCACGGACGATTACTTCCTGCAAAAACTGCTGAGAAACGAGATTATCATCAGGACCCCGGAAAGTCTTGCATCTGCATTGCGCGGATTTTTCGTCGAACCGGGAAAGGTGAAGGACGCGTAGAGCCCGCAGGGAAGACAACTCGCAACGCTGCGGAAAATTTCGGGCCGGTTCGAGTCGAAGGACTTGAACCGGCCCGCTGTGGTGCAAAAGCCGAACATTCTTTCGCCTCTATTGCGGATCGCCGTGTTCCATCCGGTTTCCCGAGTAGATCAACTCGGGTTTCTTTATGATAACCCGCGTGTCCGGTGGAACCGATTCGGTCAACCAGACGTTGCCGCCGATAATCGACCGGGCTCCAATCACGGTTTCTCCACCCAGGATCGTGGCCCCGGAATAGATTATCACGTCATCTTCGATGGTGGGATGCCGTTTCGTGTGCCTCAACTCGTCGCCGGCCTTACGAGGAAGGGAGAGCGCGCCCAGGGTGACACCCTGGTACAGTCTCACGCGGTTCCCGATCTCCGTCGTCTCCCCGATGACCACCCCGGTTCCATGATCTATGAAAAAGCTCTCCCCGATGTGAGCACCGGGATGGATATCGATTCCCGTAATGCTGTGGGCATACTCGGTCATTATCCGCGGAATCAGGGGTATCCCCTGCTCCCAGAGCTGATGGGCCATCCTGTATACGGTAATCGCAAGCAGGCCGGGATAGCTGAAAATGATCTCGTCAAAGCTCTTCGCTGCCGGATCGCCATCATAGGCCGCCCGCACGTCGCTTGCCAGCATCTTGCGCAGGGCCGGCAGGTCGTGCATGAAATTGATCGACGCTTCCTTCCCGCGTGCTTCGCACTGGATACAGGGCAGGTTGTGGCGGATGCAGTCGTGGCGCAGAGCCAGCGTGACCTGTTCCGAAAGCAGCCCGAAAAGTGCGATGGCCTCCTGGCCGAAGTAGTAGTTCAGGTTGAACTGTTCCAGCCTGGTCCGGATAAAATAGCCGGGATAGAGAAGCCTGTTCGCCCTGTTGACTATGTCGACCGTGGCCTCCCGTGACGGGATGGGCTCCGGGCCGACGTGGTCGAAACAAAAACCGTTTGCACAGGACTGTACCAGGTCTTCCACTATGCCGGGGATCTCTTCCCGAAAATGGCGCTCCGTCTTTTCAGCGGTCTTGCACTGGTCGAGAATCACCGATTGGTCGCTCATTGTTTTCCTCCGGGGCACAACGGGAAACCCTCACTGTGCACGGGCCTCCCCCGGCTCCCAGTTTTTTGCCATCCTCTCAAACGCACGCACCTTCTCAAAACCGGTCGCAAGCATCATGCGTTTTGACAGATCTGGGATGCAGCCTCCTTCCAGTAAGGAGACATCCCGCGCAGGGTCTCTATGATCGGGGGCAGTTTCTCGAGCACGAACTCGACCTCATCGTCCGTGTTGTACACGCTCAGGCTAAACCTGATGGAGCCGTGCGCCATCGTGAAGGGAATACCCATTGCGCGCAGAACGTGGGAAGGCTGAAGCGATCCGGAGGTGCAGGCGGAACCCGACGATGCGCAGATGCCGAATTCGTCCATCATGAGGAGTATCCCCTCGCCTTCCACGAACTCGAAGCTGATGTTGCTCGTGTTCGGCAGGCGGCTTATCCGGTCCCCATTCACCTTCGTATTCTGTATCGAATTCAAGATGCCTGATTCAAGCTTGTCCCGGAGCCGTTTGACGTTGGTGTTTTCCACGTCCATTTTACGGGCGGCCAGTTCCGCCGCAAGGCCCAGCCCGACGATGCTCGCGGTACTTTCCGTCCCGCCGCGCCTGCCCCGTTCCTGGTGCCCCCCGATAATGAACGGAGAGAACTTGGTTCCCTTGCGGACGTAGAGCACTCCGATTCCCTTGGGCGCATGCAGCTTGTGGCCCGAGAGCGAGAGCATGTCAATCGGGGTCTTGCTCAGATTAATGGGTATCTTGCCTACGGCCTGTACGGCGTCCGTGTGGAACAGAATGCCTCGCTCCTTTGCCAGTTCGACCGCCTTCTCGATCGGGAATATCACGCCCGTTTCGTTATTCGCCCACATGAGGCTCACCACTGCCGTGTCCGGGGTGAGAGCCCTTCTGTACTGCTCCATGTCGAGCCGGCCTTCCGCGTCAACCGGTATCTCGGTGACTCGATATCCCCGCGACGCCAGGTGATGGCAAAGCGCCCGTATGGCGGGGTGTTCCACCCGGCTCGTCACAATGTGCTTCTTCTCGGGGCTGCTGCTCAGAGCGGACCGCACTGCGGCATTGTCGCTTTCCGTACCGCAACTGGTGAAGATGATCTCGTCGGGCGTTGCACCCAGGAGGGCCGCCATGCGTTCGCGGGCTTTCCGCACATCCTTCATTACCTGCCCGCCGAAGGAATGCATGCTCGACGGGTTTCCGTACAAATCGCAAAGGTAAGGAATCATGGCGTCCCGAACTTCCGGGGCAACCTGGGTCGTCGCATTGTTGTCCAGATATATCGTTTTCACGCGGATACCTCCTCTACCACCAGTTCCGGCCACACCAGCTCGCGCAGCTTCGCTTCGACGAAGTTCTTCAGCGTCTGGTTGGATGCCTGGCAGGATGCACATGCGCCGCGAGTGGCTACCAGCACGCGATTCCCGACCACATCCACCAGTTCGATATCTCCGCCGTCATGTTTGAGCGCCGGCCTGATCTCCCGCTCCAGCGTTTCTTCTATCATTCTGATTTTCTTGATATTCGACAGCTTGGGTCTGTCGGTCGGCAGCCCACGCATTTCGCTCGTTATCTTGTCGATGATTTCCTGTATTGCCGAATGGCAGTTTCCACAGCCGCCACCCGCCTTCGTGTAGTTGGTGACTTCCTCCACCGTGGCAAGACGGTTCTCGCGAATGGCGCGTTCTATTTCCTTTTCGGTAACCCCGAAACACTCACAGATTATCTTTTCCTCTTCCAGCGCCCCGGGGCTGCCCTTGTAATGTGCAATGGCCTTCTCCAAAGCTTCACGCCCCAGAACGGAACAGTGCATCTTTTCCTGCGGCAGCCCTCCCAGGTAAACGGCGATATCCTGGTTGGTAACCTTCGCAGCCTCTTCGACAGTCATTCCCCTGATCATCTCTGTCAGAGCGGAAGCTGAAGCAATCGCGCTGGCACAGCCGAAAGTCTTGAACTTGGCATCGACGATCTTCCCGTTTTCATCCAGTTTGAAAGTGAGTTTGAGCGCATCACCACACGCAATCGATCCAACCTCGGCAATCCCGTCCGCATTTTCGATTTCACCGACATTACGCGGGTTGAGAAAGTGATCCTTGACCTTGTCGGTATAATCCCACATATCAACTCCTCCGCTTCCCAGTAAATTATGCCCACCCGGTCCGAACCGCTCACAGGGCGTGAATCCGGTTCCGGCATCTATAGCTCGATCAGATGATTTCCCCTTTCGAAACCCTCTGGTCTCAAAAACTTAAAATATCTACACGCGCACAATTGTAAATATACAATATTACCAGAATTGAGCCATTCATGGAATATCCGAATTTCAATAATCAGGACGTAGACGGCATGGCTGGACCCCGGCCGATCCGGGCGCATTCATCCTGTTTGACTTTAAATTCCGGCTACTTAAGTTAATTACCATAGTCAGACCCGTTTTGCGAGCGGAGAGCTTCGGCCCTCCGTTTTTCGGGTTGCACGATCTTTGATTAATTTAGGAGGTACAAGGAATGGCTAAACAGGAGTCGCAACAGAAGAAAAGCTCGATCGACCTGAACTCCGCCGACGTTGACCAGCTGGATCAAATCGAAGGACTCGGGCGAAATCGGGCGCAAAAACTGGTTGACTTTCGAAATCAGCACGGCCCATTCAAGACCTGGGACGACGTAAAAAAAATCCCGGGCTACTCCGAACAGATCGTTTCTCTCATAAAGCAAAGCGGCGCAACCTGTAAGTAGCACGGGCCAAAGCGTCTGCATATCACGCCGGTTCGGGTGCATTAGAGATGCATTGCCCCGAGTCGTGGAATGGGAGAATGCTATGTGTCCGGCGACATCTCCTATGCGGAGATACGGACACATAGCACGATGTCCAGACGGCCCGGGCCTCCATTCCACGCAACTCCCCGGTATAGCCTGCGCGCCGCCGGGGGACTTTGTTCTTGACAACACCCCTGCCGTTAATTAGCATTGGTTCCGGTCACTGATTCTTAATCCACCTCCAATACCGGGTTGATTTTCAAAGTCTGAACTCTCAGGAAGAGTACCTTTATCACCCCTGTCATCTTTTGCCTTCAGCACCAGATTCCAGCAATACCAAGCGCGTGCGCGATATGCCGTTGCCTGTCTTCGGCAGTGCGTTTCTCAAGCATGTGAAGCAGTTTTTGTAGGAGAAACACCTACCGCACGGTCAGAGAAAGTCCTATGGAAAAATCAGACTCATTCTGACAGCGTTTCGCCACCGCTTATGAGAGTGTAGCCGCCTGTTCTCTATTAGGCTGACCGGGTAATGGAAGTTGAGGACCCTTAGCTAACCCCTGGAATTTATCCTGAGAGAAGGAGGAAATTTCGAATGGCTTACGACGCGACAAAGATGAAAGACTGGCAGATTTCCGAGGAAGCAGAAAAGAACATGCCCACTCCCGACGAGTGGAGAGAAAAACTTGGTCTTCAGAAAGACGAAATGCTTCCGATGGGAAGGCTGTCCAAAGTCGACTTCATGAAGGTTCTGAATCGCCTCAAGGACCGCGAGGATGGAAAATATATCGAGGTGACCGCAATCACTCCGACTCCTCTGGGAGAAGGGAAAAGCACCACCTCGCTCGGCCTGATCGAAGGTCTTGGGAAACGCGGAGTCAATGTGGGCGGCGCGCTTCGCCAGCCTTCCGGCGGCCCCACCATGAACGTCAAGGGAACGGCTGCAGGCGGCGGCAACGCGCTTCTTATCCCCATGACGGAGTTCTCTCTCGGTCTTACCGGCGACATCAACGACATTATGAACGCTCACAACCTGGCGATGGTCGCCATGACCGCCCGTATGCAGCATGAGCGTAACTATAATGACGAGCAGTTGGAGCGCCTCACCAAAATGCGCCGCCTCAACATCGATCCCACCCGCATTGAGATGGGCTGGATCATGGACTTCTGCGCACAGGCGCTTCGCAACATCATCATCGGCATCGGCGGCCGCACCGACGGTTTCATGATGCAGTCCAAGTTCGGGATCGCGGTCGGTTCGGAATTGATGGCCATCCTCG
>JAEZXS010000085.1 GCA_023442755.1 Pseudomonadota bacterium | reverse complement strand
TGCTGCACTGGCCGGACAGCATGATGTCCTATTTTCCCGACGACCGGCTGCTTCTGTCCAGTGACGGTTTCGGACAGCATTGGGCCTCGAGTCAACGCTTCGATGACGAAGTAGATGTGGACGAACTCTTTGCGCATGCAATCAAGTATTTCGCGAACATTCTGATGCCGTTCTCCCCCCTGGTGCAAAAGCTTGTCGCAAAGATCGCAGAACGGAGAATTGCAATAGACACTATTGCACCCGACCATGGTCTTATCTGGAGAACCAATGCAGCTGGGATCCTCGATTCCTACGTCAGATGGAGCAACCAGGAAAGCGCCAGGAAGGCCCTTATAGTCTACGATACCATGTGGCAATCGACGGAACAAATGGCGCACCATGTAGCAAAAGGGTTGGAGATGGAGGACGTCGAATAAAAGATCTTCAACCTGAAACTCAATCACCGAAGCGACATCGTTACCGAACTCCTGGACGCCAGGGCGGTTATCCTGGGATGTTCCACAATAAACCAGGGAATGATGCCTCTTATGGCCGACCTGCTCTGCTATATGAAGGGACTCCGCCCGACGGGCAAGATTGGCGCCGCCTTCGGGTCCTACGGCTGGAGTGGGGAGGCAGCGGAACACATCTCAAAAGCCATGAGGGAGATGAACATCAAAGTTGAAAGCGGGGAAATTCGTGTTCAATTCAGGCCGCGAAGCCGGGATCTTGAAAGATGCGTACAACTCGGCCGCGACATAGGTCGGGCTCTGGCTGTAGAGTAAATCGAGGAAGCTGCACGGCTTTAAGCCAGGATCATCAGGAAGACCCGGGGGTGTCCCCCGGGTCTCTTAAATGACTTCATTCCCTGTCTTCCATTTCATCCCAATAAACCGCAAGTTCATTTTCTTTTATTGCCTGATCTAGATCGAGCTGGAAACGGACCGGGCCGCGGGATTGTCCATGGCTGCATGCCGTCCCGAAGAAATCCATATCCAGGGAGCATTCCGATGCCGGGAAGCACCATGACGTGGCAATTGCAACATGTCCTTTCGGGAAGTAGGCAACTTCGGCGTTTACATGATCGAGTGGAGCAAGGGCTGCTTCCTTGTCGATCAGGTCATCCCCTTCCGCAATGCAGAGAAGCCATTTTATACCCTTCTCTTTCAGGCGCTTAAAATTAAGGGAACGATCGAAAAGTTTTATAGGCAGCGTTCCATCTCTCGAAATCGGATTAGTGAAGGAATCGTAACTCAGCTTCGATATTCCGACGGGGATATCCGTTCTGTCATAGGTGAGCCAATGGCCGATTGCTGCGGACGCCTTGCTTATCTCCGGGGCTTTGTCATTTGCCCCCTGGCCGAAAATCGCGAGGTCACGGTAAAAGGTCAATATGGGAGCGTCTCTTTCTATGCTCCTCAATTTGAATATCCATCCCATGATTTTGCCGTCCACAACTTCATTGCCCGACGGGAGTCGCTTGTAGGAGAGGGCCGGGTCTCTGAGGCTGGGCGGCAGGCTCTCCATATAATTGGAAAGCGACCTGCAACAGGTGCCGTCCATGGGAGCGACGCAGGTGATGAGGGCATCGGCCAGACCGTCAAGCTCCCCGGAAAGAAGATGCAAGGCTGCCAGGAAACCTCCCTGGCAATACCCGTTAAGGGTGACGGGACTGCCTTGCCGTTCCAGGATCTTCTCACAGAAGTAACGCGTATCGAGAGCATCGTCCTCACCGGTCAAGGTCTGAACGGCCGGCGTTTCGGCTATAGGCTTCACTATCCGTATGTAGGTGGGAATTCCCTGGTTTGCAAACGCGTGCACGTAGCTCCTGTTTTCGGCGGGCAGAAGCGCCAATATGTTTGCGCCGAGCACATAAGGGGGGATTATGAGCGTGGGCTTTCCGCCCGTTTTTACGTCCATTCCCGTGTCTGTCGGAAGGACCTGGTAGAGTGTGAACCGGTCCGTTTCGGCAACTTTGACATATCTATCGCCGTCGAAATGGAACCCGTATTCAGGCTCGATATCCCGGATGACCCGGGGGTATGTATTGACTACCGCATCGACAATCTTCAGCTTCCTCTCCGAGTATCTGACGTAATCCTCCACCTTGGAGTTGAGCATCATGTTTGACAGAGCTGTCAGTGTTTCAGCCGTTTCCCGGCCATGATACTGATTCATGGCGTTGACACTGGCTGCAGCGGCCCTGGAAGCAAGCTGCATGTCAAACATAAACAGCTCCATGAACTCCATGGCCGATTCCCAGGACGGTGCTGCCTTCTTCTCTTCCTGCATTGCCATGAAATTCTGAGCCGCATTCCAGTATGGCTCCATGAAGCGCGACGTCTCACTGAACAACCCGAACCATTCAAGCCATTTGCTCAGGGCAAGGTTATAAGAGGTCGTGAATATGGCCGAATTGAACGCGGCCAGTCCTCCCGGAGACGGAGGATTATAATCTGGTACCTGTCTTTTATGTTCGGAGTTCTTACTCATATGCACCCCCTGGCCTGATTTGCTATCCGGAAACCGGATTCCTCGACAAAGGAGACATCCGGCTTCCTTTCACGAAGGCAACGAGACGCTATGACGTGAGAATCACAGTGTGCTGCCTTTCACCTTTTCGTGGAATTGCTGCTCTTCGGTCGATCCTTTCAGAGCGGCGGTGGCGAGGCCTTCGCCATGGATCGTGAGTGCAACCCGGTCAAAATAACCTGTCCCGACAAAAGCCTGGTGTTTCACGGCCCGGTAGCCATACTGCTCCATTTCGAATTCGGTTTCCTGGAATTTTGCATAAGCGCTCATTCCTTCCATGGCAATCCCCCTGGCAAGCTCGAACATCGAGAGATTGATGGAATGAAAGCCCGCCAGGGTAACAAACTGAAATTTGAACCCATATGCGCCAAGTTCCCTTTGGAATTTAGCGATGGTGCTCTGGTCGAGCTTCTTGCTCCAGTTGAACGAGGGCGAACAGTTGTATGTCAACAACTTTCCGGGATATTTAGATAAAACGCCCTCGGCAAACCGTCGCGCTTCCTCCAAATCCGGTTCAGCTGTCTCGTACCATACCATATCCGCGAACGGGGCATACGCAACCGACCGCGCCACCGTTGCTTCCAGCCCGTTTCGTATCGGGAAGAATCCTTCACTCGTCACCTTGCCTGTGATAAAAGCGCGATCCCTTTCGTCCGAATTGCTCGAGAGCAGAGTCGCATCGCGCGCATCCGTTCTGGCAATCAGTATGGTTGGCACGCCGCAGACGTCTGAGGCCAATCTTGCTGCGACCAGCTTGTTAATCGCTTCGCCGGTGGGGACCAGAACCTTGCCTCCCATGTGCCCGCATTTCTTGGCAGACGAGAGCTGATCCTCATAGTGGACGGCCGCCGCCCCGACCTCTATCATCGCTTTCATCAATTCGAAGGCGTTCAGGGTGCCGCCAAAACCTGCTTCCGCATCAGCAACAATAGGGGCAAACCAGTGGGGTCCTTGTCCACCGTCCATGTGATCGATTTGATCGGCCCGCTGCAAAGCGTTATTGATTCTTCGAACCAGCCTGGGTACGCTGTCGGCGGGATAAAGACTCTGATCGGGATATGTGTGCCCGGAGGTGTTATTGTCTCCTGCCACCTGCCATCCGCTTACGTATATGGATCGGAGACCGGCCTGGACCTGCTGTACGGCCTGATTTCCCGTAACGGCCCCAAGAGCTGTTACATAGGGCATCTCATTGAGCAATTTCCAAAAACGACGTGCTCCAAGAGCGGCCAATGTATAGTCGATCTTGACAGTTCCGCGCAGCCTGAGCACGTCTTCGGCTGTGTACGACCGTTCAATGCCGCTCCAGCGTTTATCGGTTTTCCATTCGGTTTCAAGTTCGAGTATGTCTCGGCTGTTTAGCATAATCGATCTCCTTGACTTTGGTGCTGATAAGGTGCCCTGATTCATTTCATACTTTTCTTGATCGCATTAGCAGGCCTGAATGTTGGAGCATTTGGCGGTGACTTACCCTTCATAACTTGACAATAGTATTGGTAGGTAAGCGGCTTGCCATCGGAGAGAACCTCTGATCTGACCGGGTGTCCTATAAAAATAGTGTGACTGCCGATGTCGATGTTCGCTGTAACCTTTGCTTCAAAAAACGAAAGAGCATGATCCGTGACCAGCGGACATCCCGTCATCCCTCCTTCGTGCTTTACCTGAGCCAGTTTGTCCGTTTCTCTTCCGGACCTGAAGCCGAAGAGCCCGATAAGGGGGAAAGGAGTGGATTCGTCGAGCACGGATACAGCGAATAACCGGCTCTTTTGGATGTATTCGTGTGTCAGATTGTTCTTATTGACTATGACCTCAACCTGGAGCGGATCGGCAGTGACCTGGACGGCTGTGTTTATTATCTGACCGTTTTTCCTGTCCTGATCGAACGACGTCAGAATGTAGAGCCCGTAACTCAAATCGTCGAAAACTTTTAGTTCGATACCCGGATTCATACTGGCATCTCCTTACGGGGCATCGCCTGGCGGATGGGCGCTGTGATTGCCTCAGCCCAACGGGCCGCGTACGGGGCGGGGCGGGCGAATCAAATTGTGGACCGTGACGGGAAGGTGAGGGGAATACACCTGCCTCAAAATTACCGATAATGCCCTCTGCTACACGATTCGTGCTTGTTTGGCCCGTAGCCGCCAGGTCCCATAAACCCTAACCGTTAAAGTACCCCATGATATAGGCTTCTGATGCAGATAAGGTCATCGTTGCGCCTGCTGCCGAGGTCGTCGTCGCTGCAGTCTTCTCCCTTCTTTCAAAAGGTTCGTAAGTGCAGCCGAACAGCCCGCAGTAATCCCCGACATATTGGGCTTCCGGCCTGTAAAGGGTTGGTTTCTCCTGGGCTTCGGCAAATTTCTCCTCAATGATGTGCGCACACCATCCAGCAGTTCTGGAGACTGCAAAAACCGGCGTCATTATGTCGACCGGGATGCCCATCATGGCGTATACAGAGCCACTATAGAAATCCACATTTGTCCGGATATTGGATTTGCCGCGACTCTCAAAAGTCTTGTAGCCTTCCTCCTCTATGCAGGTCAGATAGTCGTACCACCTCTCATGGCCGGTTTGTTTTCCAAGGCGTTTGGATGTTTCCCGCAATATTTTCGCCCGCGGATCGATCGTCTTGTAAACGGCATGGCCCATTCCCATTATTTTTTCGCCTTTTTCTATTTTGTCCCTTACCCACCTGCACACTTCTTCCCTGGAATTCAACGTGGACTCGACGGAAAGCAACATTTTCATGACGCGTTCGTTTGCTCCTCCATGCAGGCTGCCGGACAGCGCCCCAACGCCGGCGGCTGTGCCGGCATACATGTGGGCTTGCGTGGAGACTACTTCCCTGCAGCCGAAGGTCGATGCATTAAAGGTATGGTCGGCGTGAAGAATGAGGCAGACATCGAAGTCGCGAGCCATTTGCGGGTCCGGCGCTTTCCCTGTGAGCTGCCACAGGAAATTGGCGGCATGCGAAAGGGAGTCATCCGGCGGCAATGGTTTTTCATCCCTTCGTATCCTGTTCCAGGCGGCGACAATCGCCGGAACGCGCGCGATCAGACGAGTTGCTTTCCGAAAGTTTGCCTCTCGCGATTCATCGTTCAGCTCCGGGTCGACCATCCCAAGCATCGGAATACAGGCCTGCAATACATCCATCGGCGCGGATTGCTTTGGAAATTTCTTTAACGCCTCGATGATGAATTCCGGAAGCTCACGTGCTTGGAGCACCATGTTTTCGAACTGAGCAAGTTCCTTCTTTCCCGGCAGGTAGCCGTTCAAAAGGAGGAAGGCTGTTTCAGGAAAGGTCGATTGTCCCGCCAACTCCTCTATCCTGTACCCTCTGTAAATCAGAACGCCGTTTTCACCGTCTATGAAGCTGATCTTCGTATCGGCTACCACAACGCCTCTGAGTCCGGTGTTTTTTACACGAACAGATTTTGCTTCTGACATTGCTTCTTCTCCACTGTGACAGTGTTGCTGTTAAAAGGGCTCTCAACCAGTTTTCACGACGTCCGAACCGGATTCGGACCTGACCAGGTTGAGGGCTCCGCCCACAAGAAGTTGCCGACCCATGCGGCCGGAGATTTTGAGCAGCGTCACAAAAGTGCGTCCATTCACCGTCACTGGGATTTTGGGGTTCTCGTCCTCGATGTGGCGACGGATATCCGGGAAGGATATCTTTGCCCCGGCTTCGATCAGGTTGTAATCGTCGGGATTTTGGAAAATGAGCGGGATTATGCCGTAGTTACAAAGATTGGCCATGTGGATTCTTGCAAAGCTCTTCGCTATCACAGCCCGCACTCCCAGGAAGCGGGGAGCGAGGGCCGCGTGCTCGCGGCTCGATCCCTGGCCGTAGTTCTCTCCCCCCACCACGGTGACCGCACCCAGTTTCCGGCACCTTTGCGGGAACTCCGGATCGACTTGCGAAAACACGAACCTGCTGATCTCTGGGATATTGGACCTGAGTGGCAGCACCTTGCTTCCTGCCGGCATGATGGTATCTGTCGAGATGTTGTCGCCGACGATTAGCCCCACGGTCGTTTCAAGCGATTCGGGCAGCGGATCGAACGCAGGCAGAGGTATAATATTCGGTCCACGTTCCACTACCGTTTGTCTGAAATCCACGTCCGGCCTGATTATGGAAACCTCATCAATAATGTATCTTTCGGGGTCCTTTATTCCGGGGTACTTCATTTCCCCACAAAGATCTCTCGGGTCGGTAATAACCCCTCTCAGTGCAGCGGCTGCCGCCGTTTCCGGCGAAC
Organism: Pseudomonadota bacterium; assembly: GCA_023442755.1. Taxonomy (GTDB): domain Bacteria; phylum Desulfobacterota; class Syntrophobacteria; order Syntrophobacterales; family Syntrophobacteraceae; genus SbD1. The sequence goes on along the minus strand of JAEZXS010000085.1, from coordinate 466 downwards.
AAAGATAAACTCTGTCATCTTTCGTTCCCGAGCGGCCGGGGAAATTGCGAGGCATCGTGCGAAGGCTTATCTGGCCGGTACCGGGAGCTTGTCCCATTCCGATGCAGCCAAGGCACCCGGGTTCATGGATGCGGGCGCCGGCCCCAAGAAGGGATGCCATGCCGCCCAGTGCCGCGATGTTTTCAATTACCTGCCTGCTCCCCGGATTGATGTGGAACGAGACCCCAGGTGCGATATGCCGGCCGTCAACTATTTTGGCTACAACCATGAGGTCCCTGAAAGAGGAATTGACGCTGCTGCCGACTATGACCTGGTCAACTCTGAAGCCTGCAATATCGCGTACGGCCACAACATTGCCAGGCGAGTGCGGCCTCGCGATAAGGGGTTCCACCTTTGACAAATCAATCTCGTCGTATTCGTCATATAGGGCTTCCTCGTCTGCCTGCAGTTCAACGCATACGTCTCC
>JAEZXS010000046.1 GCA_023442755.1 Pseudomonadota bacterium | reverse complement strand
TGGCGACCGGGATGCCGGCCCGTTCCCTCGTGTCAGTACCTGCTGCTCCCCACGGGCCGGGATTTAATCGAACCCTCGAAGGTCCCTGCACGGACCGGCCCGGAAGGAGGTGCACCGAAGATTGCCTTTGGCCCGGAGTCAACGCGGATAGAACACATTTTTACAGGAGACAGCCATGGCAGAAGTTTTGAAACCGCGCTGGGGGCAACCGGCCACCGGCATCATTTCAACAATCGCTTTTTTCCTGATTGCATGGTTTACGTGGTTTTTGTTCAGCGACCCTCGGGGGCCCGTCGGCTCCTTTCCCTACCCCTTCGTTCTCTATCTCGCCATGATGATCCTCGTGGGCCTATGGCAGCACATGTTTCTGGGCGACTGGCCCTTTCAGGATGTCCCCCAGCCCTGGCGGGGCATCATCGAAACCATCGTGAACCTCCTGGTGGTATGGTTCGTCATTCACGTCATCTTCTACCGGGTCCTTGGCATCGGCTTTAACTTCCTGAGCCAGGTGAACCTGGAAACCCTAGCGGCAGCGGGCAAAACTGTTCTGCCCGAAGCCGCCGGAAAGACGCTCACCTACGAGGCCCTCATAAACCCGAGCGCCAGGTTTGCCGAGCGGGCGGTGGTGACCTTTGTTCTCATCGGGTTCTATTCCTACCCGTTCGTAACGATCCTTTTCGGAAAATGGCCGATTCGCCCGAGCAATCTCACGCAGCCCCAGGCCGGTTTTGCCGAAATCGGCTGGTGCTCCACCCTGACCCTCTTTTTCTACACCGTCCTCATCGTGCCCTTCTGGGGAATGCTCTACGGGAACGTCTTCGGAAACTCCTACGGGATGAGCACCCCATGGTGGGGGGATATCGCCGGGACCGGACACGTTCACTGGGTCTTCGGCTACTGGGAATGGATGATAATAGTGCTGTTCATGACGCCGAACGTGTGGCGAATGAAACCCTGGACCCTGATCAGACTCCCGCAGCCGTGGAAGGGCGTGGTCTCCTTCGCCTGCAATGTAGCACTCGGCTACTTTCTCGCGTGGTTGTGCGTGAAGCTCGCCCCTCTCTGGATGAACATGGGCGACGTCGCCCACCATCTGCCGGCGGGCGACAAGGGGGACGCGACCCGGTTTCTCTGGTACCATGCGGCCGAGATCGCCGGATTCACTCTGATACCCTTCCTTGCCTGGCATCACTATTTCGATGACATGGCCCCGCAACGGGACAAGGATTCCTGGGGGGCTTTCTGGTTCAGGACCGCAGGCGTGTTCATCCTGATGGTGATAAATTATGTCTTCTTCTACCACCTGAACTTCGGGCATTGGGGACTGGGTAATCATCACATGGCCGGAGGGCTTGCCGAGAGGTTCATAACCGGCGAATCGCTTATCTGGAACTTCTGGTGGATCATTCCCCTGCTATGGAACGAGTGGTTCTTCCACAAGTGGCCGTTTTATATTCACGAGCATCATTGAGGGGCAGGTTTGAAACTGGTCTTATTCGGACTTATGGCATCTGAGGGCGAAAGAGGCTTCGGGGCCACCCCCCCGGCCTCTTCCGCAATGTTAAAAGGTATGTTGCCGCATCCCTGCTTTGCCTGGAGGAATTACAGCGTTCTTTAACTTTCTTCCGCAAACGGAAGCGGCGAACCCTTCCGGTAGACGAGGGCCTGACAGGCAGCGATCAGCGCGTCCTGTTCGTCCCTCACCTTGATCTCATAGGTGGCCGTTTTCCTGGTGAGGCTTATCTCGCACGCCTCGGCGGTAAGAACGGCGCCCGGCCTGGCGGCGGCAACATAGGTCACGTTCATATTCAGGGCAACGGCAAGGGTCCCGTGCGAATTGGAGGCCGTCTCGAACGCCTCGTCGATCAGAGCGAAGAGCGCGCCTCCATGGGCCATCCCGAAGAGGTTCTCCATATCCGAAGTGAATTTCATTTCAATCCGGGAATACCCGGGACCGATCTCCACCAGTTTCAGCCCGAACTTCCGGGCAAACGGCTCCATTTGGACCCGGTCATGGAACTGCCGCCTGAGTTTTTCGTCCATTAGGCTACAATGCTCCTATGCTGCCGATTTGAGAAGATAGTCCCTGGCCGAAACCAGGAACCAGGCCCCGAAAAGGACCAGGAATACTCCGCAAGCCCTGATGAGCACCTGGTATGCGCGGTCCTTCATCAAGGCCGCTCCTTTGCTGATGCCAAAGGAAATGATGCAGTACCAGGCAAAATCGGCAGCAATGTGGCCGGCGAAAAAAGAACCGATCCCCGCCGGGCCGGCGCCGGAAATCCTGGTCAGATAGGCGAGCCCGAATGTGGCCCACCACAGGCTCCAGTAGGGATTTGCCAGACTCGTCAGGGCGCCCGTTATGATGGGATTCCTGCCGATGGAATCATTGGTGCCCGCGCCCCTGCGGAGCGAAATACGCCCGGCGGTCCGCACCATATCGACTCCGAAATACAGAAGTATCGAGCCGCCCAGGAGTGCGGTGCCCGCCATGACGCCGTCCATCTTCAGGTAGACGTCCAGGCCGCGGCAGATTGCAACTACCAGGGCCAACTCCAGCAGCGCGTGCCCAGTCATGAGCAGGGGGCCGGCAAGGAATCCGCGTTTTGCCGATTCGGATATGGTGACTGTCAGAAGAGGGCCAGGCATGAGCGCTCCGGAGAGAGCCACGGTAAAGGAGGTACAAAAGATAGTGGCAAGCTCGAACATCGACGGTAATTCCGTAATGGGGATCGTTGACGAGTCGTCAGGCAGGATACACCGCCCGGAGCAGATTGCGCCCGCGCACAGAACATCGCTCATATTCCGGAGTTCGTCAATACAAGACAGCCCCGTCACCGCCTATGGTCGAGCCCAAAGACGCCTACGCCTGCAACGCATTGCAGATCGAAATCATAAACAGGCCAGGAGGCACGAATCGTCGTGCCCTCGCCGGCTACGGAGGTGATGGAGAACATCCCGCCCACAATCTCGGCGCGTTCCTTCATCCCGGTCAGCCCGAGGCTCCTGCCATGCGCCTGGGACAAGACTATTTCCACGTCGAATCCCGTGCCGTCATCGGCGATGGTCAACTCTATCACGCTTCCTCTTTTCACCAGCGACACATCCACCCATTCGGCATGGCTGTGCCTGGAAATATTGTTCAGGGCCTCCTGGGTTATCCGGAAAATGACGACTTTGAGGGTGGAGGGAATCTCTTCTTCTTCGACGTCCAATTCCATCTCTATGTACTGGTTGGGATAAAGCTTGAGGAATTCCCGGCGGAGCCACTGCAGGGTCGCGAGTATTCCCATGCTCTCGAGCATGGTCGGCCTCAAGCCCATGTAGATGGCGCGGGTCTCGTCTATCGACCTCTGGAGTGTCGAGACAAACTGTTCGAGCCGCTTCATCCCCTCGTCGGGGTTCCCCCGCTCGCGTTCGATCAGGATCATCTCGACCCAGTATTTCAGGGCCGCCAGGGTTTGTCCTATGCTGTCGTGCAGTTCACCCCCTATTCTTTTCCGCTCCTCCTCCTGGGCCGAGATCAGCTTTGCAGGAATCTGCCTCAGCTCGTAGTTCGCCCTTTCCAGCTCGGCCGTGCGCTCCCGTACGCGATATTCCAGCTCGTTTCGGGACCGGATCACTTCTTCTTCGATCCTCCGCTGCTCCGTAATATCCGAAGCGGTGAAGACGACCCCCGCATCGATATCCATGGAGTCGATGGCCGCCGAATTGAGCAGAATCGCAACCTTTTCTCCATCCCTTTTCAGCCACTCCGTTTCAACGCTCCCCACCCCAAACCTGCACTGGTCCCGGTACATCAGAATTCCCACACGCTCGAACTCTCTTTTTTTCGCATAGAGCACCATCGCGCTCTGCCCGACCAGTTCCTCCCTCGCGTAGCCCGTTATCACGGAGAACTGCTCGTTCACCCACTGGAAAGTGCGTTCTTTGACCAGTCCAATGCCGATGGGGGCCGCACGAAGGATGCTGGACAAGGTTTCCCGGCTTTTCTTGAGCACCTCCTCCATCTGCTTGCGTTGAGTGATGTCCCGGAAGTAGATGGAAAGCCCCTCCGTAGTCGGGTATGCGCGCACTTCGACCCACACGTCCAGCGAAGCGTGATGACTCTCGAAACTCACGGGCACAAGCTCGGACATTGCCCGTTTGTAAAGACCCAGGTCCTCTTCCGGCTGGGGATGCACGGCCCGGATGTCCTTTCCGATCAGGTCGGCCCGGTCCATACGCAGGTACTTTTCGGCGGCCGGATTCACATAAGTGTAGCGCCACTGCCGGTCTATGCTGATGAAAGCATCCGTGATGCTCTCCATGATGTCCCTGACCCGCTCGTTGGCCGACCGCAACTCGTCTTCCGCCCTCTTCTTCTCCGTGATGTCTTCCACCATGGGGAGAAGTGCTATCGGTTCCCCGTCGGCGCCATGCAGCCGATGAACCGAAAGCCGCACCCAGACGGTCCCGCCGTTCTTGTGCGCAAGCCTCGTATCGGACTGGTAGATCTCCAGCTCCCCAGAGAGCACTCGGCAGCTCTGCTCCAGGGTGCCGGGGGCATCATCCGGATGGGTTATTTCGGAAAAAGTGAGCGACCTCAGTTCCGCGGCAGAGTACCCCAGGACCCGGCACAAATGGGCATTTACCCGGTGAAAGCATAAGTCCGAACCGACGATGGCCGCTCCAATAGGGGCCTGGTCGAAAGTGAGACGGAACAGCTCCTCGCTCGACTCGAGGCTCTTTCTGCTCTCTTCGGCCGTCGCTGCCAGACACCGGGCTTCCTCGACAGCACTGCTTATCCGCTCCGCCATACGGTTCAGAGTCCTTCCCAGTTCCTGTATCTCTATGGGTCCCGCCGTTATGGCCTGGGTCGAGAATTCGCCTCTTCCGAAGGCAAGAGCGCTCCAGCGAAGCCTTTTGAGTGGGGAAGTGATGCTATTTGCCAGACCGAAGGCAAAAAGGAAGCTGCACAGCGTGACCAGAAAGAAGAGAAAGGCATGCCAGGAAAGAGCGTGAAGAATCGGTCCGGTTACTTCCTCCTCGTCGATGCACGCTCCCGCTGCCCAGCCCACCATGCTGACCGGCACCGTTGCCATTATCCTGCTGCTCTCTTCAAAGGGAGGTGTTCCGGTCCCGGCGGCTTCCTCTCCTTCGAGGACTTTCCGGATAAACGGCAGGGACTTCATCCAGCTTCTGTCAACCCATGCCTGCCTGCCCCGGGGATTTCTGTAAACCAGCACGCCGTTTCTGTCGATTATATAGACGCCCCCCTGTCTTGAACGGTCTATTGCCAGAACGTGATCGAGGTCATCCGCATTGATTTCGGCGGCAACTATGCCCAGCAGGTTGCCGGAAATATCCCGGATTCTTCGCGCTATTACGAATACGGGTGTGTTCGTGATAGGTTCGACAAAAAGATTGCTGACGGCCCATTCGTTGCCGGAATGAATTTGCCTGAAAAAATCCCGGTCAGCATGATTGGCATCCGAGCTGCTGGGATTGCTTGAAACCAGCACTCTGCCGGCAGCGCTCAGCCAACTGTAGGACCTGACCGCATAGCAAGCCTCGGCCGTCTCCAGGAGAAGCTTTTGAAAATCCTTCGGCGATATGGGAGGAGAAGCTGTTGCCGCTACAGCGATCCCGATTTCCTGATGAAGAATATCTTCTATAAACAGGCTGAATGCTTTTGAAGTGACGCGGGCAATCTCGAAATTGGTTTGAAGTTCCCGCTCGCGCATCTTTTGGAACTGGTCTGCATAAAAGTAAGTCTGGACTAAAAACACCGGGAGAAATACTGCGAGGAGAAGGAGCCAAAGCCTTCCACGGATTGTACGAAAAAGAATGTCGCGAGCCCTGGTTTTCATATCGTCAGAAAGCCTTTTGAATGGTGCGAACCAACCGCTGAGGCAAGTTCTGAAACTGCTTGGAAGAATACCTTCTATCCTATAGCAAAACCGGCTTAAAATGAAGGCATAAATCGAAGGACATCATTCCTCGAAGGGACACGATCTTACTTTCGTTATTTTCGAAGACTATGACCGACATATCCGGATCAGGGAAGTTCCTATGGATGCCTTCGGCATATCTAATCCGAGACCGATATGCTTTTGCAGGGCGCGAGCACCGATTCCGGTACTCGTGCGATTCCGCTCCGGGTTGCCGGGAGGATGCGCCCACCCAGGGAAGGCTGCGGGACCTGCCGATACTTTATGCTCACAGGCAAGCTTTCGATTTACATGCAATATAACGATGGCAATGGACCGGGCTGTATGGCATTTGGCAATAGACATTAGCTGAGTGAGCGATGTCTATAACTGTAGAGTGAGAGTTGATTTCAGCCTAATGGTTGGAAAGGTAATCATTTTTCACCCGAGAAAGAGGAATGGCATTGACTTGCAGAGTGTGGGAACCGGCACTGTAGAAGGCGGAAAAAAATGGCAACATATAAGAATTTTACTTGCATATCTGACTTTTTTATATTTATATTTACAAATTGTCGAAAAGAAATTTGAGATCTGTACTTTCAACCTTCAAGACGGAACTTACAAAGGGACGAAGTCACATCCAA
>JAEZXS010000409.1 GCA_023442755.1 Pseudomonadota bacterium | reverse complement strand
GAAGCTTGCTATGTTGAGGTAAGGCCGCGAAGGAAAAGATTTTCCTTAGGCAGTGTTGCTGCGGGAGCGCCTTCCAGCCGCGATGCGTTGTCATCGAAGGTGCGCGTTGATTCTTTCCCACGCGAAGCCGCGAAGAAACGCCAAGGCGCCAAGTTGTTTTTCTCGTTCCCATGCTGTGCGTTGCTGTGCGTGGGAACGCATACAGAGCCTGCCTGCGGAATTGGTTTCTTTTTCAACCAGCCGCGAAGACGCGAAGAAGGGCGCGAAATCATGCAGTTGGTGTGGGAGAGGCCGTTAGAATCCATTCCCCTGCGCGCAGTTGAAGGGATGGGGGCAATCGCCCCCCGCGCTTTGTATGCAGTCCGAAGCTACAGCGGATTACGGTGGCAGACGCCGCAGCCGAGAAGGGTCCCGGAGGCGAGGGTTTTCGTCCCGCCTTCCACCGAAACGGTTCTGACCGTACGCACTTTCGAAAGCACCGTCCCCTGCCCTGCCTGTCCGTGACACGCCCTACAGGCATCGAGATTCCTCTTTGCAATTCCTGCATGCCCGCCTGCCCAGTTCTGCCCAACCGGATGCATGCCGTGCGGTCCGTCCAGGGAATTCTGCGGCGAAGAGCCGTGGCAGGCCGAGCACTCGATGATCACCCCGGCATGTCCCTGGATCTGTGTCGCAGTCACATTGTCGTTCGAATTGGGATCGATTGTGGGCCATTCCGCGTGAGTGCTGCCGTGGCATGCTTCGCAATAGAGGCCGGAATGCGAATCCTTGCTCAGACGGAAGAGCATCCTTTGGCCCGAAGGGGCAGTGTTTTCGGCAAAGCGGCTGTCGGGGGCCGAAATCGGCACGGCATCCGGATCGTTCGATCTATATGCACAGAGCAGCCTGATGCCGTCTCCGGATTTTATCACATTCGGGTCAGCAGTAAGGTTGTTCATCGTATCACCGGTATGGCAGGACTGGCAGGCAGGTTCGTTGGCCCAGGGAACGCGCTTCGATGATGCCGATGCAGTTGAAAAGGGAGTCGCCGCCGTAAAGGTTTCCGAAAAATCGTTTCCAACCTGTTTCGCGTTGCCGTGGCAGTCCTGGCACACGAGGCCCCCCTGGCGCATGGCGCCGCGAAGGCATTTCGTGCTCTTTCCGGGATGGCAGAGGTAGCAGGAATTCTGGAGCGTGGTATCGACAAAGGCGTTTATCACCGGCTTGCCAAGGGTTCGGTCGAATCGGAGCGGGTCCGTCGGAGCCGGCATATCGTCGATCATGCCGGTCAGATTTCCGTGGAAGAGATGGAGCGCCCTGGAGTTGCTGTGGTGGATCGTCTGGCTCCTGCCGTTCGCATCCGGGTCCAATGGCCCTTTCGGACCGAGTTGGGCAAGGTCGAGAGCGGGGCTGTAATGGCACGTCTGGCAGACCACGGGAGTTGAATTTTGAAGACCGGTGCCGTGTCGGGCGTCGTGCAGCCGTATAATGTTGGTGTTGGCCGCCCATTCCCGTTTCACGTCACCCGGAAAAGCGGACGGATCGTCCGCAGAAGTGACCACCTGGTAGGATGTCCCTGAATAGGGAGAGCCGGAAGCAGAGCAGTTCGCGTCCGTCCCGGGTATGCAGGCCGCCCTGCCCGTCCCGCCGTCGGCAGAGGACGCATGGCAGGTATAGCAGGACACCTCTGCAGCAACCGGGATGACGGTATCCACGGAGGCAATCACAGACCCCGGGGTTCCGGCCAGGCTGCCCGTTTTGTCCTGGACCTGCACGCGGACCAGGGGAAAAGGATTGGCTCTCCCCGAATCGTCGACCGGAGTCAATGGAACTCCCTCCGCGGCAAACCAGTTCACCCCGGCCGCCGTGTACCCGAAAAGAAACAGGTTGAAGAAGGGGTAGTCCGCGTTGAAACGATTGAAGGGCTGGGCGGTATTTTGAAGATAGGCCCCCGCTTCGCCCGGCATCTTCTGCTGGTCGAGTGCAAGCTGCCCGTCCCCGAGATACATCCTCTCGACATCCGGCACCGGGAGGCCGATATCCTCGGCAAGCAGATAGGCCGAAAGGATGCCCGGAGGGTAGAACGGATCGTAGGCGTCGAAGGCCACCAGGTTGGTCGTCGAGAGGTTCGGGTCCCAGAAATCGGTCTTATAGATCGGCGCAAGCGCCTTTGCGGCGAGGGAGGGGTCGTTCGGGTTCGACACCGCGGAATAGAAGAGCCGGGCCTCGGCGCCTGTCAGAACCCGCGGCTTGAGTCCCTTCATTAACGCCTGGGCATGCAGAACGTTGAAGGGCGGCAGGATGCTCACCACCCGATGATCCAGAACCTCGCAGTGCATGCCCAACTCGTTGTTTGCAAAAACCTGGCACTGGGTGTTGCTCGACCTGGGTTGTTCCGGAACCGGAGCCGCAGGTGCGGTCCCCCGATTCTGGCTGGTTGAAGTAATGGACACGGCCGCCTCGCTTTCCATACTGGTCCATCCCAAGAGGCAGATGCCGCACAAGCTCACTGCGAACCATTGATGAAACCGAAGTTTTATCATCCCATACTCCTTCTCCAAGAGGAGCCGAAGTGTAAATTGCTCCCGAAGGAAAGGAATTGGGGTGAAAACGGTATTTACGGCTGGGGGCGGCAGGTATTTCTCGCTGCCCCTGCCCCATGGACGTCAACTCCAGGGAACAGGAAGGCGCGAAGCGAATCAGAAGAAGTGGAGGATATGATCTTGTGGGAGCGGCTTGTAGCCGCGCAGATTGATGACAAACTCTAAAATCATCGTGATCGTCGTTCCGGCGAAAGCCGGAATCCAGTGATTTCAAGCCTTCTGGACCCCGACTTTCAATCGGGGTGACGGATTGGAGGCTTTTTCAACAGTCTGAGCGGCTTGTAACCGCGATCAGTCAATCGGAGTTCCGGTCGATCACGCTGTGTCTGGAAGCATCGGGGCTGAAACCCTCTCACACATTGGTATACGCTTCCCGGTGCCGGGCCTTTCCCGCTATGCCCAGAAGCGGGGAAGCGTCTCTATAAACTTTTTGATGTCGTCACGCACCTTCCGGTAATGCATGAGAGCCTCTTCCTCGGTTTTCGATTCGGCGGCCAGTTGGGGCGGGGCATCGAACCCCACGTGCAGGACTTTGGTCGTTTCCGGAAAGGACGGACATACCTTTTGTGCGTTGCCGCAGAGCGTAATGACGTAGTCGAAACGCATGCCGTTAAACTCGTCCAGGTGCTTCGACCTTTGAGACGACATATCGATTCCGGCTTCCGCCATCACCTTTATGATCCTGGGATCGATGAAGCCGTGCGGGGCGACCCCGGCCGAGTATGCATCGACGCGGTCCTGCCAGTAACGGCGGCACCAGGCCTCCGCGAGCTGGCTCCTGCAGGCGTTGCCCGTGCAGACAAAAAGGAATTTTAATTTTTCGTGACCGTTTCCCACGTGCAGTCTCCTGTGAAAGAATTTTGGAACATCACGAATGTATCATCATCGATAATTCCTATTCAATCAAAAAATACGATAGGAAAAATTGATGCAATCAAACAAATTTCGCTTTGTTCGACCGCTATCAAACAAGTTCTCAATGCTTATAGTTATCGGGTAATAATTTACCGCAAGGAGGGGTACCATGTGGGGACTGGAAGAACTGAGGGAGCACCGGGAGGTTCTTGACCGGATCGACTGGGAAATGACGCCTGAAAAGGCCGTTGAGACATTTCTGGAATGGGGTTCCGGCTGGGCCCGCAAAGACGATTTCGTCCGCTACCCGGGCCAGGACGCGATCTACTTCGTGATCTACGACTGGGAAAAACCGCCCCAGGTGACTCTCATTCAAAGAGACAGCCAGGATGAGAGCGAACTGGCAAAGGTCCCGGTCCCCGCAGATCTCGTTCGAAAGGCCATCGAAGAAGGAGGCCGGAAACCGGGCGTTGGCGTCTATGCAATAACGGACGAACTCAAGGACTGGCTCCGCGGCGCCTTGAACTGCTGACGCGCACGAACGTTTACGCCTCGTGCAGTTCTTTCAAGAAGCGAAACAGTGCCCGGGACGCTTTTGGAGTCCTGTTTTCCGTCCGGGCTTTCCGGATGAGCAGGAGAAGATTCCGCCGGTCCGCACCGGGGAATCGATTCACGATTTCATCCAGGATCGCGTCGTTTCCCGCAACAAGTTCATCCCGCCACCGTTCGACTTCCCTGAAACGATCCACATCCCGGTCGTACCCGCGCTGGATGTCGTCCAGCGCCTTCCGGATGGGTTCCGGATCGACCTCGCGCATGAGCGCTCCGACGTACTGAAGCTGCCGCCGACGGGCCTCACCCTTCCGGATGGTCTTCGCAAAGAGCAGAGCTTCCCGGAGTTCCTGCGGCATTTCGATCTTCGTGATCTGATCCTCGGAAAGGTTGAAAAGCTTTTCGCCGAGGGACTGCAGGGCCAGCATCTCGCGCTTTGCCTGTGACTTGCTCCTGGTCTCCATACCGCTATCCATAAAATGCTTCCTCTCACCGAACGGCCCATGGAAGGCCCACCTTCAATATATTCATTTCCGGGCCGGTTTCAGTCGGTCCTCCTCCGCCTCAGACTTCATATCCGATTGACCAAAGGAGCATATTCGTTTACAGGATAAAATCGACAACCGGCGCCACGCCGCAGCGATTCAGGCTCCTAAACCGTTTCTGACATCGGGATACCTATGGACAGTTTCGAACGCAGCATCCACTTGAACGCCAGGAAGCTCGACGACGACCGCTTGCAGATAACGAGTTCTCTGCTGGATCTCGAACACGCATTCCTGCTGGAGCTCACGGTGCGGATTTCGACGCAGACGATCGAATCGGCCAAGGCCACTATGAACCGGGCGCCGCTCTCGCGTTGTTTTGCCGCAGTTGAGCGCTTTTCCAGGTTGGAGGGCCTTCCCATCAAGCGCGGGATCATCAAGGAGATGCATTCCCGCTTCGGGGGCCCCAAGGGCTGCATTCACCTCATGGAACTGCTCAACGATGTCGTCCGCTTCACCTCCATGCTCCTGCTCGGGGAATCCCTGGGCTACAGTCCGGGAATGAAAGAAAACATGACCGAGGAAGAAATCATAGCCGAGGGCATGAAAAAGCTTCGAAACACCTGCCTCGTTTTTGCCGATGGGCAGGAAGAGGCCGGAACTCAGCCTTTCGAATAGCCCCTACTCCCCTATGCATGGAAATTCGTATAACTCGATACCCTTGGGCGAAATTTGAATCGCACCAATCAGGGCTCTATCTTTGTCCCCAATACTTTCAGGAATTTTGCGATCCAGTCGGGATGAGCGGGCCAGGCCGGAGCGGTAACGAGTTTCCCGTCCACATGGGCCTTGTCCACCGGAATATCCATGTATTTTCCGCCCGCGCGGGTCACGTCCGGTCCGACCGCCGGATACGCCGAGCAGGCCTTTCCCTCTATCACGCCTTGTTGGCTTGCCATATAAACTGACCGGGTTCATCGAACAATTCCCTGAAATTTCCCGCTCGATTAGTACAGCATCGAAAGCACTATACCACCGCCGGCGCATGAGAAGAACGGCGATTCATCTCCACCGGACGAATGCGGGCAACCGGCTCGTTCCGTTCTTCCATCCGATCAAAGGACAGTACATCCCGGCTTGATTTATTCAAAAGATCCTTTATTATATTATCATCGTGTTTCGCTGAATCCCCACGCGGTCCCCTGGACTGGGGATTCCGTTTGATGGGGTAAGCGCCGGCAGTCCGAAACGGCGGTTCCTCCGGCGAATATTCACCTGGAGCACGAGAAACGAAACAGCAAAGGACAGGAGGCGGGATGGATATCAATATCCGGCCCCTCAGATGGCGAAGATAACGCTCATCTGAGGGGCCATTTTATTTACGGGAGGGATCCCGCCGCCGCGCATTTGCCGGGTTTGACAACCCGTTACGCAGCCAGGAAATCGCGAAGTACCGTGAATGCACGCCGCATTTCTTCCCGCTTTTTGGCAATCATGTAATTGAACGGAGATGGATGGTAGGTCACCAGCATGACCGTTCCGAACCTGCGAAAGATGGTCCCATTGGCCTCCTGCATGGCAAGGCCCTCTCCGATCAGGGTCCGGGTGGGACAGAGGCCGAGGCAGACTGCAAGGCCGGGCGACAGTATCTCCAACTCTTCCACCAGGTAGGGAAGCGCCTTTCTGCACTCCGCGGCGGTCGGGTTCCTGTTCTTGCCGTCAGTGGAAACCGGCCGATACTTTATGACGTTCGTAATAAAAAGAGAGCTGCGCGAGAGGCCGGCGACATCGAGAAGACAATCCAGGTTCTTTCCGGCGGCCCCTACGAACGGACGACCAGTCAATTCCTCGTTTCTACCGGGAGCCTCACCGATGAGCACTATCATGCCGTCCGCGAGCGATCCGCAGCCGGGGACGAACGTATCGGCCATCCTGGCGTTCCGGTACCCGGAATCGCCGCGTATGCGTGCATAAAGCTCTTCGAGCCTCTCGGCCCTTTCCACCTCGGTCATGCCTAAAACTCTACCCCCTTTTGCGCCTTCACTCCCTGGTCGTGATATGGATGCTTTATCTGCTTCATTTCGGTTACAAGATCGGCAATCCCGATAAGTTCTTCCGGAGCATCCCTGCCGGTAATGACGATGTGCTGACCGGAAGGTTTGTTCGCAAGGGCGTTCAGTACCGGCGCAAGCGGCAGGAGGCCGTAGGACAGAACCACGTTGAGTTCGTCCAGGACGATCATATCGTAATACCCGCGAGTTATCTCCGACACGGCTTCGTCCCAGCCTGCCGCGGCGAGTATCCGGTCTTCTTCGAGGCTGTCCTTTTTCCAGGTAAAGCCCGTGCCGAGCGGTTTCACCTCGACCTCAGCGATCCCGGCGAAGGACTGCAGCTCTCCGTATGCCCACGAGCCCTTGATGAATTGCAGGACAAGGACTTTCATCCCATGCCCGGCCGCTCGCATTGCCATACCAAGCGCTGCCGTCGTCTTTCCCTTTCCGTTGCCCGTAAAAACAATGACCAGGCCTTTCCCGGTTTCCATGTCCGTCCCTTTCCGGCCGTCAACATCAGCCTTATCAGGCGCTATATAACAAAAAAAGCGGGCATTGGAGGCCCGCTTGAAAATTTCATCGATCGATTAAAAATCCGAGTCTGCTATCGATTATGCATCCTTTGCCGGTGAAGGAGCGCTCTCAGTCTTGCTCGCGCAGCACGATTCCGATTTGCACTCGCTCGGTTTTGCCGTGCTCTGGTTCTTCCCGCAATAATCGGTTGTATACCAACCCGAACCTTTAAGATGGAAAGTGCTCGTCGAAATAAGCTTTCGGAGCTGTCCCTTGCAGGCGCTGCATTCGGTCAGCGGCGGATCGGAGAACCTCTGCATGGCTTCGGAAG
>JAEZXS010000393.1 GCA_023442755.1 Pseudomonadota bacterium | reverse complement strand
GTTCATTGTTGTGTGAGGGCAAAGCGTAATATCCGCAGATTTCGCCGATTTCCACAGATTTTCGCAGATTTTTCCAAATAATTTATAGCTTTAAGTTTTTCAATCTGCGCGAATCTGCGAAATCTGCGGATTCTTAACGTTTGTGACTGGCATCTCGCAATGGGTACTCCTCGATGGCGAAGGGCAGTCCATTCTCCAAGGAAAACTGAAGTGCCCTTGCTTTTTCCCGGCGGGTTCATTGTTGTGTGAGGGAGCAAAGCGTACTATCCGCAGATTTCGCCGATTTCCACAGATTTTTCGAAAGAACTTTAAAGCCTTCAAGTTTCTAATCAGCGCGAATCTGCGAAATCTGCGGATGCTTAACGTTTGTGACTGGCATCTCGCAATGGGTACGCCTCTCTAGCGAAGGACAGTCGATTCTCCAAGGAAAACTGAAGTGCCCTTGCTTTTCCCGGCAGGTTCATTGTTGTGTGAGGGCAAAGCGTAATATCCGCAGATTTCGCCGATTTCCACAGATCTTTCGAAGTAATTTTAAAAGCTTCAAGTTCTTTAATCTGCGGAGGGTCAGTCAATCCCCCCCGGCAACCACATGTAATAGAACCCGCCCTGGAGAGGCGGCAGCATCTCGGTAATGGCCGGATCGATCAGGCTGATTTCGGGTGTTGCCTGTTTACCGGCGGAAACGTTGTACAGATTGTCGTCATGGTACTCGGCGCGCCGGTAGACGACCACTTTCGCATCGTCCGGCAGCCCGGACATACGGGCAGCTTCGCGGATCGCATCGTCAAGGTAGCCGATCCGGTCCACCAGTCCCAGCCGGAGCGCGTCGTTAGCGGAGTAGATCCGAGCGGAGGCGACCTGCTCCCGGGCCTCCTCGCTCAGGTGGCGACGGCTTGCCGTAAGGGAAACGAACCGGCCTGCCATGTCGTCTATCAGTTTTTGCATCATCTGCTGCTCTTCGGGGGTTGCCTTGCGGAACGGAGAGCCCATGTCTTTGTTCCTGCCCGACTTGTCCACCTCGACGTCCACGCCGATCTTACCCATGAGTCCCGTGAGGTTTGGCCTCAGAAAAACGACCCCGATGGAACCGGTTACGGTCGTGGGATGGGCCATGATGTAATCGGCCGGAAGAGCGATATAGTACCCGCCCGAGGCGGCGACAGTCATCATGACGGCCACGAGTTTCGCGCCGCTGCACTCTTTGTACCGGGTGAGTTCGTGATAGAGCACGTCGCTTGCCGTGACAGAGCCGCCGGAGGAATCGATCTTCAACAGGACGGCCTTGATCTTCTTATCCTGTTCGGCCTTGTTCAACTGGGACACGACTTCCTGGACCGTACCGGGTCTGCGGGAAAGCACGCCCTTGCTGCTGTCCGATATGAACCCTTTTACGGGAATCAGCAGGATTTTTTCGTCCCCCTTGCCCTGGAGTGTATATTCCTCCAGCGGGTCCGTATGGTCCGGGAATACGCTGATCTTCGGCTTTATGCAGCCGAAAAGGACGAAAAGACAGGCGGTCAGAAAGACGGCAAGCAGTTTCCGTGTCATGAATAGCCCCTGTTGTGACAGTTTTCCACCGAAAGCAAAACGCCTGGAACTGGTCGAGCAAATTGCAGTATTATAAGAATGAGCCGATCAATGAAAACAAGATTAATGAACCGGGGGAAACAAATATGAGTTCGAAAGTGAAGATATCCGGTGCGGTCGCGGCGCTCCAGAAGGTAGCCGAAGACATCAGGCGGATCGAGGCCGAAGCGCGCAGCGCCCTGTATGAAAGGGACGATTCCGCCGTACACCGCAAAAAGCTGGAAGAAAAGGCGATACTCCTGGTCGATTTGCACGAGGCCGTCGAACCGTTTCTCGACGGCATGCACGGGGAGGCCAGGGCGGACATCGAGGATGGAGTCAACGACTTTTCTCACAGGGCCGGGCAGGCATTGGATCTTTCCAGCATCTTCTACATGTCCGTCCTGCTCTACCCGGACGAGTACCAGGATGGTGACAGGAACGACCTGGAAGAGTTCATAGACGATATCCGGAACAGGTATCTGCCCCAATGATGCGCCGGACGGGATTGACCCCGGCTGAGGTAAGGAATTGGCTCACCTGATTTCTTTTCAAAATGTGCGGCTGGATAAAGCTCCCGGGCTTATCGCCGGAATCGTTACCGGCATGTGTGCGGGTTTGCTGGGTGTGGGCGGCGGTGTGGTGATGGTCCCCTTCCTGGCGGACATCCTCAAGCTCGATCAGCACCGGGCACATGGAACGAGTCTCGTCGCGGTAGTGTTCGCCGGTCTTTCGGGAGCGGTGGCCTACGCCTGGCACGGTTCGGTGGACCTGCCGGCCTCGGCGTTGCTCGCGGTAACCGCCATAATCACGGCTCACCTGGGCGCCCGGATTGCCGCGGCCCTTCCCGAATGGAAACTCAAGAGGTGTTTCGGCCTCTTCGTACTCCTCTTTTCCTTTCTACTGGTGCTGAAACCCTACCTGCCCGCAGTCGAAGTTTTTCATCACGGCGCCTGGATAAAAATTGCCCTCCTGCTGGTGTCCGGCATGCTGGCCGGCCTTCTCTCTGGCCTTCTGGGAGGAGGGGGCGGCGCGGTCATGGTCCCCGTCCTGGTGCTTCTCCTCGGCTTCGACCAGCACCTCGCGCAGGGCACTTCGCTCCTGGTGATGGTTCCAGCCGGCTCCACAGGCGCGTTGACGCACTGGAAATTCGGAAA
>JAEZXS010000284.1 GCA_023442755.1 Pseudomonadota bacterium | reverse complement strand
CGGTCAACACGACTTTGAAGTTGGTTCGCTTCGCCGCTGCGATAGCTTCTTCTCCATTGGAAACCACATCGACATCGTAGCCTTCCATTTGAAGGCGCTCGACAATCAGCTCCAACGTCAAAGGCTCATCGTCCGCGATGAGTATTCTGGGTCTTATTCCCATGAACTGTACCGACCTTGGTCAGAAGAAATAATATTTACGAACGGATCTCTAATTATTTACCACAATTTATTTTCTATCCGCAAACCAATTGATAATTCCCGAAAAATTTTTAAAGGTGTAATATCGGTGAGCGTACTGGTGAATAATTCTTACGGAAGGTTCTACTTGTTTTCAGCGAATCGTTCAACGCACTCGTTCAGACAGGTCCGGCAGTCCGATGTCTGAACCCCTTGCCTGCAATAGCGCCCGAACGCGTCAAACCAGTCCAGTCCTGTTCGCGGACATAACCTCATGAATTCGAGAAAACGCACCAGTCGCTCGATTGCTTGCGGGTCGATTGCATGCTCTATACGGCAGGCGTTTGCTTCGGCTTCTTCCGGATCAAGCTGGAGCATGCTCATGAAAAACTCTTTGAGTGCTCTATGCCGGCGGATCACATCTCGTGCAATGTCGCGGCCCGTTACAGTGAGAGTGATGTAGCTGTAGGGGCTGTAGTTTATGAGGCCCCGGCCGGCCAAAGCTTTCAATGCTCCCGTCACCGACGCGCGCTGCACATTCATCTGGTCGGCGATATCTTTGGCTCTTGCCACCCTGTTGGACTGCTCCAGATGGTAGATTACCTCCAAGTAATCTTCAAGGCTGGCGGAAAGTGCTTCCGTATTATCGGCGGGGAGCATAATTTCCTCTCTAATTGGGGATAGTAGCTGAGCTTATCCATTTTAGGCCTTCCCGTCAAGCCAATCGGCCCGATCTTCGGGGAAAGCGACCGTTTTTTGCAGTAAATTCGCTCCGCCCCTTTTGACTTACTCCCGGGAAACTGTTAAGGATTGGGCTGATATGAACCACGCCGGAGCCAGCGAACTCGGCCGTCCGCATCCCAGCATACCGAAAGGAACCTCTGAATGGAAAAGAACCGGAGTGCTCAGGAAGATATTGCATTCAATCCGCTTCAACCCGTGCTCGAGCTGATGCAGGGGGCCAATGCCGATACGGTATGCCTGAAATACGGGCTCAGCAAAGAGCAGCTCAACAAGATGATGGCCGAGTACCAGGCATCGAGGCGCCGGGCTGCCCTGGCGGACTCTCTTACCATATCGCGGACAAAGCGGAACGACCCCTGCCCTTGCGGCTCTGGAAAGAAATATAAGAAGTGCTGCCTCCCGAAGCACGAAGAAGCCCGCAAACTTGTTCCTTCCGAGCAATTGCAGGTGATGGAGGAACGGGCGAAGGAAAAGGAAAAGATCGAAAAAGAAGTCGGGAAAGGCTTCGAACTGATTTTTTCCGAAGAATACCAGCGTGCCGGCGAGTATGCGGCAAAAATGCTGAAGACCTACCCTGAAGACGACAGGTTCCACGATATACGGCTCAGCGCCGACCTCGCGCTCGGAAACTACGATGACGCTTTCCAGGCGGCGCGCACCAGATGGCAGACCGCGCTCGAAGAAAAGCTCTTTTACCAGGAAAATGGCTACCACAAGCGCGAAGGCATGGAACGTGACAAGCACGTCCAGTTCTACTCCCCTTCGACCTGGCTGGAGAAATTCTGGATCTCGCAGAAGGCGCGCGCCTGGCGGGATGCCTATCCCGTCGACGCCGAATCCGAGCTGTTCCGGCTTGCCCGTAAGCTGATGGCGGCAAACGATCTCAAACGGTTCCCGGCAAAGCAGGAAGAAGGCTTTGCGGCAAGAAGGGAGGCCTTCGCCCCCGTTCTTTCGCAGCTCGAAGAAGCGGGCGCCGGCGCCGTTCCTTCACTCCTGCCCCTTACCTACACATTTACCTGGGCGAGTCTTTTCATCCCCGATCTTTTCGCCGTGTACGGAACGGATGAGTGCATCCGCCTCCTGGCGGAGCTTTCCATGTTCCGGTATCCCTATTTCTCGCAAAAATGCCTCGCCGGCATCGAAAAATGCGGAGAGCGGGCGGTATCCGTGGTCTGCGGCGTGGTGGAAGAAAATCCGGCCTTCGACGAACTCAAGGTGGGCCTGCTGTCCGTCCTCGGCAACCTGCCCGGCGACGATTCCTTTGCGACCCTGGCAAAGTTTACCGAGCATGAAAACCGCTACCTTGCGAACTGGGCCTGCGATGCCCTCGGCCGGCACAGGAACCCCAAAGCCATGCCTTACCTGGAAAAGGCCAGAGACCGCCTCGGCGAGCTGAGCGAAATCGCAAGCGCAATCAAAGAGATCGCGGGGCTGACGAAATAAATATTTGCACAGAATCGGTGCAGACAGAGGAAGCAAATGGCCGGTCAGGTATCTAGCCGGCCTTCTTGGCAGCAGCCTTTCGCGGCTTGGGCGCTGGTTTCGTTTCGCTGACCAGGGCGCGAAAAGTTTTGTTTTTTCGTAACGCCTCGAAGTCCGGATCGTCGGCTGCCATTTTTCTGCATTCAGGATCGCTCTCGATAGCTGCCTTCAGTGCCGCCAGCGCCTTTCTTGTTTGGCCGAGCAGTGCATGGCAGCACGCCATATTGTAGATCCCGCTGCCTGGGCGGAGATGTTCGGCCTGTTGTGCTTTTGCGAGGGCATTCTGAAGGGTTGCGAGCCTTTGCTCACCTTTCTGCAGGGTGGAAAGTTTTACCAAACTGCTCGCCCAATTGTTGAGAGCCTCGTACTTATCCGGCTTTAGGCTGAGCGCCTTTTCGTATTTTTCGCAAGCCAGCCCGAGATACTCTTTCTTCCGGCTTTCTTCCGCCAAATCGGCAAGATTGGTCAGAGCGATGCCCCAGTTGTTGAGAGCCTCTTGCAAATCCGGATTCAGGCTCAGGGCCTTTTCGTATTTTTCGCAAGCCAGCCCGAGGAGCTCTTCCTTCCGGCTTTCTTCCGCCCTGGAGTGCTTCCAAATCACGTTTCCCGCCCAGTCCAGCATCGTCGCTACATTGGCATAGCCGCCTTCCGCTTTTTCTTTGTGAAAACTTCCCGCGACCACCAGCTTCAATTGATATGGTTCGTTCCGGTGCGCCAGGAAATCACGGATTGCAGTATACGCGTCATGGTCTATGGCCAGTTCCGGAAATACCAGAACATCAACCCCATTGTCCTGTGCCGCGGTAAGGATAGATACAAGCCTGTCCTTTACCGCATCTGTGCCTGGCTGATCTATTCTCGTGTACCGAAAAAGGATGTTGCCTTCAGCGCTTCTGCCGTATGTCTGTACGTTTGGAACGAAACTGCTGTCACAGGGGGCCAGGCCGCCGTCAGGTTATTGAGGCTTTGAAGAGTGTTATGGAAGAAGTTCGTTTGGTGCGGCCCGTATGGGTTTGAAATGATCCTTGCGGGGTGCTCATCAATCTTCCCATCCCGCAGAACGGTATGATGGACAAGCAGCCGGCCGGCAATGGATGCGGAATAATAATCCGGCTTCCGAGCCAACACGTGTCCTTGCCGGTCGGGGTTTGCCCAGAGCGGTGCAATCCGCGGGGCGATGATATAGGAGGTGACCTCCGTACCGACCTCCACCTCTATGGGAATGTAATAGAAGGGGTTGTTCAGCGTGCCGATAATATCGGAAGGGATGGAAGTGGCTGTGCTTGTTTGGTGTTCGGCGCTGTCCAAACCCGCAAGATATCTGTCCAGGGACATCAGGAGATGTCCAACGAGAATGGCAGAACGTTTTTCGTTGTTTATCCAGGATCTTATTCCGGTCCGTGATTACCGCCTTTTGGTGGGGCGCCGCTAAATGGAATAGAGTGGCAAAGAAGGTGTAAGGGCAATATATGCTAAGGAAGTTCACCTCTTGCAGAGTTTCCAGCAGGGTCCTCGACACGCAAGCCTCCGGGTCGCCGGAATATCACACTGGACGGGAATGCACCCCGCAGCAATCCTTGGTATCCGGGCAGGCCCCTCCCGGATACGACTCCGGCTGAAACGCAAAGTAACTTTGTCGGGAAATGTGAATGAAATATGTGTTTGCGGACTATATCACAAAACTCGATTACCACAACAACTGCGGCAAAATCTCTCCGGATTTGCCCGAAATCGAGATGTGGTAGACGTCGCTGTAAGGGGTCGGTTCCAGGTTGATTTCGGCAACGGTCGCGCCGCCCCGCTTTGCCTGGAGTCCCATGGAGGCGGCGGGCTGGACCGTTCCGGACGTTCCCACCACGATCATGAGATCGCAGGAGCTTATCGCCTCGAAGGCGCCGTTCAGCACTTCCGGGTCCAGCATTTCCCCAAACCATACGACGTGCGGCCTCAGCAGGGCCCCGCACGATTCGCAGGCCGGAAGCTCCGGGAGAGGCGTTCTCCGGTCCTCAACCAGCCCTCCGCAGGAGGTGCAGCGCACCCACCAGATGTTTCCGTGAAGTTCGAGCATGTTCCTGCTGCCCGCTACCCGGTGGAGGCCGTCGATGTTCTGCGTGATGAGGGTAAACTTCGGGACCAGGCGTTCGATTTCCGCCAGGGCAAAGTGGCCGGGATTGGGTTTGAGCGGCGCGAGCAGTTCTCTTCGCCAGTTGTAGAATTCCCAGACCAGCTTCGGGTCGCGCGAAAAAGCCTCCGGCGTGGCCAGATCGACCGCGCGGAACTGTTTCCAGAGGCCCCCGTCGCCGCGAAAGGTCGGGACGCCGGATTCGGCCGAAATTCCCGCCCCGGTAAGTACCGCGACGGCTTTTGCCTTCCTCAGTTTTTCCTTGAGTTCTTCGATGCCGTTCTGAATCGTGTGCCCGGCCATGTGCCTCTCCTTCCGATTCGATTGGCTGTGCGAACTTCTTCCGCATCCTGCGGTGCTAAAACGCTCGATTATTCTACGAATATAACTCCGGGTTTTGAAAATCCCGAAGGAAATGACGGAAGTGAAGGCAAGAAGTCCACCTGTTCCGGCGGACCAGGCGGACTTCTCGATATTCGGCAGGTCGATTCGAAGGGAGCCGGGTTCGGCTACCTGGCCATCCCGTTGATTTCGACCGGTTCGTCCGACGAGAGCAGGTCGTCGAAGTAGTCGATGGTCTTGCGGAGGCCTTCCCTGAGGGGGACCTTGGGCTGCCACCCCAGCTTCTCGGCCGCTACGGTGATGTCGGGTTTTCTCATGACCGGGTCGTCCTGCGGGAGAGGCTTTCTGACCAGCTGGGATTTTGATTTCGTCATCTCCAGGACCATGTCCGCCAGTTCTATGATCGTGAATTCGACGGGGTTGCCCAGGTTCACCGGGCCGGTAAACCCGTCGGGGGTCGCCATCAGACGGACGAACCCCTCGATCAGGTCGTCCACGTAGCAGAAAGAGCGCGTCTGCTTCCCTTCGCCGTAGATGGTCAGGGGCTGTGCGGTCAGGGCCTGGACGATGAAATTGGAAACGACACGGCCGTCGTTCGGATGCATTCTCGGACCGTACGTGTTGAAGATTCGGGCTACCTTGATGTTCAGTTTATGCTGGCGGTGATAGTCGAAGAAAAGGGTCTCGGCGCAACGCTTGCCCTCGTCGTAGCAGGACCTCGGACCGATCGGGTTGACATTGCCCCAGTAGGTTTCCTTCTGGGGGTGCTCGAAGGGATTGCCGTATACCTCTGAGGTCGACGCCTGCATGATTTTCGCCTTAACGCGCTTTGCAAGCCCGAGCATGTTTATCGAACCGTGCACGTTGACCTTGGTCGTCTGCACCGGGTCGTTCTGATAATGGATCGGCGAGGCGGGACAAGCCAGGTTGTAGATGTTGTCCACTTCGATGTAGAGCGGATAGGTGATGTCGTGCCGATAGAGTTCGAAATACGGATTTTCCAGCAGCTTGACGATGTTGCGCTTGCTGCCGGTGTATAGGTTGTCGATGCAGAGCACATCGTATCCGTCCTTTAGAAGCCTTTCGCAAAGATGAGACCCCAGAAAACCGGCCCCGCCGGTAACCGCGCAACGCTGGCGAAGGTGCATGGATGTTCCCCCTTCAAAAAAACTGTTAAAAATCAAATAGCTGGAAACTAAAATCGTTTCAGGTTAATGGCGCCTTTAGAAAGCGCAATATTATATCCGTTTGCAATTCTTTGACAAATCCTAAATGCAGAGGATGCCGAACGGCCCGGGCGGGATGAAGGAATACGTCTTTTTCAGCTCAGCTCTTCTCAGCTGCGATCAGTTCCGGGAGTGTCACCCTCACCAGCCGTTCCAGTTCGGATTTGGCGAGCCGGAACGAATTGATGCCTTCACCGTAGGGGTCCCGTACATAGTGGGAAATCAGCCTGCCCGAAAAGGAGGCCGGTATGAGGTCTGCGATCTTCAGTTCGGTAAGGTTTACGATGTAATCGATTTCTTCCAGCCGTATGTCGGCCAATCCTTTCGAGCGCAGCCCGTCTGAGGGGATGCCCGCCTCCGTCAGGACCTCCAGGGTGTGGGCGGCAATGCGCCCCAATGGAAACAGACCGGCGGAGGCCGCTTCGAGGTCCCTGCCCCAGTAGTGGCGGGCAAGGGCCTCGGCGAGTATGCTCCGGCAGGCATTCCCATAACAGACGAAAAGCACTTTCTCGGGAGATTTCCGCAGATTTTTGCTGGTCAATATTTCTCCAGTAATTGGGAACCGGAAACAAAATCCGTAGATGCTGCCGGGTTTGAGATTGCCTGTTGGTAAGGGCGGCGCCTGGTTGGTCCCGC
This sequence comes from Pseudomonadota bacterium, assembly GCA_023442755.1. Taxonomy (GTDB): domain Bacteria; phylum Desulfobacterota; class Syntrophobacteria; order Syntrophobacterales; family Syntrophobacteraceae; genus SbD1. The sequence continues at coordinate 20,069 of JAEZXS010000284.1, read as the reverse complement.
GAGATCGTGGCTTTTAGAACCGAAGCCGCTAGCCGTCACGGCCTTGCATGACTGCCGGTTTTTCCCAAATGTTTCTGCTCCTTCGCCTCTGCGGATTCCTGCTAAGCCTTCGCGCTCACAGGTTCGGCCGCCTTGATCGCTTGCCCAATCTTGCGTCCCATCTCGAAGCACCTGGCGAGGTCCTCCTTCCGCGGCGAGTACTTGATGCGAACCCCCTCGGCTTCCATTTTGATGCCCATCTCCGTCATCGCCTCCGAGATGAGTTTTACCGATTCGCCGCTCCAGCCGTAGGACCCGAAAGCCGCGCCGATCTTCCCGGCCGGCCGGAGGCCCTTCATGTAGCAGAGCATGTCCGCCATGGGGGGCATCATGCCGTTGTTAATGGTCGGCGAACCCATGATGATCGCACGAGCGTCCAGGATCTCAGTCATGATGTCGCTGCGGTGATTGCACTTGAGGTTCAGGACCTTGTAATCGACCCCTTCCTCTCTCAACCCTTTTGCGATGTGACACGCCATCTTTTCGGTGGCCTGCCACATGGTGTCGTAGATGATGAGGGCCTTCGGCAGGCTCTCCTGCCTGCTCCACCTACCGTAAGCCTCGACGATGCTGCCCGGGTCTTTCCGCCAGATCAGGCCGTGGTCGGGGGCGATCATGTCTATCTCGATGCCCATATCGTGGACCTTGGCGAGGAGCTTCTGGACCAGGGGCGAGAAGAGCAGGAGGATGTTCGCATAGTACTTGGCCGCATGGAGCATGAGCTGGTCAGTGTCGACCTCGTCGTCGAACCGCTCGCTGGTCGCCCAGTGCTGGCCGAATCCGTCGCTGGACAGAAGCAGCTTGTCTTCGGGGATATAGGACATCATGCTGTCCGGCCAGTGGAGCATGCGGGTTTCCAGGAAGTTTACCGACTTGTTGCCGAGTTTGAGGCTGCTCCCGGTCTCCACCACCTCGAAAGGCCAGTCCTCCCGGTGGAAATGGTCTATGAGGGCCTTTTTGCCCATGGGGGAGCAGATGACCTTTTCCGGCCTGATCAGTTCGATCATTTCGGGAATAGAGCCGGAATGATCCATTTCCACGTGGTTGACCACGAGGTAGTCTATGCGCTCCGGGTCGACTACCTTCCTGATGTTTTCCACCAGGTCGTTCTTGAACGGTTTCTTAACCGTATCGAACAGGGTGATCTTCTCATCCATCACCAGGTAGGCATTATAGGTGGTTCCCTTTGGGACGGAGTAACCATGGAAGTCGCGGACGTTCCAGTCCAGGGCTCCCACCCAGTATATGTTCTTTTTCAGTTCCACAGGTTGCATGAAATCTTCTCCGATTTTCTGAGCCGGCGTGAAGCCATGCCGACGGAATTACCAGTTTTCGCCGAGCAGTTCGTAATAGTCGCGGGGGTGTGCGCAAGCGGGGCACCTGTCGGGAGCTTCGTTTCCATGGTGCAGGTAGCCGCAGTTCATACAGCGCCAGACGACGTCGCCGTCCCGCTTGAAAACCTTGCCCTTTTCTATGTTTGCAGCCAGGTCACGGTACCTTTTCTCATGCTGCTTTTCAGCAACGCTGACGGCGTCGAAAACGTATGCGATATCGGCAAAGCCTTCTTCACTGGCGATTCTGGCAAATTCGGGATAGAGTTCCGTATGTTCGTGCTTTTCCCCGGCTGCCGCCGCGAGCAGGTTATCCATGGTGTCGCCGATCTTTCCCGCGGGAAAACTTGCCGCAACCCCCAGGTCCCCTCCTTCGAGGAACTGGAAGAACCTCTTCCCGTGTTCTTTTTCCTGGTTCGCCGTCTCCTCGAAAATAGCGGCAATCTGCATATATCCTTCTTTCCGGGCCCGGCCCGCAAAGAAGGTGTAACGATTTCTTGCCTGAGATTCGCCGGCAAAGGCTGCAAGCAGGTTTTTCTCCGTCTGGGTTCCTTTGAGATTGGGCATATGTTTCTCCTGTATCAGCAGTAAAGGTGAGTTCCGATTCACTTTCGATCGTCTGCGACGTTCCTGCCCGGAAGCCGGTCTTCCGTCCTGCACACGCTGCAGCACCCGAAAATCTCTATCCGGGCGCTGTCGATCTCGAAATCGCGGGGGGGGGCCAGTTTGTCCCGAAGCAGGGAGACGGTCTCGGGACTGATGTCGATATCCAGCAAAGCTCCGCAACGGGTACAATGAGCATGATAATGCACCCGGGGGTTGGCATCGAAGCGCCTCTGCCGCCCGTCCGTGACAATGCTTTGCAGAAGGCCCTTTTCGGCCATTAGTTCCAGGTTTCTGTACACGGTGGCAAGACTGATGCTCGGGAGCCTGCGCTTGACCACGTCGTAGAGTTCGCAGGCCGTGGGGTGCCGCCCCGTCTTTTTCAGCTCCTCCAAGATGATGCTGCGCTGCCGGGTGATTCTGAAATCTTTTTCTGAATACATTTCCCCTCACAAATTGCTCAAAAATAAGAATAGTAACTATTACTAAAATTCGGATGCGGTGTCAACAGCAACCGGACACCATGAAATCGTCCAAACCGGCTAGGTTCATAAGTCGTTATAACTCGTTCTTCCGCTGCTTCCTACGCTCCGGCTATGTCCGCCGGAGGGGGTGGGCGGGCGTGTTATACTTCGAAAAAAGAACCGGCGGTCCTGCCGGGAGCTCGGAAAGGGACGGCATCATGGAAACGAACATGGAAACCGGCGAAAGCAAAAGGGTGTACACAGAAGCTGAAATTGCGGATGAAAACAAGCGTATACGGCATCTTCGGAGACTTGTCGACTTTTCGTTGTCCCTGATTGCGCAGACCCCCATGCCTTTCGATGAAGCACAGAGGGTGGTCGAAGGCGTACGGGACCACGCCTGCCGCCTTTTCCCCGGAAAGGGCGACACTTTCGATCTTATATACCGGCCGCGTTTCAGGCGGCTTATTGCGGAAAAGTACCGCCTGCTATAATATAGCGAAAACTGTATTCGTTCCGATGATATATGCTGACCGCGGTCTGGAGGCCCGAGCCGCCAGGGGAAAATCCTGAATGAACGAGATTACTCGGAGACTGCAGCGGGAGGCGGAAAGAATAGCCGCTAAGCATCCCCTCCCGGAATTTTATACCCGGTTTCGGGCTCCCATTTCCTTAGCCAGAAAGCTTTTCTTCCACCATCCCCAGGTGCAGCGCCTTCGCAGGCTTGTCGAGCCCCGCTACCACGAGGAACTTGGCCACGGCGCGTACCACTGTATGCACGTGAGCATAGACGGCGCCGCCCTGCTGTTCATGGAAACGGATTCCAACCGAATGAAACCCATGGCCGTCGAGCGGCTTATGGTCCTGGGAATTTTCGCGGGGCTGCTTCATGACATCTGCCGGGATACCGAAAATCACGCGGAAACCGGGGCGGAAGAGGCTTGCAGGGTGCTCGTAGAATTTCAGCTGAGCAAGAACGAAGTCCAGTGCATCTGCAATGCCATCCGCAATCACGAGGCCTTTACCGCCCCCTGTGAAGGCACCGTGCGAGAGTGGGTGCAGCTCGTCAGCGACTGCCTCTACGATGCCGACAAGTTCCGCTGGGGAGCGGACACCTTCACCCACACGCTCTGGTATATGGCCGACCACCAGTCCCTGGGCCCTCGCGAACTTATAGAAAGGTTTCCCTGGGGCATGTCCGGAACTTATAGCATCATAGATACTTTCAGAACTCCCACCGGCCGGCAGTACGGCCCTGAGATCATCGAGACCGGCGCCGAAATCGGAAAGGAAATCTACCGCTACCTCCTGCAGCATTATCGCGACGGCTCCGGAAATCACCGGCCATGAGCAACGACACCATCACCGCCATAGGAGGAATTCGGGTCGGCCATGCCGAGTTGGATGGTATTCCGAGCGGGTGCACGGTAATTCTGCCCGACGTCCCGTGCGCCGCCGGCGTGGATATCCGCGGGGGAGCACCCGGAACGTACGGGGCCGATTCACTGAATCCCATCAATCTTGTCGGCCAGGTGCACGGACTGTTCCTTGCGGGCGGAAGCGCGTTCGGCCTGAGCGCCGCGGACGGTGTAAGACGGTACCTGAAAGAACGTGGGGTCGGCTTCGACACCGGGCACGGCCTGGTGCCGATCGTTGCCGGCGCCATCCTTTTCGACCTGGGCGTAAACAAAACCGGTACCTACCCGGATGCTGACCTGGCCTATGCTGCCTGCCGAAACGCCACGACCGCTCCCGTCAGGGAGGGAACCGCCGGGGCCGGATGCGGCGCCACCATCGGCAAGCTCTTCGGCTTTGAGCGCTGCATGAAGGGCGGGATCGGAAGCAGCTGCATCCAGGCGGCAGGTGGGCTCAAAGTGGCGGCCCTCTTCGCCGTAAACGCTTTCGGAGACATCTTCGATCCGGCTTCGGGAACGAAAATCGCCGGTTCGCGAAAAAGCGCCGATAGCCGCGAACTGTGCGAAACTTTCCCCGAACTCCTGAACACGAACAGGTTCGGGGGATTTCCCGGCGGCGACGGCACGGTCATAGGCGTCATCGCCGTGAATGCCCGGTTCACCAAGGGCCAGCTTACCAAGATCGCCCAAATGGCCCACGACGGCCTTGCCCGAACGGTATACCCGGTCCACACGCAGTTCGACGGGGACGCGGTCTTCGCCCTGAGCTGCGGCGGGCTGGAAGACGTCGGGGTCAGCGTGGCCGGCGCCCTGGCCGTAGCAGCCGCATCCCAGGCAATCCTCAGAGCCGTCCGCAACGCGACAGGCGTCGGAAATATCCCCTCCCTGAAAGATATCTAAAAACTCAAAAGAGCGTTATGCATTGGTCTTATCGGTTGATGAAAAGCCCAGCATTCAGGCAACCTATTAAATTGTTCTCCCTATTAGCATAACATAGCGATAACATTTATAATATTATAGATGAAATTGGCGCAGAATTCGCTAGATCATCTGTGATCAAGGTTATTCGAGAAAAGCCCGCTGCAGTCCGGCCGGCAGCATAATGGGAAAGGGAGGACCAAACAGAACCACCATGGAACGCCGGCAAAGAACTAATCGCAAAGAGGGAGCAAACGACGTCCAGATAAACGAGCTTTTGGCTGCATTGCGGGCTGTGCGAAATGGGGATTTTGTGAATTACCTGGAGGTCTTGCGTGAGCAGCCGGGAACTGAAAGTTCTCCTCATTGAAGATGAGGAGAACGACTATATCTGGGTTAGGGATATGCTCTCCGACATTGCGTCGGTGAGGTTTCGTCTCGACTGGATTTCAACCTATGAAGAGGCGGTTGCGGAAATATGCCGCTTTCACCATGATGTCTCGCTCCTGGATTATCGGCTGGGCATGCGGAACGGCCTGGAGCTCCTTCGCGAGGTGATGGAGAGGGGGTGTAATGCGCCCATTATTCTCCTGACCGGGCAGGGAGGCTACGGGGTGGACATCGAAGCCATGAAAGCCGGGGCGGCTGATTACCTGGTCAAGAACCGGATCAACGCAGACCAGCTGGAGCGCTCCATTCGTTACGCAATCAAAGGCAAACAGATGGAGCAAGGACTACTCAAGGAGATTGCCGAACGTCACTTAGCCGAAGATCGCCTGAAAAAGGATCTGGCTGCGCTTACCCGCATACATGATTTGAGCCGGAAGATGCTGGAAGGCAGGGGAATCCAGCCTCTGCTTAAGGAGATCATGGATGCGGCGGTCGCCATCATGCACGCCGATTTTGGGACGCTCCAATTACTGGAAAATAACTCATTGCGAATTGTGGCTCATTACGGATTTCGCCAGCCATTTCTCGATTTCTTCACATCGGCCAAAAGTGCGGCATCAATTTGCGGGGAGACAGTGAAATATAGTGAGCGGGTGGTCGTTCCGGACATCGAGCAGAGTTCGATCTTCGCGGGGACGCCATCCCTGGCGGTACTGCGGGAAGCCGGGGTGCGTGCCGTTCAGTCAACGCCCCTGATGGGCCGCACGGGTGCGCTGCTTGGTATTCTGACTACCCAATGGAGCAGGCCGTTTTTCCCGGACGAGCACGATCTCAGGCGAATCGATTTGCTTGCACGGCAAGCTGCGGACCTGATCGAGCGCGCGCGTGCCGAGAGATCTCTCAGGGAAAGTGAGGAGCGGCTGTACACTATTTTGGAGCAACTCCCGGTCGGAGTAGCGGTTATCGACACTCATGGCAGTTTTGCTTTGACCAACTCTTTGGCCGACCAGTGGATACCTGGGAAAACAATACCTTCGCGCGATCCGAAGATAGTGCGAAGATGGCATGAGTTTGATACTGAAGGGCGTTCTCAGCCGCCCGAGAAATGGCCATCATCAAATGCCTTGCGGGGGGAGGAGGTAACGGGCATCGAGTTTCAATTCATGGGCAATGGACAGAAGCTTTGGATCCTCATATCATCCGTTCCGTTAAAGTCGTCGGAAGGGGATATTCTCGGCGGGATTGTGGTCATGCAGGACATTACACGACGCAAAGAGATGGAGGAAGACCTCCGTGAGTCGAGAGACGAACTGAAGCTGCGAGTTCAAGAGCTGGATGAGAAATCTTTGAATCTGGCAGAAGCAAATGTTGCTTTGAAGGTTATGCTGAAACATAAAGAAGACTATCAAAAAGAACTTGGCGAAACGATCCTCTCCAATGTCCGAAACCTTGTTTTACCTTACCTCGAAAAGCTCAAGAATACCCAGATGAGCAGCACCCAAGCGACCCTGGTCGAAATATTGGAATCCCATTTCGGGGAAATCACATCTTCCTTTACCCGAACCCTCGGCATCGAGGCGGCAGACCTGACCCCCACAGAGATGCGGGTTGCCGCCTTTATCAGGGACGGGAAGTCATCCGCCGAAATAGCGGAAATCCTTCGCAGCTCCGAAAAGACCGTCGAGACCCACCGGCTCAGGATAAGGAAGAAGCTCGGGCTCCAGAGCCGAAGATCCAACCTCAGATCACATCTATTAAAGCTCGCCTAAACAAGCAGACCGCAAACGCTTACTTTTTATTAGTATTTCCTGCGAGAAAATTCAGGTTTGAATATACGGGAAATCAACTTACCATTACATGAGGACGATAGAAATCCTGGATATTGAATTGAGTCGTGCAATGGAAGCAAACCGAAGCTATTTCGGCAAAGACACAGGCTTTGAGACACAGCTATACCTCATAGACCAAATCTATGGCTTCGACTTTACTGCCTACAACCGGAGCACAGTCATTCCTCAGGTCTTAATGCGCATGCGGGCAAACTCTATCGAGTCCTTAGAGGAGTACATGGATTACCTCGCAACGCACTCGGATGAATTTGCCCTGCTATTCAATGCTATCCTGGTCCACATCACCGCTTTCTTTCGAGACGTGGGAGAATGGCATGCGCTCTCAGAGGAGGCTCTTCCCCGAATCATCTCCGGAAAGCGCTCCAATGAGCCAATCCGAGTCTGGAGTGCTGGTTGCTCTTCCGGTGAGGAAGTGTACACCATTGCCATCCTCTTGGCCGAGGCCCTGGGAATGGATGCTTTCCGGAAGAATGTCAGGATATTTGCGACCGACATAGATGGAGAAGCTCTGGCCAAGGGACGGAGGGCAGTCTACAGTGAGAAGGCCGTCGCGACCATATCTGAGGAACTGCGCAGCAAGTATTTCAGCAAGTTCATCAACGGTTACGTCGTCCGAAGCGAACTGCGTGACAGGGTGATATTCGGACGCCATGATTTGCTCCAAGACCCGCCTTTCTCAAACATCGATCTCATCTCATGCCGAAATACCCTGATATTTTTCAAAAGTAAGGAACAGGACCGTATTTTTGCCAAGTTCCATTTTGCACTGAAAAACACTGGTTTTCTGTTTCTCGGCAAGTCGGAAACGATCTTGAAGCACGGCCTCTTCAGACCCGTGAATTCGCAGCACCGGATTTACCTGAAGCTCCCGGCAGGGGCCTCAAAGGTGCACTGGACCGATTGGATTCAGAACGGGGAATTTGGCGCGAAGGATCAGCCTCAATATTGAACATGTAATCATAGCTGTTTGACAATATCTCCTGATATTTGAGATGCCACTACTTCAACAATTCCACTCCAGACTGTCGCACTACCTGCGGGTGATATTCCGATGACACCCTATGTTTTAAATCAAAGCATCGGGGTTCTGAAAAACGGTGATTCCACCGTATGATCGACCGAAAGACTCATGTCTCCGCTTCGGCCTCTGGGCTCGATCCGCATCTAACCCTGGAAAATGCTGAGTTCCAGTTGGACAGGGTATCCGCCAAATGGGCCGAGAACTTGAAGCGCGATCAGCAATATGGGCTGCCCTGCCGTAAATAACGTTTTCACCCCATTGTTCTTCTCCGAATCCCATTTACATTCGGAAGTCATGTAGGGTTTGTTCATCAGCAGAGCTTTCAAGCATTCGATTCTGTTGCCGAGGAGATGCGTATGGAAGATGCCGACAGTTTCCTGGCCTGGTGGCTTGGCGATAAGGCCGTTCCGGACGCCCATCAATTGCTGCAGATGTCTCTTCGCGCGGCGATAATGTTTCTGGCGGCCCTGATAATTATACGTTTTGCGCACAAAAGGTTTTTCGCCAAGCACGGCGCTTTCGACGTCATTGTGGCTTTTATGCTCGGTTCGACCTTGAGCCGCGCCATAAACGGCACTGCGGCCTTTTTCGAATCGATGGCTGCAGGGGCAATCATCGTTGTCCTGCACTGGGTATGTTCCAGCCTTTCTTATCATTCCGAGTTCCTCGGCTACCTCATCAAGGGCAGGTCGGAAAAGCTGATCGAGAATGGGAAAATTCTTGAGAGATCGCTTGAGAGGACCACCATCAGCCGCAAAGACCTGGAAGAGGGGCTCCGCCTTCACGGGAAGACTCTCGACCCGAAAACGGTCCACCTGGCCGTACTCGAAAGAAACGGGGAGATAAGCGTGATAGTCAAAAAGGGAAAAACCTCGTGATCTATACCTGAGCATGCTTCCCCACTCCGCCCGCCGGGGATTTTCGCTATTCTTTTTCAAAGTCCCCTGGGAGCACCCCGAGGTGACGTTTGCAGACCACAAAATCCGCTCCCAGCCGGAATGGTACCCGAGTACCATCGGATCCTCCCCCGTCACGCTCGAATAGGGTCCGCAACCCGGTTCAGACCCGCCGGTATCTGAGGCGTATCCAGGATTGGACATGACGTTTTCTGGTAGTGATAATTTCCGGGAAAAAGAGCAGCGCGGAAACTCCAGGGCCGATCCGGAGATGAGGCCTTTGCTTCAAGCGCCCGGGCGGTGCTCGTCGGACTTGTCGGGTAAAAACTGAAGCTCGTCTTTTCGAAACTGCTGCATGCTGTCCCGTAACGATTTGGCTGCCAGGCCGAGCCTCCCGCCCCATACCAGATGGACCGCAATCATCAAAGCATTTCTGCGGCCCGGATGCATGCTCGCAAGCCTGAGTATTCCCGCCAGGGATATCCAGCCAAGATAGCTGCCGGCCAGGCAGCCAGTCCCCAGCCCATGCCGTGAAGGACAGGTCGGCTCTTGTGGAGGCTTGTCTCCGTAAAAGCTGCCCCCGCAGGCAGCGCCGTATGCGAAGTGGCCGGCAAGCGGCGGAAAAGTGCCCGCATTGCCAGTGTCATGGCCCAGGTCGACAATTCCGGCGAAAGCACCTATCAACGACCCGCTCTGCATGTTTATCGATGGTCCTGTCTTCCTTATATCGAAAACCTCCTAATCCAGCGGCTTTTTTTCCAAATCCTTTTGAGCCGGCCCCTGCAAAACGCTGCCGTCGGCCGCGTATCTCGACCCATGGCAGGGGCAGTCCCATGATTCCTCCGCAGGGTTCCAGGAGTTTATGCAACCCATGTGCACGCAGGTGGGGGATACGGTATTGAGCATCCCTGTCGAGTCCCGGGCAACTGCAACTTGGCCCATTTTGCGGCGGATGATTCCTCCCTCTCCGGGCTGCAGTTGCTGCGGGTCGAAGGAATCGGGCGAAAAGAGTCTGCTCAATACGAGGTGCTGAACCGCATGGACGTTCTCGGTTATGAGTTTCGTGCTGCGAACCCGCTTCAGGCGGTTTGGATCGTAAATTTCGGCCCAACTGTTCCTGCGGCCGAGAATGGCGTCCCGTATGATCACGGCCGCCGCCATGCTCTGTGTCATTCCCCATTGGCCATAGCCTGTGGCGACGAAAACCTTTCCGTACCCGGGCCCCAGCCGGCCGATATAGGCAACGCCATCGACGGTGACGTTATCCTGCGTGGACCAGCAGTATTCTACGGATTTTACATTGAAGGAGCCGCGGACCCATTCCTCCAGTTGCCTGTAATATTCGAAGGTGTTTCCACCGTGGCCCGTTTTGTGGCTCAATCCGCTGATCACGGCCAGTTCGCCGCCTCCCTGGGCCGGTTGAGAGCGCAGGGACCAATGCGGTTCGCAGGCGGAGTAGAACATTCCGTCCGGTATTTTACCGGCCAGGCTTACAGCCATTGCATAAGAGCGGCTGGGATACATTCTGGCAAAATAGAAACCGGGGTCTTTCATCGGAAAGTAAGATGCAATTACCACGTTTTTTGCGCGGATTATGCCCCCTTTCGTGGTAACCCTGCAGGGATTTCCCTCCTCGATGTCCAGTGCTCTCGTATTTTCGAAGATCATGCATCCCTCGGAGACAAGCTGGCCGGCAAGAGCGAGCAGATACTTTCTCGGGTGGAACTGGGCCTGCCGCTCAAAAACGACTGCTCCCATGGTCTCGAACGGAAGGGCGGTCCTGTCGACAAATGCGGCAGGCAGCCCCAGGGCTTCCGCAGCCTTTGCCTCCGCCACGACATCGGAAACATCCTTATCGGTCATGGCATAGGTGTATGCCGGTCTCCTGCTGAAATCGCAGCTTATCTCCCGCCTGGTTACCAGGGCTTCGATATTGCCGATGGCAGCCTGGTTGGCTTCGGCATACAAGCCTGCCAGTTCCCTGCCGAATTTTGTCGTGAGATAGTCGTAAAACAGGCCGTGCATCGAGGTTATCTTGGCAGTCGTGTGCCCTGTGACTCCCATGGCGATTCGCCGCGCCTCGCAGAGGGCCACAGAAAGTCCTTCTTCCTGCAGCAGCGCTGCAACCGTCAGCCCGGTAATTCCGCCGCCTATAACCACAGCATCAACGACGCCCGGGAAGTCTCCGGCTTCAGGGTATGAAGAAGGACCGGTAGTGTCGATCCAGAAGGCAACATGTTTTCCGGGGAGCACATATCTGTTGGCTGATTCTGTGTCATTTCTCATTGGAACCTCCAGGGCGGCTGTGAGGTTGGCGTTTCCGGTTTTCCTGGCGGACGTGCGTATGCCGGTGCGGCTGCTGGTAATGTAATCACGCCCGCTGATTTCCCGGCAGGCACAAAATGCCGCTCGGCACATGGCTGGTTCTCTGTCTACCTGTACATCGGATGCTCTTTTCAAGAGGGGGCCAAGGTCTGAAGGCACGGACCCTTCACGCGAATTCGCGTGATTTCGCCAGGGTGACGAGGCAGGTTTCGAAGAAATATCGGGGTTGTCAATGGGACATCCAACCTGCAGGTATTTCCGTACCGGCCCGGCGCCATTCTGAAACCAGGTATTCCCCACATCCGCAGCCATGATATCGATTGCTGCACCCCGCCTGTCCCGATATAATCGCGATTGCGTTCTTTCCCCATTTGATCCGACCTAAATTGAAATGAACTGAGATGCCTGATTTTGCCGTTTACGAGCCGAACTACCGGGCAAAAACCGGAAGTCTGAAGGTCTGGCTGGAAAGTTTCAGGCTGGTCTACCGGAAGCGGGATCTCCTCTTTTACCTGGTTGTCCGGGATTTCCTGTCCGAGTACAAGCGGTCTTTCATCGGCATGGGCTGGGTGCTGATATCCCCTGTGCTGTCCATCTTTTCCTGGGTGCTGATAAATTATGCGAACATCCTCAACCCGGGCGAACTGAGCATTCCCTATCCCGTTTACGTCCTGGTCAGCACCATGATCTGGGGGCTTTTCGTCGGCATATACCAGAGTGTATCGAACATCTTCTTCGAGAGCGTTTCCTTCGGCTTCGACGTGAAATTCCATCGCCAGGTGCTGATAGCAAAACAGATGGTTCTGCACGTGCTCAATTTCGCCATAGGGCTGGTCTTCGTTGCCGCGGTCCTGGTCTACCACCGGATTTTCCCTTCCTGGACCATCGCGCTCTGCCCCCTTGTCCTTCTTCCCCTGGTGCTGCTCGGTGCGGGGTTCGGCCTGATAGTCTCCATCTACTCCGTGGTGCTGCCCGATTCCAAGAGGTGGATCGATTTCGGCGTGCAGCTCTTGATGTTCGTCACCCCGGTGATCTATTCGCCCGACGTTGGGAATGCCTGCATACGGGAGATCATACGGTACAATCCGTTGACTTACCTGGTCGGCTGGAGCCGAGCAACGCTGGTCGGCGGTTCTTTCGATGAGCCCGGAAAGTTTCTCCTGAGCGCCCTGGGCGCTCTGGCCGTCTTTCTGCTCGGCCTGCGCTTTCTCTACGTCTGCGAAGACAAGGTGATCGAAAAGATTTACTGAGTGACAGAAAATTCGGGATTTCAGTGGATTCACAAAACGCGATAACATTCCGCCGTGCCGGCAAGAAGTTCTGCCGCAACCTGAAGCGCAGCCTGTATTACGGGTTCCTGGACGTATCGAGGATTCTCGCGGGCATGCGCTTCGACTCCGGCTCACTCAGGAGGGAGGAATTCTGGGCCCTGTCGGAAGTCTCTTTCCAGCTCGCGAAGGGCTCATCTCTTGGCGTCATCGGGGCGAACGGATCGGGAAAATCCACGCTGCTGCGGCTCATCTCGGGTATATATGCCCCCGATGCGGGGAGGGTGACCGTGGACGGCCGGGTCGGCTCCCTCATTACCCTTGGCGCCGGCTTTCATCCCCACTTCACCGGGGCCGAGAACATCTTCTTCAACGGCGCGCTTCTCGGGCTCACCCGGAGCGAGATAAAGGCAAAGTTCGACGACATCGTCGCGTTCTCCGGAATCGGCCCTTTCATCGATTCCCCGGTATCCACCTATTCCACCGGCATGCGGATGCGGCTGGGTTTTGCCGTCGCCATTCATACCGACCCGGAAATCCTGCTCATAGACGAGATCCTGGGAGTCGGCGATGTCAGCTTCGTCAAGCGCTGCTACGACAGGATAGAGCAGTTGGTCGCCGAGCGCGGCATAACGGCTGTGGTGGTGTCCCACAATATCGGCATGGTCCAGAAGCTCTGCAGCGAAACCCTCGTCCTGGACAAAGGGCGGGTGTTGTGCCACGGGGATACGCTGGAGTCCATATCCCGGTATTACCAGTCCGCACTGGGCGAAGAACCCGAACCCGCCTCACACGCTGACGGCGGCGGGCTTGTCCACCATCCGGACTGCCCCCGCGATCTGTCCGTCGAAGACGTGTCCATCCTGGACCGGGAAGGGTGCCGCGTCCTGGATGTGTGCACGCCGAACCCGGTAAGATTTGCAATCAGGATTGCCAATAACCGGGATGCCGCCGCGGGGCTGCCGGCCGTGAACATCCTGATGCTCGATCCCGGCATGGTGACCTTGTTCGTCAACATCCAGAGCCACGGGCTGGAGGCCTCATGCGACGAGATCCCGGCCCGGAGCAGCATCGTTCTCGAATGCGAATTGCCCTACCTGAACCTGGCGCCCGGCGAATACAAGATCATTACGAAACTGGGAGGTCCAAAGGACGGGATTTTCTACGACTCGGTGCTCCTGAGGGAGCCCCTGAAGGTTTCCTGGTCGACGGACTCGCTGGAGAAGATGTCCCCGATCTACAAGGACTGCAAGCTCATCATACCTTCTGAATGGCGGATCGTTTAGAAGCCCGAAGGGCTTCAGACTGTTGAAAAAGCCCCCAATCCGTCACCCCGACGAACCCCGGATCGGGTCCGGGGCAGGCGTCGGGGTCTAGAAGTGCTTGAAAACATTGGATTCCGGCTTCCGAGACTGTGTCACAATTCATGGCGGTTTTGGAGATTCCCACTCTTGCAGTCAAAACTCGGCAAATAACAACGACGTCATCCCGGCGAAAGTCCGGGAGCCAGGCTTTATTCCCACTTTTGCTTGCATTTTTTCTCGTTGTTTGGGACTGAGATACATCATCGCGGCTGCAAGCCGCTCTCACAAAGTCCTTCTCATCCACAAGGCAGTGCTCATCCGCTAAGACGTGACCTCCTCGATCAGGTCGCGCATCTTCATCCCGGCCACGAGCTTCTCCAGGTCGGATTTGACCCGCTTCTCGTCCGCCACCTTCCACCGGGTCTTTATCCCCGTCAGGACCTCGTCCTGTTCCTTCCCTTCGACAAAGAGGGACTCGCACATAAAGGCGGCCGTCCCGTTCAACGGGATGACCCTGCCGGTCGCGTGGTCGTACAACAACGCTCCGTCGGCCTCCTTCCTGAAAACCACATCCTTGCGCAGCGCATAACGGATCATCTGCTTGCCTCCATGAATTTCCCCTCCACTACAGCAGGCGGGTTTCGGGGAACAGGCCCAGTTCGAGGGCTTCCGTGCAGAACCGGTCGCCCGAAAACAGGGAACCCGTTTCATAATAGGTGTGGGCAATGCACCTGCCCATGCAGGATGCCTTGAAAATGCAGCGACGGCATACCCCGCCCAATCCTTCGGGAACGTTTTTCCGTATCGTCCGGAGGACTTCGCTCCGGTTCCAGATCGACTCGAGGGTATGCGTCCGGACATTCCCCAGCAACAGCTCCTGCCTGATGTTGCCTATGCCGCAAATGGATATGTCCCCGTTCGAAAGGACGCCGAGGATGCCTCTTATGCCGCACGTGCCGGATTCGCCCGTTTTCGCCAGGCATGTGGCGCTCTGGAAGGCGGGCGGGATGTCGAACTGCACCTTGAGGTCCTCATGGTTCCTGTTTTCATAGTCTTTGTATATCCGGATGAATTCGGCGACCGTCAGCCGTTCCGATGCGATGTCCTGCGCTCGCCCCATCGATGAGATGAAATTGACCTTGAGGCTGCTCGCGCCGATGTCCTGCGCGAGCCTGATGACATTCTCGAGGTCGCCGACGTTTCCCATATGGAGGCAGCAGATGATCTGGGGCCGTATCCCGTTCCGAACCAGCTTTCGTATCCCTCGGAGGGCCCTGTCGAACGAATCCGGGTTGCCCCGCAGTATGGCATGGGTCTCCCTGTTCGAACCGTCGAGGGATATCGAGACGAACGGGTCGGCGCCCTTGAGCTGCGAGGCGATCGAATCGTCTATGAGTGTGCCGTTGGTTTCCATCAGGATCCTGATCTTTTCCCCGATCAGGAAGTCGATCAGCTCCCGGATGTATGGCAGCAGGAGGGGCTCTCCGCCGAGGAGCTTGACCGCCTGCAGCCCCAAAGCCCGGCCCTGGCGAACCAGGTCTTCCACCTCGGCCAGGGACAGATCGTCCCGGCCTGCCGCGTTAAGATCCGGCTCGATCCAACAATGACGGCACTTCAGATTGCAGGACTTATTGTAGAAATAGATCGTTTCCAGCGCCTGGTTTGCCATGGCTAATCCTGATCCATCCACTTCCTGATGCAGAAAAGGTCCCGGTTCTTCATCCCGCCGTGCGAGAAGTAAGGCATGCATCGGTGGCCGGTATAGCAGATGGAAACGTACCGGCATTCCATGCACTCGCCGATATCCTTTTCATCCAGGGAAAAGGCCGTTCGAAATTCTTCGAGCACGGGGGAGTGCGCCCAGATTTCCTTGAAAGATTTTTGAAAAACGTTGCCGGAAGGGGTGTTCCACAAGACCTCGCACGGAATGACCTCTCCGTCGGGCTTGATTGCGCATTTGTTTATAGCGCCCCCGCACGGGTGGACTTCGATCGGGCCTGCCGGATGCGGCCTTCCGTTTTGCCGCACCTCCCTTATCAAATCCATCGTATCCAGAAGGGAGCCGGAGACAAAGCCGCCGTACTTTGTTTTCAGGTCTTCACTCAGTTCGAACAGGCAGCGGTGCTGCTCCGGGGCCAGGACGATGCGGTCCAGGTAGCATTCGGCGTTGTTGATGTAGAAAACGTTGTTGAAGCGGACGCCCAGCGCGCCGATGTCCCTGCCGAGCGAAGCTATATCGGCCAGGTTCCCGCAATTAGGCGACATGACCGTGGTGGAAAGGAGAAACTTGTGGCCGTGCTTTCCGAGCGCCTCTATCCCCCTGATTGTCCGGTCGAATACACCCTTGCCCCTGATTTCATCGACGATGTCCGCCGATGCTCCATCGAGGCTGACAACGAAGGAGACCTTGAAATCCGCCAGGGCCTTCGACAGACTCTCGTCGATCAGGGTGCCGTTTGTGTTGATGGTGATTCCGATCGGGAAAGTGGAAAGAAATGCGACGATGTCGAGGATATCGGCCCTGAGGAAGGGTTCGCCGCCGAAGAGCGCAACAAAAAAGACCTTTTCCTCTGCGAGTTCCCGGATAACCCGGGCAATGTCCGCAAAAGAACGGTCCTTTTCGGTAGTTTGCGATTTGGCGAAGCAATGCCTGCAGTTTAAATTACACCGCGACGTGACGCAAAGGCACACATTCGTCGGCGCTGATAACCTGGAAGCACTCTTCATTTTTCGGATGTTCAGGCAGTGACTGCCTCAGCCCTGGACGCAGTTCGATACCTTGCCGCCCGAATTGCAGCCGACGCAATTGCCTCCGCTGATACATGCATCCGCGGAACTGCCCGATCTGCAAAGGGCATTCCTTCCAACTTCGTCGCCGAGCGTATCCGTTATATTGGGACTGAAATAGTCTTCCATGGTGGAGACTCCCTGGTAGTCCTGTTCACTGCAAGAAATGATCTTAAGTCGAGATTACGAAGACAGGCTAAACGGCAAATCCTGTTCTGTCAAGTATTTTCAGCGCTTTAGCAGGTAACGGGAGCAAGAATCCACAATGATACGGATACTCGTTCTCGGGTGCGTCACGGGTATTCAAATCTCTGTCCGCAAAGGCGCAGTGACGATGGAGGAAATCGGGGCAGCACCAATGACTTCGGCGTTAGTATCGAGAAGGCTTTGTTGCTTCTCCGATCCCGGAGTGAATGAGCCTCAGCTTATCAATTCCACC
This sequence comes from Pseudomonadota bacterium, assembly GCA_023442755.1. GTDB lineage: Bacteria > Desulfobacterota > Syntrophobacteria > Syntrophobacterales > Syntrophobacteraceae > SbD1. Next base: position 3,019 of record JAEZXS010000284.1, on the reverse strand, counting down.
TGTCGTCGAAGCCGAGAGCGTTTCGAAGCTGGTCGAAGTACGCCGAAGAGTATTTCACCTTCAGGCAGGCGCGCATATACGAGCAGTCCGCGCAGTATCCCGTGGCCTCGATCAGTTTATCCATCCCCTGGGGTTTCACGACGATGTTTTCCCAGTAAGGGCACTGTGTCGGGGCAGGAGCCGCGTTGCCGTTCGACCCGTACGGGACGACGGAAATTTTAGAGTTGCCTTCGTCTCCCACGAGCTGAGAGCGCTCGACGACAACGAACAGCGAGGACCCCTTCTGTTCGACCCTTGTCCCGTTCGATTCGAAAAACCGGACCACTTCCCCCTTTCTCAGCTGTTCGAAATCCGTTTCGATCCATTCCCCATTTTCGTCCATTTTCTCGACCCTGCGCGAATTCATCTCTTTCTCCGTAAAGCTTTCGATATATTTATTCAATTCAGGACCTTTGAAAAAGGCCCTCAAAGAGCTTGCGGGCTTTGCCGACCGCCCGGACTCCTGTAAATTTAGGATACGCCTTTCTTCGAGAACTTGATATCAAAAGATTGATAAAAGTCCGTACTTGCAATGTTTTTTTCTCGATAACGCCGCCGGCTGTGACGGTTACCGTCCCGGCGCCGTTTTGCCGGGGCCCTTCACGTTTTCATGTACTCATAGCCGTATGCTTTCATGATGTCGTGATACCATGAAATCATGATGCCATGAGCATAAGCTGCCAACCGTCTCCCACGGAAAGTCTGCTGCTCTGCGGTGAGACCGCTTTTCTACAGCGGCCCGGGTTTTCAAATGCCTGAAGTTTACGGTATGGGCGCAAAAGCCGGGGGGGTGCAGACGCCCCTGCCGCTCCGGCTGTTCCCGGTCGATACCGTCCCTGCGCAGTCTTGCCGGGCCCTTCACGTTTTCATGTACTCATAGCCGTATGCTTTCATGATGTCGTGATACCATGAAATCATGACGTCATGAGCAGGAGCTGCAAACCGCCTCCCACGGAAATCCTGCTGCCCTGCGGTGAGACCGCTTTTCTACAGCAGCCCGGGTTTTCAAATACCTGAAGTTGACCGGCATGGGCGCAAAGGCCCGGGTGCCGGGGGCGCCCTGTGCCATCGAATATCGGACCGGCACCGGCGCAGCGAATCGAGCATAAAAATGGGACTCCCAGGCAGTGATATTCTTTTTGTGGTTGGAAAATTCTGCAGAGACGCAGTATGTAAACCGCGATATTGCGAACAGGATTGGCCTATTGTAAAGTTTCCCCGGCGAATGAGAGCCGTCAGGCTCCGGGCTAGCGAGGATTCTTATGCTTACTTTCAATCTTTCGAAAAAGAAACGGAAGCGTCCCGGGCTATTCGGGAACTTTCGATCGTTTTTCTTTATTGGGCGTCCACTTCTTCTGACGGGAATCATCTTTCTGGCCATGACCATGATGCCGCTGCACGCCTGGTGCGGCCGCCATTCGTCAGGCCACGGGGCCGACAAAGCACCTGCCCGCGAGAAAACCGTGCGCAATCGACCTGCGAAAGATGCCGATGCATTCTCGAGCGTCATTGCCCACCTGCGTTCCTACAGGAAAGCGGTCAAGAACAGGCGGTACCTGACCATCATCGACTACAGCAAGCCCTCGAGCGTCAAGAGGATGTACCTGATAGACATGACGACGGGCAGAGTTGAAAAGTACCTGGTTTCTCACGGCAGGAATTCAGGCTGGGCGTATGCGACGGCGTTTTCGAACCGGCCCGAATCCTTCCGGAGCTGCCGCGGGTTCTTCGTCACGGGCCGGGCATATTCGGGAGAGCACGGAATTTCGCTGCAGCTTTACGGCCTGGATAAAGGGGTAAACGACAACGCGCTCAGACGGGGAATCGTGATGCATGGGGCCAACTACGTCAGCGGGCGCACGGTCAGGGCCAATGGAGGCCGGCTGGGGCGAAGCCTGGGGTGTCCGGCAATCCCGACGGAAGCGGCAAAGTCGGTAATCAATCGTATAAAGGGCGGCAGCCTGGTCTATATCCATGCGGGCGGCAAGTTCTGCGCGCCCGAAGGCTCGAAACGGGCAGCAAAGCACAGGAGTTGAAGCCTGCGCGGCCGCTCGCATAATCATTCGGAAGCAAATACGTCGGCGTCCGGCGCCTCAAAAGGAGTTTTTGATGAATATCGGAATCTTTCCAATGCCTGTATCGATCAGGATTGATATGCGGCTTTTCGTAATTGCCGCGTTTTTTACTGCCGGTCTGTTCTGGACGGCGCCTGCACGGGCCCAGATCGGCGATCCGCAGGTCAATGCGCTGGTCGAAGCCCTCCGGTTGTCCGCTCCCAATACCGGAAATCCCAATGACGGGCTCTACAGTGACTGGAAGATCAGGTGGGAAAATATCGTCAGGTGGTCCAAGCGCTGTACGGGACGGGAAATGGAGCCGGCGGAATTCGAAGCGAACCCGATTGCGGCCCGTGACGTCCTGGCCTGCATCATGGGGAAGATACTGCGCGAGCAGTATGCGCTGTGCAACGACGAGTCCATCGCCGTACGGCGAGCCGCTTCCTGGTGGATGACCGGCGACCCCGAGCAATACCACACTCCGAAAACCGGACCCTACACCCAGAAGGTGCTGGATTTTTACAGGGAAGTCCTCCGATAGAGAACCGGCCAGGTCAAGAAGGGTCGGATGCCGGAAAAAAACCAAATCCCACGGGCCGGCGAAAACCCATTGCGGTTGGAACCCCGCTCCCACAAAAGGGATGTGCCCTTTGTTTCCGCCTCTCTTCGCGCCTTGCCCCTGTCCTTCGGGGGATTTGCGAAAGCTGACTCACAAAAATGCCGGCACGAGTCAGTGCGCGAAACGAGAAAAACAACTTGGCGCCTTGGCGTTTCTTCGCTCCCGCGTTTCGCGGGATTCGCGCCTTCGCGTGGGAAAGAATCAACGCGCACCTTCGATGACAACGCATCGCGGCTGGAAGGCGCTCCCGCAGCAACACTGCCTAAGGAAAATCTTTTCCTTCGCGGCCTTACCTCAACATAGC
>JAEZXS010000252.1 GCA_023442755.1 Pseudomonadota bacterium | reverse complement strand
GCATTGCCCAGAAACCGGGCGGCAATGTCCATGTCATTTCCGTCAATCTGCTTTTTCTCTTTGAGATAGAAGGTCATCGCAGCCCGCACGACCCCTTTCGGCGTCTCTGTAACGGCCAACCCCCGGGACGCTCCCGATCGGTGGCGCACCATCACGCCGAAAAGAGCCTCATCCCGATCCAGGTATTCCCGGTTAAGTTCGCCTTCCAGACCGCTCATCACCTTTTCATAGCTGACATCGATCGACGCGCTCGACAGGTCCCTGTAGACCATGAAGGCCTCGATTCCCAAGAAAAGCAGACCGATTCCAAGCGTAGCCCCAAAGGCTATCGCCCATGTATTCCTTCGCCAAAATCCAAGTATCAGAACCGGAATCGCCAGGCACCCCGCGACCCGCATCACCGGGAAGAAGTATTCCGAATGAAATGCAAGAAATATGAGTGCGCCGACAAGAAAAAGCCCATAGCCGGCGCCAAACAAAGCATTCTTCTTATTAACACCGCTCATACGATAAAAATCTCCTCCCGAATGAAACTGATCCGGTAATCATGCGAAAAATCCGGCTGCACTCTATCTATATAGGACACGATCAGTTCGTCAAGGCATATTAGGATCCCGGAACCAAAACAGTTCCGCCCCTTTTTCGGTTGCCGTCCTGAACGGGCTCCCCTATTATCGAACTCTCCACAATCAACCGGCTGCTCAGCGACCGTGGGGCTTCACAACATCGACGGAGGCAAGAATGAAAATGCATTTTCTGACTGGTTTGTCTGCCTTGGGTCTGGTCGTCTGTTTCGTTCTTATCCTGACCGGAGCCGCTCCGGCCTCCGCGGCCGAAACACTTACTCTCAAAGTCTATGAAGGCTACAACTTCGCCTCTCACGCCGTCATGAAGAGCGGCGACCCGAAGGCCGACATTTCCTTCTATGTCAACACAGGAAGAAGGGGCGCCATGTCCTTCCAACTCGGCGCAATCGGCGCCAAGCAGCTGAAAGAATGCGGGAAGGCCAAACCCAATGCTTCCGTTCTTCAGAACAGGGCACAATGGGGCAATTCCGCCAATGCACCCTCGGCCGGGGACTATTTTGCGCTTGAAGGGGCGGATGGCAAGAGCCTCTATCTGGTCAAAATCATCGGGTTCGAAAACCAGGGTAAAGCATCTTCCTACTGGCAGCTAACTTTGTCCTGGGAAAAGTTGTAATCCTCATGCGTCGCAATGGCGAAGGCTGCCTCTGCCGTGCCGACCTTCGCCATTGCAGGCTCCCAATCGCCCTCCTGCCTCTGTTCCGTCTCCTCCGCAAAACCATAACGATTTCAACACCGGCTCCATGGCACTCAACTTGCTATATGTAACGGACTCCGTTTCAATCCGGCGGTGGAACAGGACGTATCGTCTCTCACTGAAGGGTGGGGAATGCAAACCGGGAAGAACACCGACACATACGGCTTCGATGCCATGCTCAGCGAAAAAGAGCGTGTGGCGCTTTTCAACATCGGCAGAATACAGATGCTGTCAGAGGGGCAACCTCTTTTGACAAGAGAGATGAACACGCGGGGCGTTTTTCTCGTACTGAACGGGGCCTTCCGGAGCACAGGAATGCGAAGGTCTCCCGGTTGGCTCAGTTTCGGCCGGGGCGATCTGATATGGGGAAAAACCGCTCTCGACTCCGATCCTTCGCTCCAGGACATTCGGGCATGTGAAGCTTCGCGCGTCCTCTACCTGCATGAAGCCGCCCTGGATACTCTCGGCCGGAGTGAGCACACCGGTATTTTGAAGCTCATGTCCGCCTATTTCAATTCCCGGGCGCTGGAAAATGGAAAACAGCTCGCATCGGATCGACTGAAGAGAGATTCGATCTCCAAAAGTCTCCTTTCAGAATACGAAAATCGAAAGTCGAAGTACGAAAACTCCGAATTGATCCTGGGCCTCATGAAGAGAATTCCCCGCCTCCCCATCCATGTCGCCCAGATGTTTCAAATGCTCCTGAGTGAAAAGATCTCCGCAAAACGCGTTACGGAACTGGCGAAGCAGGACCCCTCCCTTGTCAGCGAGGTGCTCAAAACGGTCAACTCGGCCAACTACGGACTTCGCCAGAAGGTCTCCGACCTCTACTATGCCATCATGCTCATCGGTTTCAATGAGGTATACCAGATACTTATTTCAAGCGGCGTGCGCAAGATAATGCCGGATACCGACCGGTTCAGGGCGGTCCACCAGCATTCACTCATTCTTTCCTACATTGCGCTCGAAATCTGTCACCTCGTTGACAAGAAACGGGCCGCTGTTCTCAGCACCATCGGACTGCTGCACGACATCGGGAAGAGCACGATTCTTTTGATCGAGAAAGAAAATCCCAAGCTGAGCTTTTTCATACAAATGCTCAATCCATGCAAGGTGGGCGCAATGCTGCTCGAGAAGTGGAATATCCCGCGGGTGATCTGCGAGACAATTGAATACCAGGATCACGCCAGATTCTGCGTTCCGCGGGAGATGCCCTCGCAGTACGCCGAAAACGTGGGAATTCTCCACATTGCCCATGCCGTCCACGATATCGTTGAGGGGGGCGGCAAGTTTTTGGCAGCCGGGTATCCTTTCCTTGACGAGAACAGGACTTTCCTGAAACTAAACGGCAGCTTCGAGGGGATCGTTGCAGGAGTTATGAAAAACCTGAAGTCTAAAACCGAGATTCTTCCGGATGAGGTAAAGAAGTTCGCTCTGGCAGGTGCTTGAAATCGCGTGAGATTTGTTAAACCGGGAAGCGGGGAGCTGCGAAATTCGCTTCAGCCCCCGCCTCCGACATATATTTTGAGAGGTTTTAAAATCCGAATTCCGCGAGCAGCGAGTCGACATCGTCCTGGGAATGCAGGGAGTTTTCCCTATCATCGTGCGCGGGACCGTAGAGCAGCTCTTCCTCTTCGGATTTCTTCTTCGATGTTTCGACTTTGGCGCCGAACGTCCGGATTACGTTGACCAGCTTGAGTTCCAGCTCTTTCAAAAGCTTGGTTATCTTCTGGATGATCTGGCCGCTCAGATCCTGGTAATCCTGGGCGGTCAAAATTGCCCCGAGATCGTCGCTATGAGCGCGGTTGGACTCATCGAGCTTCTTGAGGATTTCTCCGCTCTCGTCCAGTTTGCTCTGCGCCTTGTCTCCAAAGGCCTTGAGGTTTGAGAGAAGCTCACGCAGCCGGGCAATATCGTTCTTCTCGACATTGAGGCGCTCATTCATGGAGTCAACATGGTCGAGCGTCGTATTGGCAGCCTTCTCGGTCATCTTGAGCATGTGTTCGAGGCGGCATCCCGAATCGGGGATCTGGTCCTCGACTATCTCCTTCAGGGACGGATCCATCGTGTTGATAAAACCGCGGATCGATTCATGCAGGCTCCGGGCGAGCCCTCCGATTTCCTTATACAGGCCGGGCTGGGCCTGCTGCTGATCGGCAAGGCTGGCCAGAATTTCCTGGGCTCGGATCACGTTGCCGCCCGACAGCGCATCCATGAACTCCTGCCCCTTGGCCATGATCTTGTCCAGTTTATCGTCCCAAGGGGTCGGCATGGCCCCACGGGCGGAAACCTCCGATGAGAGCAGGTCCTCGAATTTCTTGAGCGATTCCATGGATCCGGAAAAAGTCAGGCTGAATTTTCCGCTGCTGCCGCCATTCTGGTCGACCACCAGCTCACCGCCCAGGCTCTTCACCAACCCCTCGAGCCGGCTGACGGCGATGAAGTCGGAGAATTTCTGCACGGCGTCGGCTACAGGCACCAGCGATGCGTCTCCACCAGCCTGTGCAGGCTCAGGCTGCACCTCCTCTTTTGCCGGGGCGGGCGAAGCTTCCGCCTTTACCGGCTCGGGCGGCGCCTCGACTTTGGCGGGCGCTGCGACGCTCTCCTCTTCCGCAGGTGCTCCCAGGATCTCGAGTACTTCTGTTATATCGAGGCGATCGGATCCATCGCCGTTCTCGGCTCCGTGCATCTGATCGATCAAAGTATTGACCGCAAACCCGAAAGACGAAACAACATCAACATTGTCCGGAGACTCTATCTGGGTGGTCAGGTATTTCTCCAGCTCGATGCCGGCTTTTTCCAGTTCACCCAGCCCCAGCATTGCTGCCGTTGTGTGGAATGACTTCAGAGACTGCCGGGAGCGAACGATTTCGCTGTCGAAATTCTCGCCATTCAGAGCCGTGATGCTTGCATCCGTCTCTTTCAGTAAGCGAATCAGTTCACTCCAATCTTCTTTTTCCACTCCCATCATTGGCTTTTTCCTCGTATAGACTGATGATGCCTTTTACATCGATAATGAGTGCAACTTTTCCATCCCCGAGGATCGCACCACCCGATACCCCATGAAGATGGCGGAACATTCCCCCGAGGCTTTTGATCACGACTTCCTGGCGCCCAACTATTTCATCGGCCAACAAACAGTAGGAACTCTTGCCCTCAGTCACCACCAGCAGCAGTCCCTCCCACGGATTGCGATACCGGGGCTCTTCGTCGAAAAAGGCATGCAGGCGCACGAGAGGCATAAGGGCCTCGCGGACCTTGACCATCTCTCCTTTGCCCTGCAGCGTAAAATATGAATCCTTGGCAGGCCTGAGGGATTCCTTCAGGGCAATCGTGGGGACGATGTATCGCTCGTTCCCGATCTGAATAACCATACCGTCTATGATGGCCATGGTCAGAGGGAGCTTCAGCTGGAAGTGGGAACCCTTACCGTATGCACTCGCAATCTCCATTTTCCCGCGGAGACGTTCGACGCATTTTTTCACCACATCCATTCCGACACCACGGCCGGAGACCTCCGTGACTTTGTCTCTTGTAGAGAAACCTGCATGGAAAATCAGTTCGTAGATCGCCCTCTCTTCCAGTTGATCCGCGGCGCTTATGATCCCGCGCTCTATCGCCTTGGCGCGAATCTTCTCCCGGTCGAGTCCCCTTCCGTCGTCACGAATGTCGATGACGATGTTTCCGCCCTTTTGCTCCGCGGAAATCGTAACGGTTCCCGTGGGGTCCTTACCGGTTCTCTGACGTTCTTCCGGCATCTCGATCCCATGGTCGACGGAGTTTCGGATCATGTGAACCAACGGTTCGTAGATTTCTTCGACCATGTTGCGGTCTATTTCGGTATCCTCGCCCTGCATCAGAAGAGTGACTTCCTTCCCCGACTTTTTGGAAAGGTCCCTGACCAGGCGGATCATTTTCTGGAAAGTTGCCTTGATGGGCACCATTCGCATAGACATACTGATGCGCTGCAGTTCAGCGGTTATCCTGTTGAGCTGAACGCTATCCTTTTGGAACTTCTGATCCCTTATTGCCTTGACTTCGGGGTTCTGCAGAACCATGGACTGGGCGATCACCAGTTCGCCTACCATATCGACCAGGTTGTCGAGTTTCCGCGTGTCGATTCTGACCGAGGCAGCCCCTTCGAGGTTATGCCGCTGTTCCCGCAGAGCTTTCGAAACATCCCGGGGACTCGCGATACCTTCCTCGATAAGGGTTTCACCTATCTTCTTGCCCTCGGACTTGCTGCGCTCGGCGATTTCATCGAGACTGCCCGAATCCACCACACCCTGCTCGGCAAGGATCTGTCCCACCTTTCTGATGGGAAGTCCGCCGGAAGAGTCCGGATCCCCGCCGAAAGTTCTCACCCGGTCGATAAAATTCCGAACCAGCGGAGTGATGCCTCCCTCGGGCTCTTGGTCCGGGTTCTCGAGCTTGGCCAGGAGGGCCTTCAGAATATCTGCCGCCGTGAGGACGATATCTATTACCGAATCGGTAACCGCGAGCTTGCCGGACCGGGCGGAATCCAGGAGATTCTCGACCTCGTGGCTGAGCATATGAATCTCTTTGAGATTCAGAAATCCCGCGACACCCTTTATGCTGTGGAAAGGCCGGAAAACGGCGTTTATGGCCTCGCTGTCGTCCGGATTTGCTTCGAGAGACAACATGTTGAGTTCGATGGATGACAGGTGCTCTTTCGACTCCTCGATGAAGTCCTTGAGCAATTCGGGGTCCTGCTGCTCAATGGATTCCGCAGAATCACTCGCTTCGAACAGTACGTCCGGGGTGCTCAGACTGCCTCCCGATTCTGCCTGCTTCTCAGCCTTCTGGTCCGCATCGTATTTTTCCGAATCTGCAACGAGTTTGCTGAAAAACTCATCATCGTCATCATCGTCGGGAGGGGATGGCTCCTGCACGGTTCGAGGTGGGCTTTCATCTTCCGCATCATCTCCGTCTTCGCCGGACTGCATCTGATCAACGATCTGGCGGATTTCCCGCCAGTCTTTTCCCGGGTCGGCGGATTCTTCCAGAATCAGCATTTTAAACAGCAGCCTCAGTCTGGTGATTTTGTTCCCCAGGGAGGCTGACACTTTTCCGGTATGCTCGAGATCATCCAGGAGATTGAGGCAATCGCCAATCCCCATAAGATCGTCCGGGCCATCAATCACCCCGTTGGCTAGCTGGTTTAGTATTGTTTCCATCGATTCGCGGCCTCGCGCAACATGTTTGATATCGCCAAAGCAAACAAGAGATTACAAACGAATTCCCGGGAGCACCCGGGCAGGCAACCCGATAAAAGGATTGGGGAAGAGAGGCCGGCCGGTTTTCCACTGGAACACTGCACCGTTGACGATACCCGCCGGAATGGAGCAACGGCAGGTTCTCGCGAGCGGGCAGGCTCAGCCGGGTCTTCTTTCAAATTTCCTACCGGGGTATTATCTTCGCCAGTTTCTCTTCCAGGGTAGCTGCAGTGAAAGGCTTTACAATGTAGTTGCTCACCTTTGCCTTGACAGCTTCCACGATATTTTCCTTCTGGGCTTCTGCCGTGACCATGAGGAAGGGAATATCTTTGGTTTGTTCGTTCTCCCTGACATGCTTCAGCAATTCGAGGCCGGTCATCTTGGGCATATTCCAGTCCGAAACAATAAGATCCACCTTGTTCGTATTCAGGACATCCACCGCGGCCGTTCCGTCCTCGGCTTCTATGATGTTCTGAAAATCCAGGTCACGGAGGATCTTTTTTACAATGCGCCGCATCGTCAAGAAATCATCAACTACGAGGACTGTGAGATCCTTGTACGCCATTTTACTGCTACCTCCTCTTGCCGAAATCCGATCCCAATTACTTCGCGATTGTTCATCGGCTGATGTGTTTCCATGTACTGTGCCATTAATCGGCTATTTTTCAGAATTAAGAAGTTTAAAAATGGCATTGGGTATTTCCGTCAAAGAAACGACTTCTTCTGCGGCCCCCGCTCGAATCGCTTCCTTCGGCATTCCGAACACCACACAGCTGCTCTCGTCCTGGGCAATCGTATGGGCTCCCGCCTTGCGCATTTCCAGCAGCCCACCTGCCCCGTCCCTGCCCATGCCGGTCATGATGACGCCTATGGCGTTTGCCCCGGCAAAGCGTGCTACGGAATGAAATAGGACATCGACAGAAGGCCGCTGATGAAATACCAGCGGTCCGTTCTTAATCTCCGCATGGTACGTTCCGCCGACCCGCTTCAGGAGCATATGGAAGTTGCCCGGCGCAATCAGGGCCGTTCCCGGCAGAACGGAATCGCCATCCTTTGCTTCCCGGACCTCGATCTGGCAAAGCGAGTTGAGCCTGTTTGCAAACGCCGTCGTGAAACGCGGAGGCATGTGCTGAACTACGACAATACCGGGAGCGTTCGGCGGCATCTGCATGAGCACGGCTTTGAGCGCTTCCGTGCCCCCTGTTGAAGCTCCCATGGCGATCACCTTGTGCGTCGTGCGTTTGAGCGCCATGTTGGCTACGGGGCCGGCTGCGACCCGAGCGGGAACCCTCGATGGCGCGGACATGCGCACATTCGCCGCAGCGCGAATCTTTTCAGCGAGCTGGACACTCATGTCCCCAACCGCGTAAGAGCCCCCCGGTTTTGCAAGGACCTCTACCGCGCCGTACTCCATGGCCTCCAGGGCCATTTCACTGTTGGCGGGAGTCAGTGAGCTGACGATGATCGTGGGTACGGGATAATACTTCATCAGTTTGCGCAGAAAACTCAAACCATCCATGCGGGGCATTTCAATGTCGAGCGTAATGACATCGGGTTTGAGATTCACGATCTTATCCCTGGCAACGTAAGGGTCCGGGGCGGTGCCAACCACGAGAATGTCATCGTGCTTGGACAGCTCCTGGGAGAATATCTTCCTCACGATTGCCGAATCATCGACTATGAGCACCTTTATTTGTTTCATTGGTCTGCCTGATTGTAAAAATTATCAGTCATCTTGACGCCTACGCACCACTAAGGAAGGCTCTTCACTTGTAGAAAATCCAGCATCGCCGAACCTGCGGGCTCATCAAAAAAACTGAAGCATAATGCTTCCTTATCTCCGGAGGGCTCAGCCTCCCCGTTTGCCCCGTTTCTCGCGGCGCTTGGAATTCCCAATTGCCACTTCAGGTCCTCCAGGCGTGCATGGTAGCCCCCACCCACCATGTTGGTGAATTCCTTCAAACAATCCAGGATATCGTCTTCACTGACC
>JAEZXS010000168.1 GCA_023442755.1 Pseudomonadota bacterium | reverse complement strand
GCTCACGGACGCGGAAAGACTCGGTGCGGCCGCATTCCTTCCAAAACCTGTTTCTCAGGCGCAGCTCCTAGGCATAGTGAAAGAGATGCTCGAACTGCAGCCCTGATTTCCCTTCAGCGGGTATGTGGCATTCCCCGGTTTCCCAAGGGCAGAACCGGGGAATGCCACACTCCCGCTCCTCCCCATCATTGCTTCTTCAACTCTTAACCTACTGTTTCTTTGCGAAATCACGGACATTTCACCCGGCTTTCACACTGGCACAGTTCTTGGTCTACCGGACGTCAGGCTTTTGCACCCACCATTAACGAAGGCCCCGGAGGCGTTCATACCGGGTCCGGACAGCACTGACAGGAGGTCGAATTATGAGAACCTTGAGGAAGATATTTTTGAGTTCATTGTGTGCAGCTTTCGGCTGTATGGCGTTTCTCGCAGGAATCGAACAGGCCGGAGCCGTGGTTCCCATAATTGCCGACGTGGCAAAAAATCCCAACGAAGTTGGGACCCCCGTATGCGGTCGCACCAACCCGACGACCATAGTGGTTAATCTCGCCGCGGTCGAGGTGGTTGCCCATCTCACAAAAGATAAGGCCTACCTGTTCTGGACCTTCGCTCCGGCGGATTCAACCGGACAGCCGATAGGCAAACCAACCGTTCCCGGTCCCATGATTCGCTGTATGGAAGGGGATACGGTCGTCATCAACCTGACCAGTAATCTTCCCAACATCGAGCCTCACAACATAGACCTGCACGCGGTAATGGGGCCAGGCGGCGGTGCAGCGGTTACAAACGTGCAGCCGGATGGTATGACGAAGACGCTCCAGTTCACTGCCCTCAGGCAGGGAGCCTTCATTTACCACTGTGCAGGGGAGGGAATGCCTTGGGAGCATGTTGCGCACGGCATGTTCGGCTTGATCCTGGTTGAGCCCCGCGGCGGACTTTCCCAGTTTGTGGAGGGGATGGAGGTGAAGGAGTTCTACGTCGGGCAGACCGAGTGGTATCCCACGAATGAAATTGTCATTGATCCGGCTATCTCGACCTCTCCTTTCTTCAACCTGGATATGCAAAAGGCTTCGGATGAGCACCCGGACATCTTTTCTTTCAATGGGCACCAGAACGCGCTCACCGATGCGTCCATTCAGGGAGAAGCAATGCTGGCGCGCCCCGGGCAATATGTACGGGTATTTTTCGTCAATGGCGGCCCTAACATCGGTTCCAACTTTCATATTATCGGCCAGATTTTCGACCGGGTTATCAAAGGAAGCAAACAAACTCCCGAGTTGAACGAAGAGACCGTGTATGTCGCGCCGGGGTCCGCAGCAACTTTCGAGATGTCGGCATTAGTTCCCGGACAGTATCTTCTGGTTGACCATGCCCTTTTCAGGGTGCCCAAGGGCGCCGGCGGCCATATGCATGTTCTCCCCGAGTGCGCATCCATTTCCAACCCGGGCAGTTGGACCTGCGGTGGCTGGCCGTTCAGCATTTTCTCTCCCCCGGCTCATGGTACGGGCCATTAGCGCCTCCGATCGATACGTGAAAGGCTGGACAGCTCCTGCCTTTCACGTCGAGCTCATCCGTACAGGATTCGGAAGGGATGTCGCCAATGCGGAGAATGCCCCAATATTTAGCGCTGCTCTTTCTCTTCGCAGCCTTGCAGGTCGATTTCAGCCGGGCAACAGGAGCTGACGGGCGGAGGGACGGATGCGCCCGGTGCCACCCGGCTGCGGTCGATCTGCTTTCCAACTCGATGCATGCGTCGATCGCCTGCGAGAAGTGCCATGAAGGCGCAGCCGAATGCGGAAAAGACGGCAAGGTGGCACAGGTGCATTTCGACATGGAGAGCTGCGCCTCGTGTCATCCCGATCAGTGCCGGTCGTTTCTGAAAGACGTTCCCATGCAAACCTTCTACAAGGGCAGCAGCGATGTGCCGGACGCATGGCCGGTAACAATCCATTTCCCATTTTGGGGAAGCCTCATTGACGGCAACGTCTTCGTCATGGACACGCATGAAAACAGGGCCATGAAATACAACCAGATAGATGCGCAGTCCACGAAAAGACCCAGTGGGGAATCGTGTCTGACATGCCATGGCACGAAGGTCGCCTATTACATGGGGATGAGCGGCATTCCCGGCTATCCCGCCCGGTTCCGAACGATAAGGCAGGGCAGGAAAGTATCCTCGGGCAACATGCAGCTGTGGCAGAATCCGCCCGTCGAGTCCATAGAGATTCCATCGGGGACGCAGATCGCGGTGCTGGTCGACAACACCGATACAAACTCGCCTTCCCGGGTCAAATCGGTTGTGCTGCTTCCGGACGGACGCATCTATTCGAGCTATGAGTACCCCGGTGCAACCGCAACGGGCGACTCCGATGACCCTGTCAAACAGACCGAAGCACGCAATTACATATGGGCAGCCCTGGAGGCGCTCGCCTTCGACGGCCTCGACCCGGTAATAAATAAACCTTCCATGGATGCAGGCCTGCTCTGCAACATGTGTCACGACCCGCATTCGGGAGGGCTTCGCATAGTCCAGAAGGCCCTCATCTGGGCCATCGGGCGTAAGGGAATAAACCCGTATTCCGCATCGGGAAGCCAGGTCCGGAACCTCCGGGAAGCGAGCCGGCAGGACCGGATCATTGCCGTATGCGCTCAGTGCCATTCGGAATATGTCGGAGGTTACAGCAGCATCGACAGGGTCAACCGGCATTTCTTTCCCTGGGGAAAGCCCGACGAGGTCGAAGCCGAATACAGGCTCCTTTTCCAATACAACCAGGATTTCACGCATGGAGAAGGCGTAAGGCCGTGGCAAACCGAAGACCCTGGCCGGGACGGCTATTTTCCCGCAGGAAGCCTTTTCCCCATTCACCAGCCCCTGATCAAGAGCCAGCATCCCGAAGCGGAGGTGTTCTGGAACAGCAGAATGTACCGGGCGGGCGCAACCTGCACGGACTGCCATTCGATCGATATTGCACGGCCTAATGGCACGGTCTACACGAGCCATTGGTTTGCCTCGCCCATCAAATACATCCGCGCGGAAGGCATAGCGCCCTGCTCCAGGTGTCACTCAGGCCATCACATGGGGTGCGGTATGCGGGGTGGGATAAACCGGGGCATGGGAATGACGGGCCGGGGGATGATGTCTCATTACGGGGCTCCACCCCTGAGCAATCAGGCATTGCTTGCGAATATAAAGAACATCCAGGACTGGTTCTTTTATGAGCAGGAGAAAACGCAGGCCGCGCTGGTCAATTCACTCAAATACATAAGCACGGGAGAATCCGTCCCTACGCAGGCGATCGAGAACCATCAAAAAGCGCACTTCAGGTGGGAGTACTACGCGCAGGCCGAAAACAGCATGGGGTTTCACAACTGGGATGAAGCTATTCCGGCGATGCAGCTATCCGCGAAACTTGCAGCTTCCCTTGTCCCATGGCCCATGCCGCCGATTCGTCTCGGCATTGCAGCCGGGACTCCCGCATCGGTGACCCTCACCTGGCAGCATGACGGGGCGGGCCTGGAAGGATTTGTGATCGAACGTCGCGACGACCCGGGAGCGGAATACAGGGCCGTCGCCCGTGTACCGGCTCTCCCCGGTCCGTCCGGGAGCTACTCCGTCTGGTCCTGGACGGACGCAGAACCCGAGGGCTCCTTTTCGACTTACCGGGTGGCGGCGTACAATGCGGCCGGGACTTCCGCCTATACACAGCCGGTTTCGACGGTGTCGGGGCGCGGGAAATAAAGAAAGCCGGGGCGCTTGCCGCCCCGGCTTTCGCGGATCTGTATGGTGAAGCGGTACGGCCTAATTCCAGGAGCCGTCACCCTTCAGGTAGCTGTCGATGTCGGCTGCGGCACGTTTGCCGGCGCCCATGGCGCTGATAACGGTAGCCGCACCCGTAACGACATCGCCGCCCGCCCAGACGCCCTTCATCGTGGTGCGCCCGGTTTCCCCGTTGGCGATGACCGTTCCGTGCCTGCTGCGTTCGAGCCCCTCGGCGTTGACGAAGACCAGCGGGTTCGGGCTCGTTCCGAGAGCCATGATCACCTGGTCGATTTCCATGGTGAATTCGGAGCCCTCGATGGGAACGGGGCTGCGGCGGCCGGACTTGTCGGGTTCTCCCAGCTCCATCCGAATGCACTTCATGGCGCTCACCACGCCCTTGTCGTCGCCGATGATCTCGATCGGGTTGGTCAGGAAGTCGAAAATGACTCCTTCTTCCTTGGCATGATGCACTTCTTCGAGCCTTGCCGGAACCTCAGCGGGGGAGCGGCGGTAGACGATATGGACCTCGCCCTGTTCGCTGCCGTTCGAAGCCGCGCGAAGCGACTGAAGGCGCCTGGCGCAGCGCGCCGAGTCCATGGCGACGTTGCCGGCGCCGATTACTGCCACTTTTTTGCCGACCTTCACGGGGGTGTCGAATTCGGGGAACTGGTAGCCGCGCATCAAGTTGACGCGGGTCAGGAACTCATTGGCGGACATGACGCCGTTGAGATTGATGCCCGGAATGCGCATGAACATCGGCAGGCCTGCGCCGGTGCCCAGGAAAACGGCATCGTACTCGGCAAGCAGTTCGTCAATCGTGAGCGTACGGCCGATGACATGATCCGAAAGAATCTGGATTCCGAGCGCCTTGGCGGCGGTTTCGATCTCGGCGCGTATCACGCTCTTGGGAAGACGGAACTCCGGGATCCCGTAGACGAGCACGCCGCCGGGGGTATGCAGGGATTCGAAGATGGTGACGTCGTGGCCCATTTTGCCAAGATCTACCGCGCAAGTCAGGCCGGAAGGTCCGGAACCGACTATGGCGATTTTTTTGCCTGTCGAGGCCGCCCTGGTCACTTTGCCCGTTTTATTGGCCAGCTCGAAATCGCCGACGAAGCGTTCGATGCGGCCGATGGCCACGGGCTCTCCCTTTTTGCCCAGGATGCAGCGCGATTCGCACTGAACTTCCTGGGGACAGACTCTGCCGCAGATGGCCGGAAGGTTGTTCTTGTTCTTCAGGATCGCGGCGGCTTTGGCCATGTCTCCGGCGCGTACGGCGTCGATGAATTCGGGAATGGTCACTTCGACCGGGCAGCCTTCCATGCAGTGCGGTTCTTTGCACTGGAGGCAACGTTCGGCTTCCTGGCGGGCCATCTCCAGCGTGTAGCCCAGGGCTACTTCGTTGAAGTTCTGCACGCGGGCGTCCGCTTCCTGCACCGGCATCTCGTGACGGGGAATTTTCATTCGATCTTTTTTGGTCAGTTCAGCCATTTACTTAACTCCCTCCGCGACCGCGCGGTCCAGATTGCATTTGTGGCCTTCCTTCCAGCGTGCAACCGCGGCCTGTTCTTCACTGCGATAAAATGCCAGCCTGGACAGCAAGCTGTTCCAGTCGACCTTGTGCGCATCGAATTCGGGGCCGTCCACACAAACGAACTTGGCCCCTCCGTCCATGACCACACGGCAGCCGCCGCACATTCCCGTTCCGTCCACCATGATGGTATTGAGGCTGACGATGGTGGGGACATTGTAGGGCTTGGTGGTGGCTGCGACGAACTTCATCATGATCGCGGGTCCGATAGCCCAGATTTTGGCTACCTTTCCAGGCTGTGCATCGAGAATCTCTTTGAGGGGAACGGTTACCAGGTCTTTACGTCCGTAAGAACCGTCGTCGGTGGTGACGATGAGTTCATCGGAGACGGCGCGCATCTTGTCTTCCCAAAGCAGAAGTTCTTTTGTCCTGGCGCCGATGATGGAGATGACGTGGTTGCCGGCTTCCTTGAGAGCGCGCGCGATCGGGTAGACCGGGGCGATTCCCACACCGCCGCCCACGCAGACAACCGTTCCGAAGTTTTCGATCTCTGTCGGGTGCCCAAGCGGCCCGACAATCGTCTTGAAAGAGTCGCCGACTTCCATCATTCCCATTTGCATAGTCGATTTTCCCACTTCCTGGAAAATCATGGTCAGAGTGCCGGCTTCCCTGTCAAAGTCAGCGATCGTAAGCGGGATGCGCTCGCCGTGATCGTGCATGAGCACGATGATAAACTGGCCGGCTTTGGCCTTCCGAGCGATCTGCGGTGCTTCGACCACCATCAGCTTGGTGACGTCACTCAGAATTTGTTTTTGCTTGATCTCGTACATTCCCGATTTCCTTTTCAACAGATTGATTTGGTTGGTCTGCACATGCAATATGCCGCCCTTCCGGTACTGTGTAGATTACAAACCCAGATCGAATTTAATAAAATCTTGCGCTACCCGATTTATCCTACCTGAGTTTGTGTTTAGATTGCCTTGGCGAGCCCGTAGCACATGTCGGGGGGGGAATACATGGTGGAACCGCTCGGAGTCTGCCCTATCAGGTTCAAATGCTCGCAGTACCGACACTGACCTCATAACGCGTCGGGCAATTTTCGTCAAGTAAAACCGATACCCTATGGGCAGTATATGAGGCGGGCGAGGCAGTAGTGTTCGCCGGGTACATGGAAAATCATAGGGTGCGCCTTTTAAGTTTGTGAATTCGCTGGATTTTGTGATAAAAAGCCTATGATCCAGACACGAGAACTCTTCCGAAAAGGAGCTAATAAACCGGATGAAAATCGCCTATTTCAGCATGGAAGTCGGGCTTAACGAGAACATACCCACCTACAGCGGAGGCCTGGGCATCCTTGCCGGTGACCACATCAAGTCCGCGGCCGATTTGAACATCCCCCTCGTTGCAGTTACCCTGCTATACAAACGGGGCTATTTCATCCAGAACATCAATCCGTTCGGACAGCAGGAGGAGATCTACCCCTATTTCGACCCGCGCGCATTCATGGAGCCTCTGCCGCTGAAGGTGGTGGTAAAGATCGAAGGGCGCGACGTGCACGTGGGGGTCTGGAAACATAACGTGATGGGAACATCAGGCCGCGTCCCGGTCTATTTTCTCGATACCGACCTGCCGGTGAATGCGCCCGAGGATCGCCTCATCACCCAGTTCCTCTACGGTGGGGATACGCATACCCGAATAGCGCAGGAAGTGGTGCTCGGGATCGGGGGCTATATGGCCCTGAAGCGGCTCGAGCCGGGAATCACCACCTTCCACATGAACGAGGGGCACGCGGTTTTCCTGACGCTCGCCCTTCTCAAGGACCTGGGACTGGAAGAGCAGGTGCGTTCGAAGTGCATATTCACAACGCACACCCCTGTGCCCGCAGGACACGACAAGTTTTCCTACGATCTGGCCTCGAAGGTGCTCGGCGATTACCTGCCGGCGAACATCAGGCAACTTGCCGGCCAGGACATCCTCAACACCACGGTGCTTGCCCTGAACCTGTCGCGGGCGGCAAACGGCGTGAGCCAGCTGCATGGCGAGATATCCCGGCAGATGTTTCCGGGATTCAATATCGGGCATATTACGAACGGCGTCCACCACCTGAGCTGGACGGGCCCCGAGTTCAAGGAGCTGTTCGACAAGTATATCCCGCACTGGCGGCAGCAGCCCCAGCTGCTGGGGGACATCTCGATGATTCCGGACAGCGAAATCAGCGAAGCCAAACTGAAAGCGAAAAAGCGCCTCATCAGCTACATCAACTCGGCTTCCGGGGCCGGCTTTACAGAAGAATTGCTCACCATCTGCTTTGCGCGGCGTGCTGCGGCCTATAAACGGGCAACGCTCATTTTCAGCGATCTGGAATACCTGTTCAACCTCTCCTTCGACCGCGTTCAGTACGTTTTCGCGGGTAAAGCACATCCCCAGGACCAGCCTGGAAAAGAACTGATAACGGAAATCATCAATATCGGAAAGCAGTATGAAAAGAAGCTGCGCCTGGTGTTCGTGCCGAACTACAATATATGGGTCGCCGGCCTGATGACGGCGGGAGCGGACGTGTGGCTGAACACGCCGCGCCGGCCGCGCGAGGCGAGCGGTACGAGCGGCATGAAGGTGTGCTTCAACGGCGGGGTCAACATGAGCGTGCTGGACGGCTGGTGGCGCGAGGCCTGCCGGAACAGGGTGAACGGCTGGGCAATAGGCGACGACGAGGACCAGACCGACGAGGCTGCCGCCGCCGATCTTTACCAGGACCTGGACGACATGGTGACCACCTACTACGCCAAGCCCAAGCACTGGCTCTCCATCATGCGGAGTTCGATCTCGGACATAGCGCCGGTGTTCAACACACACAGGATGGTGTTGGAATATTTTCACAAATATTATCTGTAGCTTGCGCCGAATCTTGCCTCTCCGCCCCTCCCCGGCCCATCGGGGAGGGGCTTCTCGCTGGGACTACTGTGGAAGAGGCTTTCAGCCTCGCAGATTGATGACAAACTCTAAAATCATCGTGGTCGTCATTCCGGCAAAGAGACTGTGTCACAATTCATGGCGGCTTTTGAGATTCCCACTCTCGCAGTCAAAACTCGGCAAATGACAAGGACGTCATCCCGGCGAAGGCCGGGAGCCAGGCCTTATTCCCACTTTTGCTTGCATTTTTTCCCGTTGTCTGGATTATGACATAGTCTCGAAAGCCGGAATCCAGTGTTTTCAAGCACTTCTGGCCCAAGACGCCTGCCCCGGACTCGATCCGGGGTTCGTCGGGGTGACGGGTTGGGGGCTTTTTCGACGGTCTGCTTGGCTGCAAGCCGCTCCCACAATATACCAAACGTACACTTCCGGGGAGGGGCTCGATTTGCTTCGCGGCTTTCTGCCCGGACATCAGCGCTTACCTGTGGTCGGCATCCCCGGGTGGCTGCCTTATAATTTCGAAAAAACCTCGTCCAGGTGTTCCAGCCATATGGAGACTATGTCGGGATCTTCGGCAAGGCCGCTGAACAGCGGTTCACTTACGATTTCGTTTTTCTCCAGTATCGATTTCCAGCTTTGGGGGCCGTCTCCCGCCATGTCTTTGCGAACGTGGCCGCCGGCAACGGTCATGAGGGGGACGAGCCGCACCCGGCGAATGCCTGCGGCCTGCAGGGCCGGAATCAGCTCATCGGGGTTCGGGTGGCCTTCGACCGTTCCGACGAAGACTCTTTTGTCGCAGGAGTTGCACAGCGCATTCATGGCCATATAGACCGCATCGGAGTGATGCCTTTTATTCCCGTGGCCGATGAAAACGACGCCCGTTCCGGGTTCTGTCCTCGGATCGTGCCTGCGGCACAGGATTCGGGCCACCCTGGACATGTCGACATGGTTTCCGAGAAGCGGACGGGCCGTCAGTATCTTCTGAAAACCCCCGCTCATTCCGGCAAACTGGGCGGCATTGCGGGCCAACTGCTCGAACTCCATTCCGTGCACGACATGCAGCGAAAGCAGGGCGACCTGGTTATACCCGGCATCCATGAGCCTGGAGAGTGCCGTTTCCGGGGAATCGACAGGCTTTCCCGCAGCCGCCAGCCGGGACCGCATGGTGACCGAGGAAAAGGCCCATCGGACCTCGACCCCGCTGTACTTTTCCCGGACCCTCTTTTCGATTTCCCCGAAGGCACGGGAAGCCTCCGGATTGTCGGTTCCGAATGCAACGAGCAAAATCGCGGGCCTGGGCGTCGAGCTGTCTTTTCTCATGAACGGCGTCCGTCAGAAAAGCCGCCCGGAAGTTGCGGCCTTCCGGGCGGCACGTGTAGTGTGGAAAACGGTGAGGAAGGGGAGAGCCGATCGGGACCAGGGCGACTGGCAACCGCCTCCCCAATAAAAAATCCCTGAAGCGAAGGCCTCAAGGATTGCATCCCATTTTAACGATCCTCTGCGGCAAAACGGCATCGCCTCGTACCGTTTTTCCATACCCCTCAGGCTGGTATTCTGGCTCCGGATCACTCTACTCTCCGCACCTTCCCGGGTCGCCCCAGTGGCAGATCGCGGATTTCGTCCCCGTTACAGCGGCGGGACCGCTCCCGAATTCAACGGGATTCCCATTTAAGCAGCAGCACCTGATAGTAAAGGAAGATTGTCGCAGGCAGCTTATCAGCGCGGAACGCGCCATGTCAAGCGAATTGCCGTTATCCCGCTTCCCTGATGTATTCCGGCAGGCGGAAACGCAGGACTTTCCCCGAATCCCGGGGAGCATTGATCGGTTGGTCATTTAACTTCATGCGGATACCGCCCGCATTTCCCACCACAACCTGGATGCCCTTCTCCGCGGACCATTCGCGCTTGTCTCCGGCGCCGAGCATGGCGCTGCGCGTGACCTTGTCGTCGATCTTTACCTGGATCCAGGTCTTGTCGTCGGCTTCGACGACAAATTTGAGTCCCTTCCGCTCCTCAGTGGTTGGAGCAGGCTTGTCTTCGGCCAGCACTTCCATCGAGTTGCTCAAAGCAACCTGGGGTGCGGCAACTGCGGGGGCCGGGGCCGGTACCTGCGGTTCGGTCGCGGCTGCACTGGCGCTGCGCTTTGCTTCCGTTATGGCCCGCTCGGCGTCGAGGATGCTGTTCTCGGCGCGCCGGGCTATCTTTTCGGAATCCTTGGGAACCGGGTCGGCCTCACGGACGGGTTTTGCCTCCGCCGTTTTCGGAGGTTCTTCGGTTTTTGATTCAGCCTGGGAACGCTGGTCTTGCTTCTCCGTATTCGGCTGGGCCGATGGCGCGAGTTTCTGGTGCAGTTCAGCCGGGTAATCTTCCTGGGTGGAAATGAGGCCGGCCGGAGGAGGAGCGTAGAGCCTCGCCCGTTTTTCCGATACCCATGTCCCGCCGTAGAATATGCCGATCGTGGCCAGGGTAAGCAGAAACAGCGGGAAGCTTATCATACGACGCCTCTTGTGCAGGATCTTCATCTGCCGGCCGAAGCGGATAATTCCCGCGCGCTGGATATCGCAGGCATCGATCTCGGAGGCGTATGTCTGCAGGACATATTCCGGATCTATTTCGAGGACTTTGCAGTAGGACCGGATGGCTTCCCGGACGAGGATCACGGCGTCGAAGCGCTCGAGGTCGCCGTCTTCCAGGGCCTTGAGCATGCCGAGGCTGATTCCGTCCCGCTCGGAAATGACTTCGAGCGGTACATTACGATTCAATCGCTCTGCTTTGAGATATTTCGACAACTCTTTCATCGAGCACCCGGCCGTTAAAGGGAAATCTGGATGAAAGCTTTTGATTCCAAATTTCGGACCCACTCATCAAACTTGCGATTGAGTTCTTTCTGATACAACTCTTTCCGGACCTTTTCACGTGCGGAGGGATCGGACTTGCTGAGTTTTTGCTGGTCGATGTCAAAAACTTTCAGAATATAATACCCGTTCGAACCTTTGACCAGACCGGTCATTTCGCCTTTTTTCAGGTCCTTGACCGCGCCGGCAAGGCCGGGAGAAAGCTCCTCGTGTGACAGGAAACCGATGTCGCCGCCTTCCTGGACGGCAGGACCCTTCGAGTACTGCCTTGCAAACTGACGGAAATCACCGCCGGCCTTCAGCTTTTCGGAAATTTCCAGCCCGGTTTTCTCCACTTCGGCAGCAGGGTGCGCGGAATCCACCGGAAGAAATATGATACCCAGGCGAATTTTTTCCTCTCCGGCCACAAGCCCGGAATCGCTCTTCAAAAATGCGTCCACCTGAGCGTCCGTAATAACGGTCTTGCTTCGCAGCATCCGCTCGATCAGGCGATTTCTTTCCAACTCCTTCTTTATCCCATCGCGGAATTTTTCGATCGTCTGGCCACTCTCCTTCAGGGTGGCTTCGAACTGGTATTTGCTGAGTCGGTTTTCCCGCATCACCTGTTCGAGCTGCTCATCGACCTCCGCGTTGGAAATGTTGATCTTCATGCGTTTCACTTCCTGCTCGGTCAGCTTCTGCCGGATCATCTGGGAGAGAATTTCCTTTTCGACCTTGGCTTTTGTCTCCGGATCGGAAAGTTTGATATCCGGAGCAAATTTCTCCATCCATTTTTCCTGTTCGAGGATTTCGCTGTAGAGGATAATTTCCCCATTCACGATGGCCACAGTCCTGTCGAGTACCGTGGAATCGGCGGCAACACAGGGAAGAGGTGCACAGAACAATACGAAAGCCAAGAGAATGATTCTCATATCCCCAAAACGCATATTTCCCCCATCGCACTATTACGGGTGCTCAAGATAGGTCGCCTCTCCCTGTGAGGGCTGATAACTGTAAACCATGCTGCATATTAAATTTCAGTTTTAATTACAATTATGGGAGATCAGAAGCACTAGCACGTTCATCCTTTTCTTGCAAGATTCTTTTCAGACGTATCAGTCTTTGTGGAAAATTGCGCCCCCATATCTCCAATTTCAATTTTCGTTCCGATTCGAGATGGAAAGCTACTTTCTTCTCCTCGAACTGTGCCGTCAGCGATTGAATATCCGCATGCGGCGCAAAATGGAGAATGAAATTCTCCGAGTCGCCCTCCAGCCGAAACACTCCCAGACGATTGAGTTCGAGCCGCATCTTTGCCATCAGCACCAGGTGCTTCACCGAATCCGGAAAAGGTCCGTAGCGGTCACGCCATTCCCCGGCGAGGTCGTCTATCGCCTGTTCTTCTGCAAGAGTAGCCAGCCGCTTGTACGCAAGCAGCCTCTGGTCCGTGTCGGGAATGAACGTCTCCGGCAAAAACGCGGAAACCGGGAGGTTTATTTCCGTGTCGATCGCCTCGGCCCCCTGCGTTTCCCCCTTCATGTCCTTGACGGCTTTTTCAAGCAGTTCCAGGTAGAGTTCATAGCCGATCGCCGCAATGTGCCCGGACTGGGAAGCCCCCAGAATGGTGCCGCCTCCGCGAATCTGGAGGTCGTTCAGAGCGATCTTGAAACCTGCTCCGAGTTCGCTGAAATCCAGAAGGGCGCGCAGCCTCTTCTGAGCATCCCGCGTGATGAGGTGCTCGCCCGGGATGATCAGGTACGCGTAGGCCTGCTCGCTCGACCGGCCGACCCTGCCCCGGAGCTGGTAAATCTGGGCAAGGCCGAACTTGTCCGCGCGGTTTATGATGATCGTGTTCGCCGCAGGAATGTCGAGCCCCGATTCTATGATGGTTGTGCAGACCAGAATGTCTACCTTGTTGTGAATGAAATCGAGCATGACCTTTTCCAGTTCACGCTCTTTCATCTGCCCGTGCCCCACCGTGATGCGCGCTTCCGGGATCAGCTTCTGCAGCTTGGCTGCCATCTGGTAGATGGTCTGCACGTGGTTGTGCACGAAAAAAATCTGGCCGCTGCGGTTCAACTCGCGATAGACGGCCTCCCGGATCGTGAGTTCGTCGTAGTTGCACACGTAGGTTTCGATTGCGCGGCGATCCTGCGGCGGGGTCTCGATGGTGCTGAGGTCCCGTATTCCCGCAAGGGCCATGTGCAGGGTCCTCGGAATCGGCGTTGCCGTAAGGGTCAGCACGTCGACCGAAAAACGCAGCTTTTTCATCGTCTCTTTGTGCCGAACCCCGAACCTGTGTTCCTCGTCTATGATGAGCAGCCCAAGGTCTTTGAAGACCACGTCCTTCTGGAGCAGTCTGTGGGTCCCGACGACGATGTCGATTGCTCCCTTCTTTAGTCCTTCGAGGATCTGCTTTTGCTGCGCGGCCGTCTTGAACCGGCTGAGGGCGGCAATCGTTACCGGAAATCCTGCGAAGCGTTCGCGAAAACTCTCGTGGTGCTGTTCGGCAAGGACCGTCGTGGGGACCAGCATCGCCACCTGCTTGCCGTCCATAACGGCTTTGAATGCGGCCCGAAGAGCAACCTCGGTTTTCCCGTATCCCACGTCACCGCAGATCAGCCTGTCCATGGGGCGGGTTGAGGTCATGTCGTCCAGAACGTCCTCTATCGCCCGGACCTGGTCCGGGGTTTCCTCGAAAGCGAACGTGGTTTCGAACTCCTGAAAATATGGATCCGGGGCGGAATAGGAGTGGCCTTCGCCCACCTGCCGCCTGGCGTAGAGTTCGAGCAGCTCCTCGGCCATCTTTTCGGCGGATTCCCGCGCCTTCTTCTTTGCGGCTTCCCAGGCTTTGCCGCCCAGCTTGTCCACCTTGGGGTCCTGCCCCTCGATGCCCATGTATTTCTGGACCTTCTGGAGCTTGTCGACGGGGACGTAGAGCTTGTCGCCGTCCTGGTAGGCGAGCAGCAGGAAGTCATTTTCGATGCCGGAGACGTTAAGGTGCGCCAGTTCTTTGTAGATGCCGATTCCGTGGTCCACGTGGACGACGAAGTCCCCCTGGTGGAGGTCCTGGAAGGAGTTGAGGAAAACGCCGGACACGGGCCGCGGAGCGCGCCTTTTCGGGCGCCTTTCGAATATCTCGTCCTCGGATACCACGGCAAGTCGCTCGGCAGGCCAAAGAAAGCCGTTGGGAAGCGATCCCGGTACGACCTTCACCATGGCGGCCTCGAACGATTCCTCACCAAACGGACGGCTGGACGCCACGGCATGGATGCCGTAGTTCTGGAGCAGTTCGGCCATCCTTCCGATGCGTTCTTTCTGCGAGCATACCAGGAATATGGACGCACTGTCCTGGATCCATTTGCGGAACTGCGTCGCCAGGGGTTCCAGGAGCCGCTCCCGGTTTTCGTGCGACTTGACCGCTATGGCGAGTTCCGTATGTGCGGAGGTCCCGAGGTCGAACACCGTTGCGGCGCCTTCCTCTGAAAGCGAGTTGGCGAAAAGCTGTTGGAAATCGGCGGATTCCCCGATAAGCCGTTCCGGCTCCACCAGGAGTTCGGAAGGCGGCCTGCTCCACTCGGTCTCGGACCGGTTTTCCTCCCATTGCCGGGACAGCTTTCCGTATTGTTCCTCCAGCTCCATTCGTACCTGGACGGCATCGGACCAGACCACTACGGAGTTCCTGTCTAGGTAGTCCCACAACGATGCCGTTTCTTCGTAAAAGACCGAGAAGACGGATTCAAAAGCTCCGAACTGGTGCCCTTCCTGGATGCGGTCGAGCCAGACGTTTCCGGCGGCGGGGGAGAGGAGTTCTTTTTGTACGTCTTCGTATACTGCGTTCTGAGCACGCTGCCTGGCCCGCTCGTCAAGGATGACTTCATGGCCGGGCAGGATCAGGGCGTCTTCGAGCGTGCCCATGGATCGCTGGGTGCTCGGATGGAAAAGGCGGACCGATTCCAGTTCGTCCCCGAAAAATTCGAGCCGCATCGGCCAGCGGTACAGGGGGGAATAGATGTCCATGACGCCGCCGCGCCTGCTGAAATCCCCGTACTCCTCGACAAGGGAAACCCTGTAGAAGCCGCGTTCGAGCAGGCTCCGGGTGAATGCTTCCGGGTCCCGGGTCTCCCCGGATACGATATATTCGACATTGGACATGAAGATGTCGGGAGGAGCCAGCCGCTCGAGAAGCGCCGTGGCGGAGGTGACGACGACCGGCGTGACGGAGGCGGCGCGCAGGGCATAGAGAGCCTCGATCCTTCTCGCCGTAGCCTCCCCCTTGAGCAGTGACTGCGCCTTCTGACCCATGCGCGAAGGCAGGTACCAAACCCTGCGGTCCAGGGGCGCGCCGTTGGGTCCCAGCGTCTTTCCGAGAAAGAAGGAAATCATCTCGGCGTATTGTTCGGCGTCCTTGTCGGTGGGGGCAATCAGCAGGAGGGGTTTTCGGACCTGCAGAACCGTCCTGGAGACGAGATAGGCAAGCGCCGAAGGCTGAGTGCCCCGCAATGCCGCCGAATCGCGCGTCTGTTTCAGGAAAGAGGCAATCTCTTCGGACGATGCTTTGAGAAAGGCCGGCTCTTCCAGTCTATCCTGCCGGTCCAGTTCGCCGGTTGAAGTCGAAAATCCCATTATCTTCCCGATGTTCCCTAAAAGTAAATTAAGCTCGAAGCCACCGAACGTCGACTTGCATGCTTCATGCCTGATTATTTGCTGACGACCGCAGCCCAATTCGGGTATAAGGATACATGGAATGGGCCGCTAAAACCACTATAGAGCGAAGAACCGCTGTTATTTGCAGCTCGTTTTCATCCGGAGCACGGAAATAGAGTGACCCCGGGCGGCCGCCCGCGGTTCGGAAGGGTGCCGTTATCCTGCCGCACAAAAAACAAACCCGCCCGCACAAGGGGGGGTGTTCTTGGACGAATCATTGAGATTTTGTAATATAACCGAAAAGAAACGATAAAAAAAGCTCTCGCTTTCAAGCCAAAAATGAGGCAGACACATGTCAGATAAATCCGTCAACGAACTTCTCAGGCAAATCCCGGGGGTCGATTCCCTGCTCCAGGCCGGCGCCGTTCAGGACGCCCTCGCCCATAATCCCCGCAAACTCGTTTTGGAAGCAATCCGGCAGGTTCTCGATGAGACCCGGAAGCGGATATTGCAGGGGGAGGGCGCAGAATCCGAAACAGCCATGCAGGACCTGCCCGGAAAGATTGCGGCCCGCGTCGAGCGGCTTGCCGCGTTCACCCTCCGCAGGGTGGTGAATGCCACGGGCATCGTTATCCATACCAACCTCGGACGATCCCTGCTTCCGGAGCAGGCGATGGAGCGGCTCCGGGAGATCTGCGGAACGTACAGCAACCTGGAATACGACCTGGACCGCGGCGAAAGAGGCTCGCGGTACGTGCACGCCGAGGAAATCCTTCGGGAACTGACCGGGGCGGAAGCGGCCCTTGTGGTCAACAACAATGCGGCAGCCGTCTTCCTCGCCCTCAATACCCTTGCGCGCGGGCGGGAAGTCGTCGTCTCGCGCGGACAGCTCGTGGAAATCGGGGGCTCTTTCCGCATTCCGGACGTCATGAGCGCCAGCGGCGCAACCCTGCGCGAAGTCGGCACGACCAACCGGACGCACCTGAGGGACTACGCCGCGGCGATTAACGACCAGACGGCGCTTCTCATGAAAGTGCACACGAGCAATTACAAGATCATCGGGTTTACGGCCGAAGTCTCGCTCGAAGAACTGGCCGCGCTCGGGCATGAACACGGGCTCCCGGTGATCGAGGACCTCGGCAGCGGATGCCTTATCGACCACCACCTGATCGGCATTCCCGGGGAATCCCCAGTGCCGGAGATCGTGCGCGCCGGCGCCGATCTCGTGACCTTCAGCGGGGATAAGCTGTTGGGCGGCCCGCAGGCGGGAATCATGGTGGGTAAAAAGGAACTGATCGCCCGCTGCAGGAAAAACCCCATCACCCGCGCACTCCGGGTGGACAAGATGACCCTTGCCGCCCTTGAGGCAACCCTCAGGCTCTACAGGGACCAGCGGCAGGCGCTGGAACACATCCCCACCCTCAGGATGATCGCGGCCTCCCCGGCCGAGCTGGAAATGCGGGCAAAAGAACTGGCCGAGGCGCTCCGCGGGCTTGACGGAAGCGGCGTACTCGACATCGAGGTCCGTCAGAGTTCTTCCCAGGTCGGCGGGGGATCGCTTCCCGGCCTCGATTTGCCCACCCGGGCAGTGGCCGTCCGCTCCGACCGCCTGAGTGCAAACGGAATCGAAGAGCGGCTGCGCGCAAACGATCCTCCTGTAATCGGCCGCATCGAATCCGACCTCTTCCTGATGGACCTGCGCACGATAATGCCCTCCGAAGTGGAGTTGATCCGGCAGGCCTTCGAGCGCCTGATCGCCTCGATGAGGGCATGATCCGCGGATTCAAAAAGACAAACAGACTGAATATCCTCGGATTTCGCAGACTTATTTTGGGTTGGGACTGCGGCGTGGGGGAACGTAATGTTTTCCCGCGTGTGCTTCAGCTGAGGCGGGTGAAAATCGGACTATCCGCAGATTTCGGGGATTTACGCAGATTTGCGCAGATTTTTTCCTGTAAAAGGCACACTTTGGAATGATTGGCTCTGCAATAAGGGCTTGTCCGTAAATAGGCCTTAACCCTCGCATGCCGGTAAATTACCGGGTACGCCATTCCCTATCGATCACCTCGGTCTATTTCCCAAACGAATCCGTGAAAATCTGCGTAAATCCCCGAAATCTGCGGATACTGCTTTCCTTACCCCTCGTATGCCGGCAAGTCGCCGGGTACGCCATTCCCTATCGATCACCTCGGTCCATTTGCCAAACGAATCCGTGGAAATCTGCGTAAATCCCCGAAATCCGCGGATACTGCTTTCCTTACCTCTCGTATGCCGGCAAGTCGCCGGGTACGCCATTCCCCATCGATCACCTCGGTCCATTTGCCAAACGAATCCGTGGAAATCTGCGTAAATCCCC